>JAPPQJ010000152.1 GCA_028817015.1 Gammaproteobacteria bacterium
CTCGACGCGGTCGAGCACGGCGACGGCATCGTGTTCCTGTATAGCGTCAAGCCCGGCCCGGCCAATCGCAGTTTCGGCCTGCAAGTGGCGCGGTTGGCCGGCGTGCCGGAGGGCGTGGTGGGCGCGGCCCGCGACAAACTATACGGCCTCGAAGAGCAGTATGCGAATGTGATCAACGGCGGCGGAGCCGGTGAGGGCGGTGCGCGGCCGGTGTCCCAGACCAGTTTGTTCGCGCGAAACCGCTCCCGGGAGCAGGCCGTCATCGACCGACTGAAAAGCGCGGCGGTCGATGAGTTATCGCCCCGCCAGGCGCTGGATTTGCTGTATGACCTGCGCGAGGGACTGGGGTAAGGCGGGGCGGGCGATTGCCCGGGACGGTCCACCCGGCGCCCGGAAACCCCTACAATACGGCCTTTGTTTTCCCGTCAACACGGAGATTGTGAAATGACCTATGTGGTTGTCGAATCCTGCATCCGCTGCAAATACACCGACTGCGTTGAAGTCTGCCCGGTGGATTGTTTTCACGAAGGCCCGAACTACCTGGTGATCGACCCGGAGGAGTGCATCGATTGCAGTTTGTGCGAGCCGGAATGCCCGGTTGATGCGATCCTCTCGGAAGACGATTTGCCAGAAGAGCAGCGCCATTTCCTGGAACTGAACGCGGAGTTGAGCCGGGTGTGGCCGGTGATCGCGGAGATGAAACCGGCCCCGGAAGACGCCGATGACTGGGTTGAAACAAAGGACAAACTGCAATACCTGGAGCGCTGAGCCCGGAGCCAAACCCAAGCCCGCCAAACCCACCGCACCGTGCTGAAAACCCAATCCGCGCCGGTTACCCGCCTTAGCGACTACCGCCCGCCGGCGTTTCGCATCGATAAGACCGTGCTCGACATCGACCTGGATTTCGATGAGACCCGGGTGCGCGCGCGCCACCAGGTTCGCCGCCTGCAGACATCGGCGGCCCACCTTGTGCTGGATGCGGACGCCGACATGCTGCAAGTGCATAAAATCAGCGTGGACGGCGAGACTTTAGCGCCCGACCGCCGCCAAATGGAAGGCGGCAAACTGCTCATCGCCGATGTGCCCGAAGCGTTTGAACTGGCGATAGAAAGCACCACCCGGCCGCGCCGCAACACCGCCTTGAGCGGCCTGTATCAGTCCGGCGACATGCTGTGCACGCAGTGCGAAGCGGAAGGCTTTCGGCGCATCTCCCCGGCCATCGACCGCCCCGACAACCTGGCCGCCTACACCGTGACCCTGCGCGCTGATGCCAAAAAATTCCCGCTGTTGCTTTGCAACGGCAATCTCACCGGGCACGGCGACCTCGGCGGCGGCCGCCACTATGCGACCTGGCACGACCCCTTCCCCAAGCCGACCTATCTGTTCGCCATCGTGGCCGGGGATTTGGCGCGCCTCGACGGCCACTTCACCACCTGCGGCAAACGCCGCGTGGCCTTGCGCTTTTTCGCCCGGGCGTGCGACATCGACAAATGCGCGCACGCGCTGCAAGCGCTCAAGCGCGCGATGGCCTGGGACGAGGCGACCTACGGCCGCGAATACGACCTCGACCTGTTCAATGTGGTGGCGGTCGGCGACTTCAACATGGGGGCGATGGAGAACAAGAGTCTGAACATCTTCAACACCCGCTATGTGCTGGCCGACCCGGCCGTGGCCACCGACGCCGACTTTGAAAACGTCGAGGCGGTCATCGGCCACGAGTATTTTCACAACTGGTCGGGCAACCGCGTGACCTGCCGGGACTGGTTTCAACTCAGTCTCAAGGAAGGGTTCACGGTGTTTCGCGAACAGCAGTTCTGCGCCGACATGGGCTCGGCGGCGGTCAAGCGCATCGAGGATGTCGCGGCCTTGCGCGATCACCAGTTTCAGGAGGACGCCGGCCCGATGGCGCATCCGGTGCGCCCCGACTCGTATGTCGAAATCAACAACTTCTACACCGCCACGGTCTATAACAAGGGCGCCGAAGTCATCCGCATGCTGCACACCCTGCTCGGCGCCGGGACCTTCCGGCGCGGCACCGATTTATATTTCGACCGCCACGACGGCCAGGCCGCGACCACCGACGACTTCGTGGCGGCCATGCAAAGCGCCGCCGGCCTCGACCTCGCCCAATTCAAGCGCTGGTATGACCAGGCCGGCACGCCGGTGGTGGAAGTGGAAACCGCCTACGACACGGCGCGCGCGACTTTGCAAATCACCCTCAGCCAGCACTGCCCGCCGACTCCGGAACAACCGCGCAAGGAGCCGTTCGTCATCCCGGTCAGGGCCGCCCTGTTCGACCGCCACGGGCGGCGCATCGCGGCGCGACTCAACAGCGGCGCCGGCGGCGCCACCGCCGATGGCGATGATTTGCTGGTGCTGTCGGAGCCTCGCCAGTCGTTCCTGTTCGAGGGGGTTCGCGCCGAGCCGGTGGCGTCTTTGCTGCGCAACTTCAGCGCCCCGGTCGAGTTGCGCCACGCGCTCTCCGACTCCGACCTGGCGCTGCTCCTGGCGCACGACGACGACCCGTTCAACCGATGGGAAGCCGGGCAGAAACTCTTTCTCAAACACCTCGTGGGCGGCGTCTCGGCGATTCAGGCGGGGCGGGACATCGCGCCCGGCGACACCGTGGTGCGGGCGGTCGAATCGGTGCTCGACCAGACTGACAACGGCGACGATGCCGCGTTGCAGGCGGAAATCCTGACCCTGCCAAGCGAGGCCTATCTCAGCGAAGCGCTGGAAGTCATCGACCCGGCGGCGGTATTCGGCGCGCGCATGGCGTTGAAGCGCCACCTGGCCGCCGCCCTTAAAACTAAAATCACGGCGTGCTATCACCGCCTCAACCGGCGCAACGACGGCACGCTCAGCGCGAAGCAAATCGCCGGCCGCCGGTTGCGCGATGTCTGCCTGGGGTTTCTGGCGGCGCTGGATGAAGAGGAAGTCCACGCGCTGGCGGCGCGGCAACTGGCCGGCGCCCGCTGCATGACCGATGCGGCGGCGGCGCTGGCGGCATTGGCCCATTCCGGCGCCCCGCAGCGGCGGGCGTTGCTCGACGACTTCTACGCGCGATGGAAGGACGAGCCGCTGGTGGTGGACAGATGGCTTCACATTCAGGCCACCGCAACCCGCCCCGAAACCCTGTCCAGGGTGGAAGGGTTGACCGAACACGCGGCGTTCGACAGCGCCAACCCCAACAAAGTCTATGCGCTGATTATCGCCTTCTGCCACGCCAATCCGGTTTGTTTTCACCGCCCGGACGGTTCCGGCTACCGCTTCGCCCGGCGCTGGGTGGCGCAACTCGACCCGCTTAACCCGCAACTGGCCGCGCGCCTGGTGTCGGCGTTCACGCGCTGGAGAAGATACACCCCCGAACTGAAAGCGCGGATGCAAAGCGCGCTGCGCGAAATCGCCGAATTGCCGAAGTTGTCGGCCGATGTCGCCGAGATTGTCGGCAAGAGCCTCGGCGACCGGGAACAGGCGGAGGCGGAAACGCGCGCGGCCGGTGGGCCCGCCGCCCGCCTGACAAGGTGTTAATTCAACTCAAACACCGCACTGCAACTGGGGTGGCAACCGCCTCGGCCCCGGGGAACACGCCGGTTCCGCCGACATGGTCGTAATGCTCGTGGGTGAGGACGATTGGGCACCTCCTTGTCGGCCACTTCGGCGATGGCGTTTTTCAACGACTCGGCGCGCGCCGGGCACGCCGGGTCGGTGGTCAGCGCGCCGTCATCGCCGACCAAGACCGGGCTGACAGAATGGTTTTCGCTGAACATATACACATCGGCCAATGCCCTCATTTCCTCCATTTGCGACGATGCGGCGCCCGCACACAAAGAGAACAACAGGGCTAATGTGAGGTTGATTTTTCAGATGCTGTGGCATTGGATACCTCGTGAGATTGGGGTTGGAGTTGAACAACAAATCTGCGGACCGCGGCATGCCGTGAGTCCATGCAAATCGCGGTCCTCGGAATACGCACGCCAGGGTGGCCGATTGAACACGATAAATTCCCGGAGCTCCCCGAGCATTACAAAACCGGGCCATTCCCGATAGACGCCACTCTATTCATATTGGCGGATCCCTTCAGGCTGTTGCCGGCGATAGAAAGGCCGGGCGGAACCGTCCATTACTCGCATGCCATGCCATGCCCCAACAATGTCATCAACTGTCCAAAATGGGGCCGCCGCAAACAAACGCTTGACAGGCGAAAGGGCGTTCAGTACGCTTGTCGGCACTGCGGATCAACGGTCACTCAGGTCGAACAGGTGTACCGAAAAACTCACCGGGAGCGGCCGTATAAAGCAAGCGGGTAATGCAACCGGTCTCAGTGCCGTGCCGACCTGGAACAGAAATCAAACAGCGCGGATGGCGGAGGAAGCCGAAGCGGCAACGGTCAAGTTTGCATCGTTACCCGGTAAAAAACCCAACCCAGCGAGAATCCCAATGGCAAACGACAAAGTTTCATTCATCGGCCTCGGCGTCATGGGCTATCCCATGGCCGGGCATTTGGCCGGCGGCGGCCACCAGGTCTGCGTTTACAACCGCACCGCCGCAAAGGCGGAGCGGTGGGTGGAGCGGCACGGCGGCCGGCTGGCGGGCACCCCGGCGGCGGCGGCCGAGGGCGCGGATTTTGTGTTCGCCTGTGTCGGCAACGACGACGACCTGCGCAGCGTCACCACGGGTCCGGACGGCGCTTTTGCCGGCATGAAAAAGGGCGCGATATTTATCGATCACACCACCGCTTCGGCCGGCATCGCGCGCGAACTGGCGGCCAGCGCCGCTCAGCGCCGGTTGTCGTTCCTGGACGCGCCGGTTTCCGGCGGCCAGGCGGGGGCCGAAAACGGCATTTTGACGGTTATGGCCGGCGGCGACCCGGCCAGTTTCGACCGTGCCCGGCCGCTCATCCAGTGTTTCGCCCGCACGGTCATGCGCATGGGCGATTCCGGCGCCGGGCAGTTGACCAAGATGGTCAATCAAATCTGCATCGCCGGGCTGGTCCAGGGGCTGTCCGAAGGGGTTGCGTTTGCGGTCAACGCCGGCCTCGACGCGCGCCGGGTTTTCGAGGTGATTTCAGGCGGTGCGGCGCAGTCGTGGCAGATGGTCAACCGCCATCAAACCATGATCGACAATCAATTTGACTTCGGCTTTGCGGTGGACTGGATGCGCAAAGACCTCGGACTGTGTTTCGAGGAAAGCGAGCGCAACGGCTCGGAACTGCCGGTCAGCCGGATCATCGACGCCTACTACGCTGAAGTGCAAGCCGCCGGCGGCGGCCGTTACGACACCTCGAGCCTGGTCACCCGGCTGTATAGAAAGGATCTCGACTGACGGTGCAGATGGCCGCACTGCAAGGCCGCATCACCGGCATCCTGGAAGCGTTCCAGGGGCGGCCCTGGGTTCAAGCGGCGATCATCTTAATCTCGTCGGTCGCGGCGGCCTATGTGCTCACCGCGATCATCAAGCGCGGCCTGCTCAGGGTCGCCGGCAAAATCCGCTTTCGAATCGGCAGCGAGGTCATCTCGATCCTTCACCGGCCGGTTTTCTACTCGATTCTAATGCTCGGCCTGGCCATCGCGCTGCTGACCTCGCCCCTCGGCGGGCGCGTTGAAAGCGCCTCGGTGGCGGCGATCAAAACCATCAACATTTTCATCTGGACGGCCTTTTTCATCCGCCTGTCGGTGATCCTGCTGCAGGCGTCGATTCGTCATCCGAACCGCCAGCAACTGGTCAACCAGCAGTCGCTGCCGCTGTTCAAAAACCTGGCGTTTCTAATCATCTTCGCGGCCGCCTTGTATCTGGCCTTTCAGACCTGGGGCGTGGACATGACCGCCTGGCTGGCGTCCGCCGGCGTGCTCGCCATCGCGGTCGGCTTCGCCGCCAAGGACACTCTGTCGAACTTCATCGCCGGGATTTTCATTCTCGCCGAGGCGCCTTATAAAATCGGAGACTACATCGTGCTGGACACCGGCGAGCGCGGCGAAATCACCGAGATCGGCATTCGCAGCACGCGCATGCTGACCCGGGACGATGTTGAACTGACCATCCCCAACGGCATTATGGGCAACAGCAAAATCGTCAACGAAAGCGGCGGCCCGCATCCCAAATACCGCATCCGCATTCCGGTGGGGGTGGCGTATGGCAGCGATGTGGAGCGGGTCAAAGCGGTGCTTTACGGGATCGCTGTGGCCAGCGAACAGGTGTGCGAAACCCCCGAAGCGCGCGTTCGTTTCCGCCGGTTCGGCGCTTCCAGCCTCGACTTTGAATTGCTTTGCTGGGTGGAACAACCGTCGCAACGCGGGCTGGTGGTTGATTTGCTGCTGACCGAAATCAACCGGCGTTTCAACGAGGAAGGGTTGGAGATTCCGTTCGCCCGGCAGGATGTTTACATTAAGGAGATGCCCGGGAAGTGAACCGGGATAGCGGTCTTTGCGACGGCAGGGACCGGCCCTTGCGCATCAAGATGCGCTTTGCCTTCCGGTCATGAATTGCGCTTCGCGTATTCAGCGGCCTTTCTTCCCTGCGCCGCCCTCTCCCCGGCCTTCTCCCGGAGGGAAAGGGGGATGAAGGCAACCGCAGCATTTCCCTCTCTCCCTGGGAGAGGAATAAAGGGAGAGGGAAAACCCGCCGGGCGGAGATTAGAACCGTTCTCCAGTCGACAAAACCGGGTTTGCCGGCGGATTTGACATGACAGCGGCATCGAGCGACTTTTCCTCACCACCCGTTTTTCTTCAACTCCGCCTCCAGCCGGCGGATGCGGTCGGCGGATGACGGGTGGCTGCTCAGAAAATGGCCGGCGCTTTTTATCTTGGCGTGAAAGCTCAGCGCACCGCGCGGGTCAAAGCCGGCCCGATGGGCGTAATGCATGCCGTATTTGTCGGCCTCGTGTTCTTCCGCGCGGCTGTAGTTTGAGGTGACGGCGCGCGTGCCGATTTTCATGCTCTCGGAAACTAAGGCGCTGCCGCCGGCGGTTTTGCCGGCCAACAACGAACGGCCGAGCAATTGCGCTATCGTGCCGGCGGTTTCCCGGGTTTGCCGCTTGCTGCCGTGCCGCCGGGCGAGGTGCGCGTTCTCGTGGCCGAGGATGGCGGCGTAGGCATGCCAGTCGTCGCCGAGCAGGCGGTACATCCCCAAGGTCAGGGCGACAAAGGATTTCCCGTTCCCTCTCCAGGCCATGGCGTTCGGCTGCGGTGAACTGCAAAGCAGAAAATGCGCGTCAATCCCGGAGACGGCGTTGATCCGTTTGTTGATGTGGTCCAGGGCGATGAACCAACGGGTCGGCACAGTGGCAACCGCGCGCCGGTTATCGCGCAACTCGACGCTCGCCGAGGCCGCCTGGGCCAGTATCCGCGGCTGCCAGAATGATTCGCACAGCGCCATGGCCGGCAACGGCACAATGACCGACAAAATCAACACAATGTATTTGGCCGCGCGCGCGTTTAATCTCATCTTATACATGGCAAATCCTCATGCGCGGCCCTGCGGGAACGCTTGTGCCGCTTGCCGGGCCTGGCCGATGACATGTTTTCCCCGGCCATGCGAATGAAATCATCCGACCGGCTTTGTCCGAGCCGCCGGTTGAAGTAACCCTGGTAGCGCGCTGCCGGCACATCAGCGGATGTCACCGCTGTCTTGCAACGCCCGAATGCGCTGGTCCAGCGGCGGATGCGACATAAACAATTTTCTGAACCCGCCGCCGATGCCGCCGCTGATGCCGAACGCCGCCAACTGGTCGGGCAAATGCGGCTGGCCGGCGGACGCCTGCAGACGCTTCAACGCGGCGACCATGTTGGCGCGCCCGGCCAGTTCCGCACCGCCGGCGTCAGCGCGAAACTCGCGGCGGCGGCTGAACCACATGACGATGATGGAAGCCAGCACCG
>JAPPQJ010000163.1:0-1672 GCA_028817015.1 Gammaproteobacteria bacterium
ATCCTCGGCCAGGAACGCAACATTCTCAGCATCAACGAAGTGCTGACCATGCACCTGGGGCCGGAGGATGTTCTCCTGACCGTCAGTTTGGACTTCAGCGATGTGATGTCGTCGGCGGATGTGGAAGCGCGGGTCAGCGCATTGGAGCACAAAATCAAAGGAAAATACCCGGAAATCGCGCGGATTTTCATCGAAGTGCAGAGCAAGGCCGGGCATCTGCGGAATATCAAGCGGGCGCGGTAGCGGGGTGGTGGTGGCTGATCGCGTGGGCGCATCGGTTGCTCGACAACTTCGCATAAGATATATTATGTAAACTTCCGTGTTGGCCGGAGGGCCGGGTTCGCTTGGGGTTCGTCGTCTTTACTCGGTGTTTTTTTTCTTGAGTTGTTGGAGGATGCTTTCCATGCCTTGATGGCGGACATCGATGCCGTGTTTGATGAACACCAGGTGGCCGGCGATATTCTTGGCGTGGCCGCCGAAGCGTTCCAGGGCGCGGATGCCTAATACGATGTCGACGAAATGGCCGACATTGCGCGAATCTTCGATGACGAAGGTGGTCAGGCGGCGCAGGATGGACTGCAACTGGTCGTCGAGTTTCAGGCCCTTGCCGAGCACTTCCAACGCTTCGTCCAGGTCGAGGTCGCCAGGGCCGCCAAAGGCGGCGATGACCGCGCTCAGCATGCCTTCCACATACTCGGCCAGCGCGTAGATGTCGCGCAGGATGTCGGCGGCCGGCGGCGTTTTGCCGTGGTTGGCACCGGCGGCGTAAAAGCGGATGGTGAGGCCGGCGATTTTGCGCGCTTCGTCGCCGGCGCGCTCCAGTTCGGCGACAATTTTGCTGACCGCGATAATCTCCCGCAAATCCCCGGCCATCGGCTGGCGCAACGCGATGATGCGCACGATTTCATCGTCGGCTTCGACATCCAGGTCGTTGAGTTTCCTGTCGTTTTCAATCACCCGCCGCGCTTTGTCGGCGTCCTGTTGCTCCAGCGTGGCGACCGCATCGCGCAACTGCGACACCGCCAGGCGCGCCATGCGCACCACCAATGCGTGCAAATGCGCCATTTCGCTGTCAAAACGCCTGAAAATGTGGCCGTCGCCGTGGGTCATGATGTCACCTCATTTACTTTATTCACAAATCAACCGAACCGGTTGTTTTTCCTAACCAAACCGCCCGGTGATATAACCTTCGGTCAAGGGGTGGGACGGATTGGTGAAAAGGTCCTCGGGGCGGCCGATTTCGACCAGGTGGCCTAAGTGGAAATAGGCGGTGCGCTGCGACACGCGCGCCGCCTGCTGCATGGAATGGGTGACGATGGCGATGGTGTATTGCTGCTTCAACTCGTCGATGAGTTCCTCGATGCGCGCGGTGGCAATCGGGTCCAGCGCCGAGCACGGCTCGTCCATGAGAATCACCTCGGGCTGGATGGCGATGGCGCGGGCGATGCACAGGCGCTGCTGCTGGCCGCCGGACAGGCCGGTGCCGGGCTGGCCGAGGCGGTCTTTGACCTCGTCCCACAACCCGGCGCGCCGCAAACTGGAGGTCACGATGTCATCGAGTTCAGCGCGGTCGCGGGCGAGGCCGTGCAGTTTGGGGCCGTAGGCGACATTTTCATACACCGATTTGGGGAACGGATTGGGCGTCTGGAACACCATGCCGACGCGCGCGCGC
>JAPPQJ010000163.1:1682-7824 GCA_028817015.1 Gammaproteobacteria bacterium
GATGTCGCGGCCGTGCAGGGTGATTTCGCCGCTGACCCGGCAGTTGTCGATGGTCTCGTTCATGCGGTTCAGGCACCGAAGCAGCGTCGATTTGCCGCAGCCGGACGGGCCAATCATGGCCAGCACTTCATTTTTGCCTAAGTCCAGCGACACATCGAAAACCGCCTGCTTGTCGTCATACCGCACATCCACGCCGCGGCACGACATCACCGGCTCATCGACGAAAGGGTCGCCGACCGTCTCGCCGTAGTCGGCCTCTGCGGCCGCGGCGCCGCCCGCCGGCCCGGGCCTCCGCCCTGCCCCGCTTTGGTTGTTCATCCGCATGGCCTTCACCAGCGTTTCTCCACTTTGTTTCTAAGCACCGCAATCAGGCCGTTGACCGCCGCTAACGCCGCCAGCAGCACCACGATGGCGGCGGCGGTGCGCTCCACGAAGGCGCGCTCCGGGCTGTCGGCCCACAAGTATATCTGCACCGGCAGCGCGGTGGCCGGGTCGGTGACCGCGCCCGGCACATCGACGATGAACGCCACCATGCCGATGGCCAGCAGCGGTGCGGTCTCACCGAGCGCCTGCGCCAGGCCGATGATGGCGCCGGTCAGCATGCCCGGCAGCGCCAGCGGCAGCACATGGTGCACCACCGCCTGCACCCGGGACGCGCCCAACGCCAACGCCGCCTGGCGGATGCGCGGCGGCACCGCGGCCAACGCCGCGCGGCTGGAGATGATAATGGTCGGCAGGGTCATCAGCGCCAACACCATGCCGCCGACCAGCGGCACCGACCGCGGCATGCCGAAGAAGTTGATCAGGAGCGCCAGGCCCAGCAGGCCGAAGGTGATGGACGGCACGGCCGCGAGGTTGTTGATGTTGACCTCGACCAGGTCGATAAACCGGTTGCGCGGCGCGAATTCCTGCAGATACACGGCCGCGGCGATGCCCACCGGCACCGCCAACAGCATGGTCACGCCGAGCGTGAACACCGAGCCCATGACCGCGCCCAAGATGCCGGCCTGCTCGGCGTCGCGCGAGTCGCCGGCGGTGAAGAAGTGGCGGTTGAATCGCCGCTCGACGCGCCCGTCCGCTTGCAGGCGGTCGATCCAGTTGATGGACTGGTCGGACAGCCGGCGGTTGGCTTGCGGCAGGTTGCGGTCGATGCGGCCCTTGATCAGCAAATCCACCTCGTCGTCGGCTAACAGCCAAAGGCGGTGCGTGCCGCCGATGAGTTGCGGGTCGGCCAATACGCGGTCGCGCAGGTGGTATTGCACGCCGTCGCTGATGAGTTGATACAGGCGGCGTTTGTCGCGCCGCGCGGTGACCTCGGGGAACGCCGCGCGCAACGCCGCCCGAATCATCCGGTTATACGGCGCGGCGGCGATGGCCTCGCGCTGATAAGGGGCATCGCCGTCGAACTCGGCCGCGTCCAACGCGATGTCGATGGCGATGCAGGTCTGCGAAAACGCGCCTGCGGCCTTGAACGCCGAGGTGCCGAGCAGCCACAGCAGAAACAACGCGCCGACGACCAGCGACGCCGCCCCCAGCCGCCTGAAACGCCGTTCGCGGCGGTATCTCGCGCGGATGCCGGCGCGCAGCCGGCGCACCACCGGCGATTCGGGCGAGTCGTTGCCGGCGAAGGCGGCCTTATTCATATTGCTCGCGGTATTTGCGCGCCACATACAACGCGACCATGTTCAGCACCAGGGTGACCGCAAACAGCACCAGCCCTAACGCGAATGCGGCCAGGGTTTTGGGGCTGTCGAACACCTGGTCGCCGACTAACAGGGTGACGATTTGCACCGTGACCGTGGTCACCGATTGCAGCGGGTTGGCGGTCAGGTTGGCGGCCAGGCCCGCGGCCATGACCACAATCATGGTCTCGCCGATGGCGCGCGACACGGCTAACAGCACGCTGCCGACGATGCCCGGCGTGGCGGCCGGCAGCACCACGCGGCGGATGGTCTCGGAGCGCGTCGCGCCGAGTCCCAGTGAGCCGTCGCGCAGCGATTGCGGCACCGCGTTGATGACATCATCGGACAGCGATGAGACGAACGGCAGAATCATGACGCCCATCACCAGGCCCGCGGCCAGCGCGCTTTCCGCGGACGCGCTCAGGCCGAGGCTCGCCGCGGCGTCGCGCACCAGCGGGCCGACGGTCAGCGCGGCGAAGAAGCCATAGACCACGGTCGGGATGCCGGCGAGGATTTCCAGCAGCGGCTTGGCCGTGGCGCGCACCCGCCGCCCGGCGTATTCCGATAGGTAAATCGCCGCTAATAAGCCGAACGGCACCGCCACCGCCATGGCGATGACGGTAATCAGGAAGGTGCCGGCGAACAACGGCACCGCGCCGAACGCGCCGCTGGAGCCGACCTGGTCGTCGCGGATGGCGGTCTGCGGCGACCAGTCGAGGCCGAACAGGAAATCCCACACCGGCACCAACTGGAAAAATCGAATGGCCTCGAACAACACCGAGAAGACAATGCCGACCGTGGTGAAAATGGCGAGGCACGCGCACAACAGCAAAAACCCGCGGAGTCCCGCCTCAATCCGCCGACACACCGCCCGCCGCCGCCGCAATATGTGCATCGCCGCAATCAACGCCACCGGCAGGCCGATGAACAGGAGGCAGAGAGCGGTGAGGGTGGCCATTTATTCAGACAGCAGAACACAGAGTCGCCGTCACCGGCCCCCGCCTTCCGCTTTTTGTCTTCCGGCTTAGAGCAAATCCAACCGCAGCCGCTCGACCGTGGCGCGGCGGAATTGCGCCCGTTCGGCGTCGGGCATGGGGATGAGGCCGCGGTCGGTGAGGTAGCCTTCTTCGCCCCAGGTGTCCTCATCGGTCAACTCGGCCATGAACTCACGCATGCCGGGAATCACGCCGATGTGCGCGGCCTTGGCGTAGAGATACAACGGCCGCGAAATCGGGTAGGTGCCGTCGGCGATGTTCTCGAATTCCGGGGCCACGCCGTCGACCCGCGCACCCTGCACCTGGTCGGCGTTCTGGTCGAGGAAACTGAAGCCGAAAATGCCGAAGGCGTTGGGGGTGGCGGCCAGTTTCTGCACGATGAGGTTGTCGTTCTCGCCGGTCTCGACGAAGGCGCCGTCCTCGCGCAAGTGGTGGCAGGCGGCCTGGTAGGCGCGCTGGTCGGTTTTGCGCATCGCCGCCAGCCCCTTAAACGACTGGCAGCCGCCCTCCATCGCCAACTCCACGAACGCGTCTCGGGTGCCGGAAGTGGGCGGCGGGCCGAGCACTTCGATGGCGGCCGCCGGCAAGTCGGGGTTGATATCCCGCCAGGTGCGGTATGGATTGGGAACCGGCGATTCGCCGCCGTCCGGGCTGGGAATGTCTTTGGCCAGCGCCAGGAAAATCTCCCGGCGGGTCAGCGCCATGCGCGGCGCGCGGCGGCTGTTGGCGATGACGATGCCATCGTAGCCGATTTTGATTTCGATGATGTCGGTGACGCCGTTTTCCATGCATTGCCGGAACTCGGATTTCTTGATGCGCCGGGACGAGTTGGTGAAGTCCGGGTGCGCGGCGCCGGCGCCGGCGCAGAACAATTTCAGGCCGCCGCCGGAGCCGGTGGACTCGATAATCGGCGTCTTGAAGGAAGTCGCCCGGCCGAACTTTTCCGCGACCACGGTGGTGAACGGATAGACCGTCGATGAGCCGACGATGTGAATGTGCTCCCGCGCCTGGGCCGGGCCGGCCGTCAGCAACAACAGGCCGGCCAACGCGGCCGGCCATCCGGCGAGGGTCGCGAGGTTTGCGGACATCTTGAATCTCCAGTGAATTGAAAGGCGGGCGCAGAGTGCCGGGAATCGGTGAACGGCGTGTGGCAGAAATATGAAAGTTTTGTGAAACCGGCCGCGCCGGCGCGCTCAATTCAACAGCAGGTTAACCTGGTCGTGGTCCTTGCGAATGCGCGCGGTCGGGAAATGCACCGAGAAACAACTGCCCTTGCGCGGTTTGCTTTCGATGAGGAGTTTAGCGTCGTGGCGGGTGACCACATGGTTGACGATGGCCAGTCCCAGCCCGGTGCCGCCGGTTTCCCGCGACCTGGCCGGGTCGGAGCGGTAGAAGCGCTCGGTGAGGCGCGGAATGTCGGCCGGGCCGATGCCGATGCCGGTGTCGCGCACGCTTAAGACGCCGCCGCCCAAGTCGACATCCCAGTGGATGCTGATGCGCCCGCGCGCCGGGGTATACCGCACCGCGTTGGAAATCAGGTTGGCGACCAAACTCTCGATTTCTTTGGGGTTGCAGTGCAGGGAATAGTTGGCGTCGAGCGCGGTGTCGATGCGGTGGCGGCGCCGGCCGCTTAGCGCCACCGCATCGCGGCGCGCCGATTCCAGCAGCGGCGCCATCTCTAAATACTGGTGCGGCGGCGACTCGCTGTGCTCCAAACTGGACAGCATCATCATGTCGTCGATGATTTGCGCGATGCGCCGCGTCTGCTCGTGCATCTGGCGGATCGCCGGCTTCCATTGCGCGTCGATGCCCGCATCCTGCTCCACCATCATGTCCAGGTAGCCGTATAAAATGCTGACCGGGGTGCGCAGTTCGTGGGAGGTGTTGGCGACAAAATCGCGGCGCACCATTTCGAGGTTTTTGACCTGGGTCACATCGCGCGCCTGCAGCAGGAACTGGCCGTGGCGAAACGGCACCACGCGAATGCGGATGTCGACGCCGGGCGCGCCGGGCGCGGCGCAGTCGAAGGATTCCTGGTAATCCCCGGCCGCCAGCCAGGCGCCGGCCGCGGTGCCGCGCAGCACTTCCGGCAGGCGCGGGGCCGGATTGGCCCGCACTTGCTCGGCCGTTTCGCCGGGCCCGAACGCGACCCCGAACCAGTCGGCCGCGGCTTGGTTTGCCCAGTTAATTTCCAGTCGGCGGCCGAGCACCATCACCGCATCCGGCAAGTTGGAGACGGTGGTTTGCAGGGCGTCGCCCAAGCCGCCGGCGAGGCTGTCCGGGCGCGCGGCGGAGCCCGGCGATTTTCCGGATTCCCGCCCTTCCCCGCTTTTCCCGCCCTGCCGCGGTGCGGTTTTTGCCGCAGATTCCCACGGCCACACCCGCCACGCCGTCACCGCCAGCACGATGATTGCGCCGAGCAGCGCGGCCGCGAGCGGCAGATAGATAACGCCGTCCGTCATCGCCGCCGCCCGGCCTCCATCATTCCGCCAGCCGATAGCCCACGCCGCGCACCGTGCGAATCAGGCGGTCGAGTCCGTGCGGTTTGAGCGCGCGGCGCAGGCGGCGGATATAGACATCCACGCTGCGCTCATCGACATAGCGGTCTTTGCCCCACGCCTGGTCGAGCAGCGCGGCGCGGCGGTGCACGCGGTCGGGGTGGCGCGCCAGTAGATACAGCAGGCGAAACTCCTTGACGCCGATGCTGACATCCGCGCCGTCGATGGTGAGCGTGTGTGCAGCCGGGTCGATGACGAGTTGTCCGCAAGTGACCGGCGCGCCGCTTTGCTGCGGCCGCGCGCGCCGCAACGCCGCCCGCACCCGCGCCAGCAACTCGCCGGCCGCAAACGGCTTGGTCACATAGTCGTCGGCGCCGCAGTCGAGGCCGCGGATTTTGTCCTCCTCCGCGCCTTTGGCGGTGACCATGATGATGCCGACATCGGCGGTCAGCGGGTGCGCGCGCAACTTGCGGGCGTAGTCCGCGCCGTCCATGCCGGGCAGCATCCAGTCCAGCAAAATCACATCCGGCAGGCGCATGGCCAAACGCCGGTCGGCCTCCTCGGCGTCGCCGGCCTGCTCGGTTTCATAGCCGTTGCGCGCCAACATGAAGCGCAGCATCTCCCGCAGCGCGGCGTCGTCTTCGACGATGAGGACGGTGTTTTTCGGCATTCGGGGAGTGTAGCAAAAGGCGGCGGCGCGGTTCCGGTTATGACGGCGCCGGCTCCCTCGCAAGGAGCGCGGACGGAGCGATTATTTTGCCCGCCGCTTCCGCAAGGTTACCTTGAAGGAATCCTCGGCGGCCTCGAATTCCGGCTCCGAGTCATTGTGTTTCTTCATCAAAGGAATTACTTTGCGGCGAATGCCGGGCCCCTGGTCTTCGAGATAACCGTATTCCCGGAAAATTCTCACCAGCCTTGGGTTGCGCAGCAACTGCGCGCCGCTCTTGATTTTTTCCACCGTCATGCC
>JAPPQJ010000095.1 GCA_028817015.1 Gammaproteobacteria bacterium
GCGCGGCGTCATCGAACTGAAAGCGCGCGCCGACAACGCGGTGCCGGACGGCATGGTTTTCATTCCGTTCTGCTACGCCGAGGCGGCCGCCAACGCGCTCACCAATCCGGCCCTGGACCCGGTCGGCAAAATCCCCGAGTTCAAGTTCTGTGCCGCGCGCGTGGAGGCGGCATGAAAGCGATTATCCTGGGCGGTTTCGGCGGCGCGGAAAAAATGCGCTTCGGCGATGCCGAGCGCCCGCGGCCCGGCGATGGGCAGATTCTCATCAAGGTGGCGGCGACTTCGGTCAACCGCCCGGATGTGATGCAACGCCAGGGTAACTACGCGCCGCCCGAAGGCGAGTCGGAAATCCTCGGCCTGGAGGCGGCCGGCAGGGTCGAGGAAGTCGGCGCTAAGGTGAGCGGGTGGCAGGTCGGCGAGCGCGTGATGGCGCTGCTGGCCGGCGGCGGATACGCCGAATACGCAATCGCCCAGGCTGACCACGCGATGGCGGTGCCGGATGGCATGGATTTTGAACGCGCCGCGTGCGTCTGCGAAACCTACCTGACCGCGTATCTGAACCTGTTCCTGATCGCCGGGCTGGGGGACCGGCAGGCGGTGCTGATTCACGGCGGTAGCGGCGGTGTCGGCACCGCCGCCATCCAGTTGTGCCGGGCCTTGACCACGGACGCGCAAATCATCGCCACTGCATCCGCCGCCAACCTCGAGCGCGTCGCCGCGCTGGGTGCGGATGTGGTCATTGATTACCGGCGCGAGGAATTCGCCGAACGGGTCAGGGAAGTTACCGGCAAGCGCGGCGCGGATGTGATCCTCGACCACATCGGCGGCCCCTGTCTGCAATCCAACATGCGCGCGCTGGCGGTCGGCGGCACGCTGATGCTGATCGGTGTACTGGGCGGCGTCAAGGCGGAACTCAACCTGGCGCTGGCGATGGTCAAACGCCAGCGCATCATCGGCTCGGTGTTGCGCTCGCGCCCGCGCGCCGAAAAAGCCGCGATCATCGCCCGGTTCGCCAACACCGTGTTGCCGCTGATGGCCGATGGCCGGATTGCGCCGCTGATTGCCGAAGTGTATCCGCTGGCGCAGGCCGCCGACGCCCACCGGGCGATGGAGGCCGGCGGCCATTTCGGTAAAATCGTGCTGCGCGTGTGAACGGGCGGCGGCGTGAACATCCTTGTGTTCGACATCGAAACCATACCGGACACCGCCGCCGGTAGATGTTTATACGGTCTGGACGGCCTGTCGGACGAAGACATCGCGCGCGCGATGCTCACCCGGCAGACGCAAAAAACCGGCGGCTCGGATTTTCTGCCGTTGCACTTGCACCGCATCGTCGCCATATCGGTGGCCTTGCGGCGTGGAGATGACTTCAAGGTGTGGTCGCTTGGCAGCGAGGTCTCCCCGGAACAGGAGTTGATCACCCGCTTCTACGGCGGTCTGGAGCGCTATACCCCGACTCTGGTCAGTTGGAACGGCGGTGGTTTTGACTTGCCGGTGCTGCATTACCGCTCGCTGCTGCACCGGGTGGCGGCCGCGCGCTACTGGGAAACCGGAGACGAAGACCGCGCGTTCCGATTCGACAACTACCTGAACCGTTTTCACTGGCGGCACATTGATTTGATGGATGTGCTGGCCGGCTTCACGCCGCGCGCCGCCGCGCCGCTCGACGAGGTGGCGGTGATGTTAGGCCTGCCCGGCAAATCGGGGATGAGCGGGGCGGATGTGTGGAAGACCTGGCTGGCCGGCGGGATGCGGCAAATCCGCCATTACTGCGAGGTCGATGTACTCAACACCCTGCTGGTTTACTTTCACTGGGAAGTCACCCGCGGCAACCTGAGCGCCGAGCAGTTGGAGAGCGAATGCGGGCGCGTGGCGGCGTGGCTGGAGCAATCCGGGCAACAGCATTTCCTGGACTTTCTCGGCGCCTGGCAACGCTCCCAATCTCCCATTGCCGAATAATCCTTCCGAAAATCCGCGGGCATTGCTGCAAGCCAGGGTTGGCGGTCTGGCCGCCGACGGTGGCGCCCGGGTCGAGGCCGATGGCAGGGTGTATTCGGTGGATGGCGTGGTGCCGGGGGAATGGGTGGAATTCCAGGCGCGCAAGAAGCGGCGGGGGCAATTGCGCGGTGTCCTGACGCGAGTCATCGAGGCGTCGCCCGAGCGCGTCGCGCCGCGCTGTGCGTATTTCGGCGTGTGCGGCGGTTGCACCCGGCAGCACATCACCCCCGCCGCGCAACTGGCCTTCAAGGAAAAAGCGCTGTTCAAGGGCCTGGCCGGCATCCCTCAAAACCCGCCTCCGCAACGCATCAAACCCGTGCCAACCGCGGTCTGGCAATACCGCCGCAAGGCGCGCTTAGGCGTGCGTTATGTGCCGAAAAAGGGCGGCATTTTGATTGGCTTTCGCGAGCGCGGCAGCGGCTACATCACTTCCCTGGCGCGCTGCCCGGTGCTGGATGCCGGGTTGTCGGCGTTGCTGCCGGCTTTGCATGAGTGTCTCGACGCCATTAGTTGCCGCGATAAAATTCCGCAGATCGAGGCGACCGCGGCCGACAATGCGGTGGCGCTGGTGCTGCGGCACTTGCAGCCGCTGAACGCGGCGGACCTGGCTTTGTTGAAGCGGTTTGCGGTGGAGCGCGAGGTGCAGTTTTTTCTCCAGCCGGGCGGCCTCGACACGCTTGCGCCGCTGTGGCCGGCCGCCCCTGAGCCGCTGTTTTACCGCCTGGATGGCCACGACCTGACGCTGCGATTCGGGCCGACTGATTTTGTTCAGGTCAACGCGCGGGCCAATGACTTGATGGTTAATCTGGCGATGGATTTGCTGCGCCCCGGGGCCGGCGACCGGATTCTGGATTTGTTCTGCGGGGTCGGCAATTTCACCTTGCCGATGGCGCGCAACGCCGCCGCGGTGCTCGGCATCGAGGGTGCGCCGGGGTTGGTCCGCCGGGCGGCGGAAAACGCCGCGCTCAACGGCCTGGAGAACGCCGAATTTAAGCGGATGGACCTGGATCGCCCTGACTGCACACCCCTGCCCGGGCAATTGCTCAAATTCAACAAGATGTTGCTGGACCCGCCCCGCTCAGGCGCGGCCGAAGCGCTCCGCCGGCTGATCCCCGAAGCGGCCCCGCGGGTCATTGTTTATGTGTCGTGCAACCCCGTCACCCTGGCCCGGGACGCGGCCATCCTGACCCGCGACCACGGCTACACTCTGACTCACGCCGGGGTAATAGACATGTTCGCGCACACCGCCCGAATGGAGTCCATCACGCGCTTCGAGCGCTAAGATTTTGCCGATTGCCCGGGTCATTGTGAATCTGCCGCGTTTTCCGCGTCGGCGTATTTGGAAGTCTCGGGCGCCGGTTTCGCCGAGGCTTTTGATCTCGGCCCTCTCAGGCCGACCCGCTTTTCCGGTTTATGCGCGGCAAAATCCCGTCGGGTTGGCGGGGTTGGCGTGTCCTCGGCCGGCTTGGAGGGCCCGCTCGACGGATTCGCTTGTGTCCTCGCCACGGACGGGCGCCGCCCCGCTGTTTTCTTCGACTGAACGGCGCGTGATGGCTGGGTTTTCTGCGCCCCGCCGCGTGCGCCGCCCGGAGCGCTCCTGGTCGAGGTGCCGCGTTTGCTTTGCCGCGCGGGGCTGGTGGGGCGTCCCGGCTGCCCGCCCCGGCTGCGTTTGGGCTGTGTTCGGCGGCGGTTGGTTGTCCTCGCGGTCTCGGTTTTGCCGGCTTCTTCGGCGCTTGCGGCGGACTGCGGTTGTTCCGGTTTAGGTTTGTCGTTGACCAGGGCTTTCCACAGCCGGCCAAACAGCCCGCTTTCATCCTCGGGCGCCGGTTGCTCGCTGTTCCGGGCCGGGGCGGCCTGGGTCGGGGCGGCGCGATGCTCAATCTGGTCCAACTGGATATGCGGTTTTTCCGGAGGCGCCGATTTCAACACGGGGATCTCCTCTTCCTCCTTGTGATCGAATTCAACCTGCTGCTGGTAACTCGGGATGGCGTCCAGTTTGTCCAGTTCATCGCTTCGCAAGCGTTGAATTTGATATTGGGAGCTTGCAATCTCATGCGACGGGATGACGATAATGCGCGACGCCAGTTTGGACTCGAGTTGGTTGATCTCATGGCGCTTTTCGTTGATCAGATAGGTGGCCATGTCGAGCGGCAAAAGCACTCGAATCGCCTCGATGTTCTCCTGCAGCGCCTTCTCTTCGATCACCCTGAGCAGACTCAGCGCCGCCGAGACCACGCTTCTGATCGTGCCGGTGCCTTCGCATCTCGGGCACGCGCGGTAATTGGTGTCGCTGATGGAAGCGCGCAGGCGTTGGCGCGACATTTCCAGCAGCCCAAAGCGCGATATTTTCCCGACCTGGACCCGTGCGCGGTCCGGTTTGAGGGCCGCCCTGAACCGCGACTCGACGGCGCGTTCATTACGGCTGACGGTCATGTCGATGAGGTCGATTACCACCAGGCCGCCGAGGTCACGGATGCGCAACTGCCGCGCGACCTCGTCAACCGCTTCGAGATTGGTCTGCAGCGCGGTCTCCTCGATATCCGCCCCCTTGGTGGCCCGCGCCGAGTTGACATCGATGGAGGTCAGCGCTTCGGTATGATCAATGACCACCGAGCCGCCGGAGGGCAGTTTCACCTCCCGGTTGAACGCCGACTCGATTTGGTGCTCGATCTGGAAGCGGGAGAACAGCGGCGTGTTTTCGTCGTAGTATTTCAGTTTGGAGATGTTGTGCGGCATCATCTGCCGCATGAAACGCTCGGCCCGCTCGTGCAGTTCCCGCTCGTCGATGATGATCTCGGAGATGTCGGCCGCCAGTTGGTCGCGGATGGAGCGCATCAGCAGGTTGCTTTCCTGGTAGATCAAGCGCGGCGCCGGCAGCCCGGAGGCGGCGGATTCAACGGTTTCCCACAACTTAAGCAGGAAGTCCAGGTCCCACTGCAATTCCTCCGGGCTGCGGTCGATGCCGGCGGTGCGGGCAATCAAGGCGTGCTGGTCGCCGACCTCCAGGTTGGCCAAAATCCGCTTTAGATCGCTCCTCTCTTCACTGGACACCCGGCGCGAGATTCCGCCACCCTTGGGGTTGTTCGGCATCAGCACCAGGAAGCGCCCGGCCAGGCTGATGAAGGTGGTCAGCGAGGCGCCTTTGTTGCCTCGCTCATCCTTGTTGACCTGCACCAGCATTTCCTGGCCTTCCTTGATTTCCTGGCCGATTTTGGCGCTGCTAAGCGGCGTTTTGGAGTCGTATTTGTTGAAATACCCCCGGTAGATTTCCTTCATCGGCAAAAACCCCTGCCGCTCGGCGCCGTAATCGACGAAGGCCGCTTCCAGGCCGGGTTCCACCTTGGTGACCACGGCTTTATAGATATTGCCCTTTCTTGCGGTGCGGACCGCGGATTCGAGGTCGAGGTCGATGAGTTGCTGCCCATCGACGATGGCAACACGCAGTTCTTCGGGGTGTGTTGCGTTAAACAGCATTCTTTTCATTGTCAATGTCTCCCGCGCCTGAGCCGGCGATTTGCCGATTTCAGGCGCTTTTATTGTGCCGGCCGGGCGGCGCCACGGACGGCGTTTGATTCAGGAGAGGCGCGTCGGTGATGAGAGCGAGGCGGCCGGTTCGGGCGACGCCGAGACGGCCATACAGCCTATGGTTCACGGCGTCGGACAGGGGAGATCGCCGCCGGGTTAAACCCGCCCGGCGGCCCCGCATGTCCAAACCCGGATGCTGGCGATTTCTGTTGTCGGGGATCAATAAAAAACCGAACAAAATAACCGAACAAAATGCCGGACTGCGCACACCATGGGGCCGTTAACTGCCGTTGCATCGGCAAACCCGTATGGCGATATTCGCCGTGGGCCGCGGCTTTGAACGATTCATGTCTGAATGCCATGGCTGCAGTCGCCGCCTGACCGGAAAGACGCCGCCGACCAAATGCGCCGACCGGCCGTCTCTTTGTGCGTCAGTATCAGCGGTCTATTGAAACTCGTTTCAGATGGGGAAAGCAGGTCGCTGATCGAATGAAACGCGCTCACCTGTTCGCCAGTTGTTAATTCCGCATATCGCATGGGCCGGCCGATTAAGCGACCCGCCCTGTGCACTTTTGTCTCTCAAAACTTGGGCGCCTCCGCCCACTCGTGGCGGCCACGCGGCCGCCGGCTAACCTGTCACTTGACCCGTTCGGGTTATCCCGGTTCCCGTTGCGCCATATCATCACAAAATCCGCTTGATTGATTTGGCCGGCGCGCCTCAAAGTCAAGGCGGGCCGGGGGCGCAAATGTAAGTCAGAATGCGGCATACCGCCCAACCGACCATGGAAACCTGAATTCACGCTTCACCGTCCCTGATGATGCTCAATCTGTGAACAGATTGCCGAATATAGCAATTCCGAGACGACAATGCAAGGGGGCAAGTTCGCTCCGTTTGACGCACTGGTTGCTTGGAGGGCGGGCGGTGGCGCCACGGCGCCAGCCGCACCCGCAGCCCCGCTGCTGGTGTTGGGGGGACTTTCAGGGGCGCGCAGGCGGTGTATTTCCCGTCCAGCGCCGCTGGGGTGCAGCGCCGCCGCCGATACCCGGTGCGCCGGCTGGCGCCAGGCGCCTCGGAGGTCGCAGGTTGCCTGAGCGTTTGCAAAAGTCGTGGATTTTCAGTCTTTCTCAGGCACCGTTGTTCATCTGCGCGCCGTGCCCCGGCGGGTTGCCCGGTACAACCCTCAATTCGGTGATGCCGGAATATCGGGTGCCGTTGCCGTTTTTGCCGGCCAGCGTGTCGGAATCGACGACGCTGGCAGCGGGCCCTGGCGGTGTGGCGATGTGTCGGCGAATGAAGAAATCACGCCGCGTTCGGGCGGCCCGCCGTTGAGGCAGCGCAATCAAAGTTAAGTTTGTCGCAGTGCACCTTGCGCCATGCGCGTCGCCATCGTTAAGGCCCGCCGGGCGGGTTCGGTGTTGGCCTTGTTTTTGCCCGCGATATCAAACGCCGTACCGTGCGCCGGGGTGGTCATGGGGAACGGGAAGCCGCCGTGCACCGATACCCCCATATGAAAACCAAGCAGTTTAATCGCGATTTGCCCCTGATCGTGATACATGCTGAGCGCGCAATCGAATTCGCCGTCGCGCACTCGCGGGTAAAGCGTGTCCGACGGGAATGGCCCGCTGCAGTTGATGCCCAATTTTTGCGCATCAAAGATGGCCGGGGCGATGATGTCGATCTCCTCATGGCCAATCGCGCCGTTGTCGCCGGCATGCGGGTTGAGTGCCGCCACCGCGATGCGTGGATTGGCAAATCCGGCTTCGCGCAAGGTGGCGTATGCGAGTTGTGCGGCGGACACGATTTCGGTGACGCTGATGCGGTCGGCAACCTCGCGCAGTGGCACATGCGAAGTGACCCGGGCATTCCACATGCCGTCAATGACGTTGAATTCGCCGACCCGGGACGGATGGTCGATGCGTTTTTTCGCCCACTGGGATTCATCCTCGACACCGAGTCCGGCGGCGTGCATCGAGGCCTTGTTGAACGGCATAAAACACAGGCCGTCCAGTTGCCCGGCATGGCATGCATCCAGTCCTTCCCCGAAGAACCGCAATACCGCGGCACCGCACACACCGGACACCTCGGCCATGGCGATGGTCTTCGGGTCAACGCAGCGGATGTCGATTAAATTCGGCGTGCCGGACGAGAAATCCAAGCGGTCAACCGCGGACACCACATGCACCGGCGGACGCACACCGGCAATCGCACAACCGGATTCGTATAGTCGCAGATCGCTGAACAGGGCGATATGCGCGGCTTCAATCACCGTATCAAGGTGCAATAATTTGGCCGTCAATTCAGGTCCGATGCCCGCCGGGTCACCCTGAATTAAGGCGATGCGTGGTTTGTTCATGAAAATATTCAGGTGGAGGTAAAACAGGCCATGGCGAAATGGCGTCTCCCCCGGTCCGCGAGCCAAGAATATGCCAATTGTCTTTGAATATCAAATGGTTAATTATCTTGCCGGTTTCCTTGGGTCATCACCACCTTGATTCGCCCCAAATCGATGGGCGGCGGGGTTGATTTTCCCGAATCATTATCGGTATATTCCATTATACCATTATTTTGGTATACCAAAATAATGGGCTTTGCTGGATTCAAATTTCCAAATTTCGATTAACACTGACACGAAAGTGGGAGAAATCGCATGAAAATTATCAATGCTGCGGTTGCCATGGGCGCCGCGACCGGGTTGTTTTTTGCCGGCGCCGCCCAGGCCGCCGATTACCCGACCAAGACCATTGAGGTGGTGACCCACGCCGGTGCCGGCGGTGGAACCGATGTGACGACCCGAATGATGATGTTGCGGGCGCGTCGCGCCTTGCAGCAGAACATGGTGGTTGTCAACAAAAGAGGCGGCGGCGGCGCGGCTGCGATGGACTACTACCTCACGGTTCCCGCTGATGGTTACAGCATACTGGCTTTTACCATCGGGCATGCCGCAACCGTGGCATTGGGGAAAACCCGGATGACGCTGGATGACATCCGCCCGATTGCCCGCGGCACCGATGACCCGCAAATTCTGATGGTCAGGTGCGGTGCTTACGATTCGGCCCGGGCGTTCGTGGACAGGCAAAAGCGGTCCGCGATTATCTACGGCACCACCCACCTCGGCGGCATCGATGATGTGTCCGCGTTCATGTTCACCAAACGCGGCCAAATGAAGACGCCGAAAATCGTGCCGTTCGACGGCGGCGGAGAGTTGGCCACGCAGTTGATTGCCGGCGCGGTCGATGTCGCGGTACTGAATCTGGTGGAGGCGGCATCGCAGATTGAGGCCGGCGATATTTGCCCGGTTGTGGTGCTGGCGGATGAGCGGATGAGCGCGCTGCCGGATGTGCCGACCGCAAAGGAGATGGGGATCGATGTCAGTTTTTCGACCGTGCGCGGCTTTGTCGTTCACAGAGACACGCCGGACGAAGTCGCCGCAGTCATCGAAGAAGGGCTGATGAAGTCGATGAATCACCAAATCTACCAGGGCTATCTGGTCTCGGTCGGACTGGATTCCACTTCGGTGGCCGGCTCCGATGTGTGGGGCAAACAGTTGACGACCATGGTGACCGACATGGAGGCGGCGCTCAAAGAACTGGGCTTCATCCAATAGTCAAACCGGTAAGCGTGGCGCCAAGAACCGCCCCTGCAATTTGCCGCAATGGCCGCCATGCGTAACCGGCCCTGCAGCCGCCGACCGGCGGCGCGCTTGCTGTTGCCGGCGGGGATGCTGGTTTTTTGCGCCATCGCTTTTTGGCTGACCATGCAGTTTGACCGCGTGCCGCCGATTCTCAAGCGCGGCATTGAGCCGTCGGATTTCCCGCAACTGGTCATCGGGTTGATCGGATTGCTTTGCATCGCCGATATATTCACCGACCGGTCCGCGCCACCGGAAAAATTGCCCGCTGTGGTGTGGCAAACGCTCATGGCGATGGCCGGTTTTGCCGCGCTCGCGCAGGCCGATTTGTTCCTGGGGCTGGGCCTGTTTGCAGCCGCGCTGGGATTTTTATGGGGCGAACGCCGGGTGCCGGTATTCATTGCGCTCGGCGCCGGTTTGCCGCTCGCCGTATTCTTCTTCTTCGATGTTGTTTTTGAAATACGATTCCCGCGCGGCCTCCTGACCAACCTTTGGTACGGATGGGCGTAATGGACGGTTTCTGGCTCGGGCTTGCGGCGCTTGCGGACGGGCATCTGCTGTTTCTCATCGTCGCGGCGACTTTGGGCGGCGTTGTGATCGGCGTGCTGCCGGGGCTCAACGCAACCACCGGCGCCGCGTTGTTGCTGCCGTTTACGATTGGCATGGAGCCGATTCCGGCCATCGCGGTTTTGACCACGGTGTATTGCGCGGCGACTTTCGCCGGGGCGATAACCGCGATCCTCATCAACACGCCGGGCACCTCGGCGAGCGCGACCACTTGTCTGGACGGTTACCCGCTGGCGATGCGCGGTGAAGCCGGGCGCGCATTGGGAATGGCCGCCGTGGCATCGACCATGGGCGGGGTCTTTTCGGTGATTTGCCTGATGGCCGCAGCGCCGTTGCTGGCGCGCGCCGCCTACAACTTTACGCCGCCGGAATACTTTGCCCTGACCGTGTTCGGCCTTTCCATGTTAGCGACCATCGGCGGCGGATATCCGCTGAAGAACATCCTCTCCGGCGCGTTTGGCGTATTATTGGCGACGGTCGGCGTCGATCTGTTGACTTCGGTTGAGCGTTTCACTTTTGGCCGCCCCGAACTGAGCGAAGGGATTGGTTTTGTGCCGGTGATGATCGGCGTTTTCGGCGTCTCCGAGCTCTTGATTCAAGCCGGGCAACTGCATGTCGTGCGGACACGCATTGCGATGAAGGCCATTAAACTGCCCTCCATGGCCGACTACAGAAAAACCTGGAAAACAATTCTGCGCTCCTCGGGCATCGGCTCCTTTATCGGAATTCTGCCGGCCGAGGGCGCGACTGTCGCCTCCATGATCGGCTACAACGAAGCAAGGCGCTGGTCAAAAACGCCGCAGGAATTCGGTAATGGCGCAATTGAGGGAGTTGCCGGCTCCGAGGCGGCCAACAACTCGGCGACCGGCGGCGCGCTGGTGCCGACCCTGGCCCTCGGCATCCCCGGCAGCCCCACCGCGGCGGTCATCCTGGCCGGGCTGACCGTGCATGGCGTGCGCCCCGGACCGACGATGTTTACCACGCAATCCGATTTTGCGTTTGCGATTTTCTGGTCGATGCTGTTTGTCAACCTGCTGTTTTTCTTTATCGGGCTGTACGGCGCGAAGTTGTTCGCCAGAGTCACCTTAATCCCCGCTCAAATCCTGTGGCCGATTGTTTTCACCCTGTCCATCGTCGGCGCCTATGCGCTGGAGCAATCCATGCTGGATGTCTGGGTAGCGCTTGGATTTGGCGTCATCGGTTTTTTTATGCGGCGTTACGGTTTTTCGGTCGTGCCAATGGCCATCGGGCTGATACTGGGCGGCATGCTGGAGACCCGGCTCGGGCAGTCCATGGTGATGTTTGACGAGAAATGGTGGCTGTTGTTCACCAAGCCGTTGTCGTTGTTGTTTTTCGTCTTAACCGCGCTGGCTTTGTTTGGCCGCCCGCTGTCGCGCCTGATTAAGGGCCGGCGGTCGGCGAAGCGGCCGCAGCAGCGGGCGCGCGAAAAAACCCCCGACCCCCGGCAAATTAAACGATGAGCAGAATCCGCTCGGTGCGAGCCCGTGTTTGGACGTGGCGCGGGCCGACCGTGCCGCCGCAGCCCAAATTCTGCGCCAACGCCGCCGACCTTTTGCGCGAGCAGGGCGATGCGATGCAGCCGTATCGTTTTCATCAATGGCTGACCTGCGAAGTCGAGAGCGATGACGGCGTGATCGGCATCGGCAACGCAGCGCTGGCTCCGCATCTGGTCAAAGCGGCGATTGACCGCGAATATGCGCCGCTGGTGATGGGCGCGGACCCGTTTGACTACGCCTGCCTTTGGGAAAAAATGTACCGCAGGACGCACGCCTGGGGGCGCAAAGGCGTCGGCATGGTGGCGATGTCGGCCGTCGATATTGCCGTCTGGGACTTAATCGGAAAACTGGCCGGCAAGCCGGTGTTCAAACTGCTGGGCGGTCGCACCAAGGACAAAATTCCGGTGTACTACTCGAAACTCTACGCCGGCGGCGTCGACGCGATGCAGCGGGAAGCCGAGCAAGCGATGCAGGGCGGCTACCGCGCATTCAAATCGCGTTTCGGTTTTGGCCCCCGGGACGGTGCGCCGGGCATGCGCGAGAATTTGATTCGAGTCGAGGCGCTGCGCGAGGTGCTGGGTTATGAAAACGATTTGATGATGGAGTGTTATATGGGCTGGAATCTGGATTATACAAAGCGGATGCTGCCGAGGCTGGCGAAGTATGAGTTGCGCTGGCTGGAGGAGCCGGTGATTGCCGACGACATTCTGAGCTGCGCCGAACTCAACCGCCTGGGAGTGGTGCCGATTGCCGGGGGCGAGCATGAATTTTCGCTGCTGGGGTTTCGCCAACTGCTGGAACTAAAGGCGGTCAGCGTCGTTCAATACGACACCAACCGCGTCGGCGGCATCACCGCGGCGCAAAAAATCAACGCGCTGGCCGAAGCGCATCAAGTGCCGGTTGTTCCGCACGCCGGCCAGGCGCACAATTACCACTTAAGCATGGCCAACGCGAATTGCCCGATGAACGAGTACTTTCCGATGTTCGATGTTGAGGTCGGAAACGAATTGTTTTATTATATTTTCGAGGGCGACCCGCGGGCCGAAGCCGGTTGTTTGCAACTTGACGAAACCAAAGCGGGGCTTGGCATTGAAATCTCCGACCGGCACCTGCAATTTTTCGACATATCCGAGTAACGCAAACCCCGCATACGGAGCGATCGATGGACACTTATAAAAACTTGATTGCCGGCCAGTGGGTCGACGGCGTTCAATTTGCGCCGAACATCAACCCGTCGAACACCGGCGAGGTGATCGGCTTGTTTGCGCGCGCCGACGGCGGTGCGGTGGATGCGGCGGCTGAAGCGGCGCGCGCGGCTTTGCCCGGCTGGTCGGCCGCCGGGCCGCAAATGCGCCACAATGTGCTCGATGCGGCCGGGAATCTGATAATGGCCCGGCGTGAAGAGTTGGGCCGGTTACTTTCGCGCGAGGAGGGGAAAACGCTTCCCGAAGGGATTGGCGAAGTCACCCGCGCGGCGCAAATCTTCAAGTTTTTTGCCGGCGAGGCGCTTCGGCTGGCGGGCGAAATGCTGCCGTCGGTGCGCGCCGGAATCGATGTCATGATTGAACGCCAGCCGGTCGGCGTTGTCGGGCTGATTACGCCGTGGAATTTTCCGATTGCCATTCCCGCGTGGAAAGCCGCGCCGGCGCTGGCGTGCGGCAACTGCGTGCTGTTGAAGCCGGCCGAGTTGACCCCGGGCTGCGCGTGGGAAATCGCCAATATCTTAAAACAATCCGGCTGCCCCGACGGGGTGTTCAACCTGGTGATGGGGGAAGGAAGCGTGGCGGGCGCGCGCATGGTTGCGCATCCGGGCATTGATGCGATCAGTTTCACCGGCTCAATCGCCACCGGGCGCGACATCGCGGTGCAGTGCGCGCAAACGCATAAGCGCGTGCAACTGGAAATGGGCGGCAAGAACCCGATGCTGGTGCTGGATGACGCCGACCTGGATGCCGCGGTCGATGCATGCGTAAACGGCGCATTCTTCTCGACCGGGCAGCGCTGCACCGCTTCATCACGATTAATTGTCACCGATGCGGCGCACGATGCGTTTGTCGATAAACTGGCCGCCGCCACCGACAGGTTGATTGTCGGCGATGCGCTGAATCCGGACACGCATATCGGGCCGGTGGTCGATCAAAATCAGTTGACGCAAAACTTGTCATATATCGCGCTGGCCCGGGAAGAGGGCTGCGAGGTAACCGGCGGCGGGGAGGTTGACGGGCCCGGTTTTTTCCAGCGCCCGGCGATTTTTCTCGGCGCATCCAATCAGATGCGCATCTCGCGCGAAGAGATATTCGGCCCGTGCGCAAGCGTGATCCGGGTCGCCGATTACGAGGAGGGTCTGGCGGTCGCCAATGACTCTGAATTCGGGCTGTCCGCGGGCATCTGCACCGCATCCCTGCGCTGTGCCAACCATTTTCGCCGTCATGCAAAAGCCGGCATGGTGATGGTCAATCTGCCGACCGCCGGGGTCGATTATCATGTTCCCTTTGGCGGGACAAAAAGGTCGAGTTGCGGGCCGCGCGAGCAGGGCGCATATGCGCGGGAATTTTATACCGTCGTCAAAACCAGTTACTGGTCGCCATGACGGGCGCATATGGCGGCGTTTGGCCGGTTGCGCCGACGCCGTTTCAACCAAACGGCGACCTGGATTTGCCCGGCATGCGGCGCGTGCTGGATTGTATGATCGACCAGGGAGTCGACGGCATTTGCATCCTCGCCAATTTCTCCGAGCAATTTTTGCTGTCCGACGCCGAGCGCGAAACCCTCGCCGAGCTTTGCCTGGCGCATATCGCCGGGCGGGTCACCGCCATCATTGCCGTCAGCCATTTTGCGACCGATATTGCCGTGGCGCGCGCCAGGAGGGCGCAGTCGCTCGGCGCCGACATTGTCATGATGATGCCGCCGTATCACGGCGCGCAATTGAAAGGCAATGCCGCGCAAATTTTCGCTCAGTATGCGCGGGTCGGCGAGGTCGGAATTCCGATTATGCTGCAGGATGCGCCGCTGTCCGGCGTTGAACTGCCGGCTTCGCTGTTGGTCGACATGGCGCGCAAAATTGAAATGTTGAAATTGTTCAAAATCGAATGCCCGGGCGCCGCAGGCAAGTTGCGCGAACTGTCGGGTGAAGGCGGCGGCGCGATTGAAGGGCTGTTTGACGGCGAAGAAGCGATAACTTTGCTCGCCGACCTGGATGCGGGCGCAAGCGGGTCAATGACCTCGGCGCTTATCCCGGATCAAATTAAACCGGTGATTGCGGCGCATGCGCGCGGTGACCGGGCGGCCGCGGTGGAAGGGTATGCGCGCATCCTGCCGGTGCTCAATCACGAAAACCGACAATGCGGATTTCGCGCCGCCAAGGCGGCGATGGCTGAATGCGGTGTGATTCGATCGGACTTTTCGCGCCACCCCGTTGAGCCGTTGCACCCGCAAATCCGCGCGCACTTGATGGCGTTAATTCGGGGCCTCAATCCGGTCCTGGTGAATTGGGGAAAATAAAATGCCGGAAGTCGTTGATTTGGGCGGGTTCGCCAAACAGAGCATCGCGCTTAAGAGGCGCACCAGCCTGGCTGATGGGGCGGCCGACCTTCTGCGTGAGATGATTTTGCTCAACAAATTGTCGCCGGGCATGCCATTGCCGGAGCGGGATATTTGCGCGGCGCTGGGAATCAGCCGCACCCCTTTGCGCGAAGCGATACGGCTGCTCAATGTCGAGGGATTAATCGAATATTCCGCGGCGCGCCGCCCCAAAGTGGCGAACCCGTCCCTTCAGGAAATTGCCGCTTATCTTCGCGTGCAGGGCGCGCTCGAAGCGCTGGGAGGCGAGCTGGCTTGTGCAAATGCGACCGACCAGGAACTGGAAAATATCGCCGGGTTGAACCGGGAGATGATCGCCATGTCGGGCAAAGAGGAGCCGCTGGTTTCGTTTAAGCGGGACATGAATTTTCATTGTCAAATCATCGCGGCCGGGCGCAACTCGCCGCTGGTTGACACGCATGCAACCTACAATGCCCGCCTGTGGCGCGCGCGGTTTGTTTCTTCGCAGCGTAAAATGGGGCGCGGGAGTACGCTGCGGGAGCATCAGGAAATTGTCGATGCGCTGCTTGAACGCGACCCGAAAAAAACCGCAAAGGCGTTGAAACATCATTTGGACACTGCGGTGTCAAATATTTCAGAAGTTCTTGAAGAACAATCTCGTCAACTGTCGAGTGTTCTGTAAGGCGCGCCCGCGGCGCAGACCGGTCAGCCTGCAACACGCCGATGCGATGACAGGGGCGTTCATGGTTTGAGGCGAGCGATCATATATTGACTGTTCGGGTTTCGCGCCGGAGTTGTTTAACCGGAGGCCGGCTCGGGGAACCCCCCCGACATCGCCCCGCCCGCGCCCCAGTGCTGGCCCGGCTGTACATGGTTGCTGCGAGTCGGCGACCCTAAGCACACCGACGCCCTGTATATGCCGACCAGTCGGCGCTGTTTGGTCGCGTGGGTGGGTGGCAAGAGGATGCTGCAAATGGGCGCCCCGCGAGCGAAGGCGATGCCGGATCAAGTGTAAACGGTGGAGTCGGGCCGGGGCCGGGACAGACAAGGCCGTAAAAACGCGAAAAACCGTAAAAAAGTTGACCGGGGGAATATTTTTGTGTAGGGTGAGGGTTAATTGCCTCAGGTTTGGCGCTGTCGATTGCCGTTATTGTTTTTGGTTCAAGATGCTTTGAGGCATGATAAATGAATATAACCCATTGTTCTACATATGAAAAACAGACGCATCTTCCGTTCGCGAATCTCGGGCCGGAAGTTCAGGCAATTTTATGCCTGTTCTGCTTAGACATTGAGGCTGCCAAAGTGGCGCAGACCACCGCCATCAACCGCCCTGTGCTCAACCGATTGTTTGACCGGCCCCGCCAGCACATCGCCTGGCGATGCGGGCGCGCCAACCCGTTTGTCGAAGGCGCGGTGGAGTTGGGCCAAATCCACCTCGGGTCGCGTGCTCGGCACGCAAAACTCCGGTGTTCGGTATGATAAAGCGCGCCGGCAAGGCCGATACGCAGATGGTGAAAAACCGCTATGTGGCTGAAATCCGGCCGATTCTCCAAGCCCGCGCCGACCGCAGCCCGTTTTACAGCGACGGCTTCACTGACTCGGGCTACAAACGCCGCTATCGCGTCCATCACGGCCGCGGCGAGCTCGCCTGTGGCCACCGCCACATCAACGGCATTGAGTGCTTCCGGGGCTTCGCCAAAAGCCGCCTGGCGAGGTTCCGCGGCATGAGCAAGCAAACCTTTTATCGGCATTTGAAGGGTTGCGAGTTTCGGTTCAATCATCGGCATGATGAGACGCATGAGATTCCGCTTAAATCATACAGGAAATCGCCGCTCAACTTGTCATGGCCCTTTTCATTTGTATAGACGCCGCTTACCGTGAATTTTCGCATTAAATTGCCATCCATCCATCCATTTTAACATCGCGCGTTTTTTGTGATCGAACACTTTTTACATGCCACTAAACTCTTAATACCTGACAGGAGGAACAATTATGTTTTCTATGCCTAAAAACCCCGTTTATTCACGGATAACCCGTCGCAAGTTTCTGGAACTTGGTGGTGGTGCGGCCACTATGCTTGGCGCCGGTTCAATTGCGGTGAGCCTGGGCTCCTCAATTGTTCGAAATCCCGTGTATGCATCGTCTTCGGACTCCGCGAAATGGAAACAGTATGCGGGTTCAAAGCTGGTGTTCATGAGTGAAAACACCCCTCCTTCATTTGCTATTCGGGAAAATATCGGGGATTTTTACGATATCACCGGCATCGAAGTCGAAGTTCTCACCGACGACCTGCCCGTAGTACAGCAGAAAGTCGGCATTGATTTGCGCTCCGGCCAGTCGGATTTTCATTTGAATTACATTCAGGACAAGCCGATTGGTTCACCGTTTGCTGATTTCTATGCGGACCTGAACAAGTATATCGGTGACGACACTTTGCCGCAGGACCCGGAGGGATATGGCGAAGAAGTCTGGTTTGAGAATTTTCTGAAGGCGTGCGGCGCTTATTACGATGAATCACGACTAGTGGCTTTCCCGTACGATTGCGCGGTTGCCTGCACATTTTACAGGCGAGACCTGTTCGAGATGTTGAGCAAAGATTTTGAGGCCGAATACGGCTATAGAATGGAATTCACAGCCGATACTACATGGAAAAATTTGTATGATTTTGCCGCTTTTTTTAAGAAAATGAGGGAAGGAGGCAATAGCAGTGTTCCTTATGGGTATGCTCAACACCAGGGTTCTTTTGCCTGGACAACTCAGCTGGACATTCAGCGCATGATGTTTGCAAATGGTCGTTGGATTGACTTTGATATTGACGACAAACTTGGCTCCAAGAACCCGGGCCCGACCAACTGGGGCGACAATCAATCGGTGCTGATTATGCAGAAGTATAAAGAGCAGGCCGAAGTTTCGCATCCGGACAATCTGGCAAACGGCACACTGGAACTGAACACTGTGTACCAGGCCGGCGATATTGCGATGCAAGTCCAATATCACGAATTTGCGGCCTCCATTGAAGACCCCAAAACGTCACGCGCTGCTGGCGGTAAAACCGGATATGCGCCGTGCCCGAAAGGCGACCCTTCATGGATCGTCAATGGCGGTCAAGCGGTCAATGGCTGCAACTGTGGTATTGGGGGCATCGGCATCAATGCCGGCGCATCAGAAGATTTGCAACGCGCCGCCTACATTTTTGCGATTTGGGCGACCTCAAAGAACCTCCAATTTGACGTTCTTAAGGGGCGCGGTGGTACGCCAACCCGCAAATCGGTACTGGAGATTCCCGAGGTTGTCGAAGCGCGGAAACGGCCCACTGACATGCCCAATGCGTTGACCTTTGACGCTGTGTATGGACACGGTATTCGTGACCCGCACTTTGTGCTTGGGCCAAAAATCCCCGAAGCCAACGAGTATCACAACATCATTGCCGCCGAAGTCCAGAAGTGCGTTTCTGGCGCAATCTCCGCTGAAGATGCGTGCCAGGCCATACGCTCGCAGGTGGACGATATCAATGAGTGACGATATAAATGACCGATATCAATGATTGTCGGTCGAGCCCAATTTCCGTGTCACACTGAAATTCAAAAGTAACAATAAAAACCGGAGGGTGTTTCAGTGCTGATACGGAATGGCGTACGGGTTGTTGATGGATGCCCCGAGGCGTTTAACCCGAGGCCTTCACAACGTCACTGTTTTTACTTGATGTTGCCGGCGATTGCGGTGCTTGCCTGCATCACGATTTATCCGTTCTTGTGGCTAATCTGGATGAGCTTGCACAAGGTTGATATCGGAGGTGCCGGCGATGTCTGGAATAATTTCAAAAACTGGAGTCGGTTGGCGAATGACGCCAAATTCAAGCAAGGCTGGTGGTTGCTCCTTAAATATAGCGCGATGTGCATGTTCGCGGAAGTTGGACTGGGCATATTGTTGGCGGTAATACTCAATCGTTCACGCTGGGAAAAACTGCTGGTCACCATCTTTTTGATGCCAATGATGATGGCGCCGATTGTCGCCGGTTTAGTCTGGTATTATTTGTATAACTCCACTTTTGGCTGGTATCACTGGTTGTTGCAGAGCGCCGGCATACTCGGCGAAAAAACGATACTGGCTGATACTGGTACTGCCATGTTGGGCATTGTAATCGTTGATGTTTGGCAATGGACGCCGTTGATCATTCTGATTGTGTTGGCCGGACTAAAGCGGGTGCCGAGCGACCAGCTGGAAGCCAACATGGTTGATGGCGCCGGAGAGATTCGCAATTTTTTCCAAATTACCCTGCCCAATCTTTATCCGTTTTTGTTGATAGCTATTTTGCTGCGGTTTATGGACAACTTCCGTTTTATTGATGCTATTTTGGTCTTGACCGGCGGTGGTCCGGCTGACTCCACAAAAATACTGCCAACTTATTTGTTTGATGTTTCATTTAAGTTTTTTAAGTTGGGTCGCGGCGCTGCGATTGCGGTGACGCTATTGATTGTGACCATCGTTTTAGGCTTGATTTTGGTTAAGGTGTTTGAGAATCCCGCCAGCAAAATTAACAATCAGGAGGTGGCATAAAATCATGGCCTCATCAGAAGTGGTCCAGTATAACACGCCATGGCGTCGAGCCATATCGATCGGCATCGGCGTTTTTTTGTTTGTTTATTTGCTGTGGACGACTTTGCCGTTTTTTATCATGTTTGTGTCTTCTTTTAAGGATCTGCTGGAAGCGTTCAAACTTCCCGCGGTGGGACACTGGGCTGGAGTCGTGGTGTTTTTCGACTTTACCCCCACGATAAAACACTACCTTAACCTGTTTGTAGACCTTAGTTTCAGCACTTATCTGATAAACAGCATTATTGCCTCTGCGGGGTCCGCGGTGATTTCCATTACGTTTGGAGCCATGTGCGCATACTCGCTGTCGAGGTTTGAGTTCCGGGGCAAGAAAGATTTGTTTTTCTGGATTATATCAACCCGCATGGCGCCGGTGGTCGCGGTTATGGTGCCGTTATACGCGATTTTCAGAGGCGCCGGGTTGGTCGGTACGTTGCCGGGCCTTATTCTCGCTTACACGACTTTCAATCTGCCTTTTGCGGTTTGGATATTGAAGGGCTTCTTTGACAATGTTCCATACGCAATTGAAGAGGCTCAGATGTGCGATGGTGGCACGCGCTATCAGGCTTTTTGGTCCATCCTGCCATTGATCGCCCCCGGCATGGGGGCTTTCATGGTATTGTGCATTTTATTTGCCTGGAATGATTTTTTGTTTGCGTCAATTATTGGGTCTGGCGGTGCGAAAACTCTGCCAGTGGCCACCAGGGAATTGGTTCAGCCGCAGAATATACAGTGGGGGAGCATCATGGCTGCCGGAGTCGTTACCACGATCCCCATGATGTTTCTCGGTTTCTTAATCAGGCGTTATTTGATTACCGGATTAACTATGGGTGCAGTGCGAGAGTAAGAGAAAGTGTCATGTCATCAGTCAGCATAAATGGTGTGTGGAAATACTACGGAAAGACGCCCGCCGTAAAAGAACTTAACATTGAGGTTCAAGATGGTGAATTTCTTTGCATCTTGGGGCCGTCCGGTTGCGGCAAGTCTTCCACGCTCAGAATGCTTGCAGGACTTGAAAACATATCGGCCGGGAAAATTCTTTTCGGTGACCGGGAGGTTAATGGGCTGCCGCCAAAGGATCGTGACATTGCAATGGTTTTTGAAAACTACGCCCTGTATCCTCATAAGTCCGTATACGACAATATAGCCAATTCGTTGCGCCTCCGAAAAACCGAAAAATCCGTTATCGATCAAAAGGTGAAACGAGCCGCGAAATTGCTGGAGATAGATGGCCTGCTGGACCGCAAGCCGATGGAATTGTCGGGCGGACAGAAACAGCGGGTGGCGATTGGGCGGGCCATCGTACGCGAACCGAAGTTGTTTCTTTTTGATGAACCGATTGCCCATCTGGACGCTAAATTGCGCGCGCATATGCGCGGCGAATTAAAGCTCCTGCAGCGCGAACTGGGCACAACGATGATATATGTTACACACGACCAGCTTGAAGCATTATCGATGGCTGACCGCATTGCTGTGATGCACGAGGGGGTGCTGCAGCAGCTTGATACACCCCAAAACGTTTACAACAACCCGGTCAATGAGTGGGTGGCGGGATTTGTTGGGGAGCCCCCCATGAATTTCATTGACTGTAATATTCTTAACCGAGGCGGGAAATTATTTGTTGAGCACGCCAATTTTTTGGTGCCACTTGCTCAAAAACAGGCGTCCCTTCTTTTGCAAAGCCGGGCAATGGGGAAAATTAGGGTGGGGGTCCGGCCTGATGAAATTGCCATCAGCGCCAAACCCGGCGACAAATCCATACCGGGCAAGATCTTGGTCACCGAGCCTTTGGGCGGAGATATGCTGGTCGATATGACCATAGGCGAGCATAAATTGATGGTTAAGACAAAGCCGGATTTTCGTGGCGCTATGGGGGAAGAATGCCATATTAAGTTCGACACCGATCACTGGCATTTGTTTGACATGGACTCCGGGAAGGCGTATTTTTGATTTGGGGAATATTAACGGGTAATTTGCAGGTTATGGGCGTCGATTATCCGTGCGATTAACCGATTTGGACAATGCATTAATGGGTATTCGGGCAGTTATACAGAGCGCTTTTTCTATGTTTTTCAATCATATATTCCGTGGGAGGTTAAGATGAATCCAACACAAGCCGCAACCGAATGGTTAAGAAAATTTGCTGATGCAATGGCCGGTGGAGACACCGCAACCGCGGCGAATTTGTTTGCCGAAGAGAGTTATTGGCGGGACCTGGTCGTATTTACCTGGAATATAAAAACCATGGAGGGGCGGGATTCCATCCGCGCCATGCTGGATGCCCGGTTGGATGAAGTCAAGCCGGGCGACTGGAATCTGGATGGTGAAGCGAACGAGGTTGACGGTGTCATTGACGCCTGGGTGAATTTCGACACCGCGGTCGCTTGCGGTCGCGGGCATCTTCGTTTGCGCGACGGCCAATGCTGGACCCTGCTGACAACCATGGTGGAACTTAAGGGGCACGAGGAGGAAAAAAAGGAAAAACGTCCGATGGGAGTTGAGCACGGTGTTAAGCCGGGGCGCAAGAGTTGGCTGGAAAAGCGTCAGCAGGAGGAAACCGAACTGGGTTACAAGCGCCAGCCGTATTGCGTCATCATTGGCGGCGGACAGGGCGGTATCGCCCTCGGTGCGCGGTTGCGGCGTTTGAAGGTGCCGACTATCATCGTGGAGAGAAACGAGCGTCCCGGCGATTCATGGCGCAAGCGTTACAAATCTTTGTGCCTGCATGATCCGGTTTGGTATGACCATCTCCCGTATTTGCCGTTTCCCGACGATTGGCCGGTGTTTTCACCGAAAGACAAGATCGGCGACTGGCTGGAATCCTACAGCAAAATCATGGAACTGAACTGTTGGAATTCCACGCTGTGTAAAAATGCCCGTTACGACGAACGGGAGCGGGCATGGGAGGTGCGGGTTGTGCGCGACGGCAAAGAAGTCGTCTTGAAACCGAAGCAACTGGTGCTCGCGACCGGCATGTCGGGCATGCCGAATGTGCCCGAGGTCCCCGGCGCTGAAAACTTTGAAGGCGATATTCACCATTCCAGCGCTCATCGGGACAGCGCCGCCTATCGGGGCAAGCATTGCATTGTACTCGGGTCCAACAATTCCGCGCATGACATCAGTGCGGCCCTGTACGAGCAGGGGGCGGATGTCACAATGATTCAGCGTTCATCAACCCATGTCTCGCGTTCGGAAACGTTGATGGAACTTGGCCTGGGCGCTTTGTACTCGGAGCGGGCGCTGGCGAATGGCATTGATACGAACACGGCCGACATGATTTTTGCCTCCATTCCGTATCGAATTATGCACACCTTCCAAATCCCGGTGTATGAAGAGATGGCGCGACAAGACGCCGATTTTTATTCCCGGCTTGAAGCCGCCGGTTTCATGCACGATTGGGGCGATGACGGTTCCGGGCTGTTCATGAAATATCTGCGGCGCGGTTCCGGTTACTATATCGATGTCGGCGCCTCACAACTGATCATCGACGGCAAGGTGAAGTTGCGCAGCGGAGTTAACATCAGCGAAATTAAGCCGCACTCGGCGGTGTTGGATGACGGCACCGAATTGCCGGCGGACCTGATCGTGCTGGCCACGGGTTATGGCTCCATGAACGGTTTCGCCGCACAGCTGATATCGCAGGAAGTGGCGGATAAAGTGGGCAAGGTCTGGGGGCACGGTTCGGACACCAGGAAAGACCCGGGCCCATGGGAGGGCGAACAACGCAATATGTGGAAGCCCACCCGGCAGCCGGGCCTGTGGTTTCACGGCGGAAATTTGCATCAGTCCCGGCACTATTCCCAGTTCCTGTCTCTGCAGCTCAAGGCGCGTTTCGAGGGCATCCCGACCCCGGTATACGGTTTGCAGGAGGTGCATCATTTGAGTTAAGTCGGTGGGGTGCGGTAGCGGCGGTCGGGTTCGCGCCTGGTCGGCTGGCGGTTTTCCCATTGGGGCGGATTCGGCGTCTTTTTTAGCAGAATGCCGCCGCTTTGCCCTCATCGGCGAACAGGGCGGTCAAGTCAACATGAATGCCCCGGCGTTTTGCGGTCTTTGCGCTGAGCAAATTTCCCGCGCCGGGAGCCGGCCCGGTAAAAACCAGTCAAAAAAATGTGAAAATAGTGTTGACGGACAGATTTTTCGTGTATACTCCGCCCCCCGCGGATGGCTTATCCATGGCTGTCCCGGTTCTTTTACAACCAAATCAAGCAGATTGTGTGGGCGCTTCGATTCGCCGGAATCTCTCATCCAGTTGAGAATTGACGCCGTAAGGTGTTGATTTTCTGAAAGATTGTCCTCGTCTTTGGCGGGACACTTAATTTCATCTGGAGAGTTTGATCCTGGCTCAGATTGAACGCTGGCGGCATGCTTAACACA
>JAPPQJ010000077.1 GCA_028817015.1 Gammaproteobacteria bacterium
CTCGCCGCCATCCGGCGACACCGTGGCCGCCAGTTGGGCGTCGCCGACGATGTGGTCGCCGGCATACCGCACCCCGTATTGCAGCAGCAAATCCGACAGGTCGTCGATGTCCGCGGACGGTTGAAAGCGCATCGGAGTGGCGGCCCGGGCGGGGCGGGAACGTACTTGCGGGTCCAGTAACGCGATGAGCGCGCCGCCGCGCATGACATGCTGGTCGATGGCATACAGCATCGCGCGCTTGAGGGGCGCGCCCTGGATGACGATCACCACATCCACCCCGGACTCCGGGAGGCGCTCGCCGAAGAACGGCACCAGCGCAACATCGTGGGCGCGCTTCAATTCTTCCGCCAGCGACAGGCCGGGGCGCGGCTCGTTCAACGCCGAGGGCGGCAGCCACGGGGAAATCAGCGCCACCCGGGTGACTCGCGGGTGCAGCAGGCGGCTAAGCGCGGACAGCAAATCGTATTCCAAAAAGCGCTCGCGCTCCCGGTTGATGTAGGGCAGCGTGTGCGTGCGCCCGTCGCTTTGCATGACCAGGCCGAGGTAAAAATGGTCGCCCGAGGTCATCGCAACGGTGCGCATTCCCGCCTCGATGGCGCGCAGTTCCACATCGGTGTCCGGCGCCGGGTGGAATTCGCGCACCCTCACGCCGCCCCGCGAATGATGCTCGATGCGCTTAATCAAGTTGCGGGTGCGGGCCGCGTGCGCGCGAATCGAGGCCGGCACCCCGGGCTGTTGCTCGCTCCAGAAAAAGTCGATGCGAACCGGCTTGCGCGCCCGGCGAATTTTGTCGATGGTGATTGGGCTCAGGGTGAATTCACGCTGCTGGGTCCAGTCCGCCTCAAACGGCAGTTTGCCGAGCAGGGTCTGCAACCCGGCCATGCCCGCCAGCACCCCCGCCGCCGCCAGCAGGAATGGGGGTCTGAACCAATACAAAACCCGGCCATGGCGGCGGGCGGTCACCGCCGCACAGCACAGCGCCAACAGCACAACGATGAAGCAGGCAAAATAACTGACTTCGGAAAACCGGATCAAACCCGAGGCGATGGACTCAAAGTGCGCCTGGGGGCTGAGCGCGTGGAGCATCCGCGGCACAACGCCGGGAAGCGCGGTTTCCAGCAAGGCATCCAGTTCCGATTTCCCGAACAGCACCAGCACGAACAGGACCACCACGCTGATCACAAACACCAAAATCGCATCTCCGACTAACGAGGCGACGCCGATGGAAACGGCAAAATACGCCGCCAGCAACAAAAACGCGGCCAGCAGGCCGGCCGCTACCCGGCCCCAGTCGGGGTCGCCGAGGTAGGCCAAAGTGGCCGGGAACACCAGGCTGCACACCAGTGTAACCAGCAGCACGGCCAGGCCGGCGAGGTATTTTCCGCACACCAGTTCGGCGGGAGTAACCGGCAGGGTCAGGCTCAGTTCGACGCTGCAGTCGGTGTCCCCGTGCGGCCAGGCGTTCATGGCCAAAGCCGGCACAAACACCAGCCCGACCCACGGGATGAATAACAGCCACAGGCGCAGGGAAACCTCATCGGTGGCGTAAAAATCCGCCACCTGAAAAACGCACAGCCCGAGCACCGCCAGGAAACCGCATTGAAACAGGTAGGTCAGGGGCGAGTGAAACAGCACCCGCAGTTCATGCCGGGTGATGGCGATGGCGCGCCCGGGCGCGAGTATTTCCGCGCCCTTCACTTGCATCCGCTCCCGGCGGTTCGGGCGTGGAACAGCGGCGCAAGGCGGCCCTTTTCATCAGCCAAATCCTCAACCCGGCCGTCGGCCACCAGTTTGCCCCGGTCGATGATAAGCGCCCGGTCGCAGGTCTCTTCGGCTTCTTCGAGAATGTGAGTGGAAAGAATAATCACGCGCGTGGCCGCCAGTCGCTTAATGAGACGCCGGATACCCAGTTTTTGAATGGGGTCGAGGCCGTCGGTGGGCTCGTCGAGAATCAACACCGCGGGGTCGTGCACCAGCGCCTGGGCCAGCCACACCCGCTGCCGCCAGCCTTTGGACAAATGCCGCAGGCGCCTGGCCATAACCGGCCCCAGGGCCAGGCTATCGCACACCCGGTCGATGGCGTGCGCGCGGCGCGGCCCGCTGATTCCGCGCGCCTCGCAACAATAAACGAGCAGTTCAAGCGCGGTGAGATGGCCGAATCCGCCCACCGCTTCGGGCAGGTAGCCGACCGCCGCCTGCGCCCGGCGGCGCTCGGCGAGCAGACTGTGGCCGGCGATGGCGGCGGTGCCGGACCAGGGAATGCGAAACCCGGCCAGTATGCGCATGACGGTGGATTTTCCCGCGCCGTTGGGGCCCAGGAATGCCACTGTGGAGTTTTCAGTGATCGAAAAACTTAAGCGGTCGACCGCAGTGTTGGCGCCGTAGCGCATGCACAGACCGCTGACTTCCACCACGGCGGTTTTGGCGGGTGAATGCGACATGGCATGGGCCGTTCTTAAGCGGGCGGGGGGAGGCGTGAAAATGGCGCGTTCAATCCGAACACCCGCTTTCGGGGATACCCGGTGCGCCCGTTTGACCGACCCCCGGTCAACTCCCCCGGCTGGAAATGGCTTCGATCAACCCCGCCTGAACCGACTGTTGTTCGCTGAAACTTTTCATCGCCTCCTCGTGCAGCAACTCC
>JAPPQJ010000110.1:0-7755 GCA_028817015.1 Gammaproteobacteria bacterium
CAGCGTGCGCGATGCGCTGAGTTTGCTGGACCAGGGCATCGCCTTCGGCAACGGCGAAGTGCGCGAGCAGTCCATTCGCGCGATGTTGGGCATGATCGACGATGATTTCGCCTGGCGGCTGCTCGACCAGGTGTGCGCCGGACAGGCCGCGGAAGCGTTGGAGACGGTCGCGGCGATGGCGCTGCGCTCGGCGGATTTCAGCACCGCGCTGGACGAAATCCTGACCGCGCTGCACAATGTGTCGCTGTATCAGGTCAGCCCCGAGGCGGTGGAATGGAAGGGCGTCGATGCCGCGGAGGTGTCGAAGTTGGCCGGGCAAGCCGACGCCGAGTTGCTGCAACTCCTGTATCAAATCGCGTTGATCGGCAAGCGCGATTTGCCGCTGGCGCCCGACCCCCGCAGCGGCTTTGAGATGGTTTTGCTGCGCATGATTTGGTTTCAGCCCGAGCACGCCGGGGCTCACCCACAAGGAGAAAAACATCCGGCCCCGGCCGCAACCGGGGAGCGCCGGCGTGTTGCGCAAAGCCGGGCCAAAGGGGACTCGCCGGCGGCCGGTTCCACCCCCTTAGCGCCCGCACAGCCGCCAGCCGCCGGTGGCAACCGAGGCGGGGCGGACGCGGCCGCTGAGGCGCACCAACCCCCTCCACCATCCCCCCCGGTATCCGCCGAATCCGCCGCCGCCGAAGCCATCGCCGAGACCCCGATCACCCTCGAACAACTAAGCCAGGACCGCCACTGGGCGGCCTGCATTGAGCGCTCCAGTCTGACAGGCCTGGCGCGCGAGATGATGATGAACATGCTGCCCGAGTCGGTCGCCGGCGACACCCTGAACCTGATCCTGGACGCCGCCCACGCCCACCTGCTCCACCCCGGCCGGGTGAAGAAAATCGAGCAGCATCTGGCCGGGCAACTGGCGCAGCCGCTTAAACTCCAAGTGGCGGTGCAACAATCCGGAGCCGGGGCCGGCGACCGCGAAACCCCGTCCCAGCGCCACAGCCGCGCGCAGCAGGAAAAGCAGCGAAGCGCCGAGGAAGCGTTCCGCAACGACCCCAAGGTGCGCGAACTGGAGGCATTGTTCGACGCCGAAGTGGTCGGTGACTCCATTCGCCCGCCCGCAGCCTGACCGTGTTACCCTTTGTTTCCACCACACAGCACAGCGAGGCTTTAATATGAAGCGGGGACTCGGCGACATCATGAAGCAGGCGCAGGCCATGCAGGAAAACATGCAGAAGGCGCAGGAGGAATTGGCCGCCACCGAAGTGCGAGGCCAGTCCGGGGGAGGGCTGGTGACGGTGACCATGACCTGCCGGTATGCCGCGCGCCAGGTCGAAATCGACCCGGCGCTGATGGAAGACGACCGCGAAGTCCTGGAAGATCTGGTGGCGGCGGCGGTCAACGATGCGGTGCGCAAAATCGAACAGGCGACCGAGGAAAAAATGGGCGGGCTGACCGCGGGCTTGAATCTTCCCGGCTTCAAACTGCCGCTGTAAATGGCCGACCCGCAAGCAGTCGAGGCGCTTAAATCGGCCCTGCGGCGGCTGCCCGGCGTGGGTCCGAAATCGGCCCAGCGCATGGCTTTCCACCTGCTCAGGCGCGACCGCGACGGCGCGCGGCAGATCGGCGAGGCCATCGACCGCGCGCTGTCCAAAATCAACCACTGCGAGCGCTGCAACAATTTCAGCGAAGCCGCAAGATGCCCGATTTGTGCGTCCGCCAAGCGCGATGCGTCGCAACTTTGCATCGTCGAAACCCCGGCCGATCTGCAGGCCATCGAGCAGGCCGGCGTGTATCAGGGCATGTATTTTGTCCTCATGGGGCATTTGTCGCCGCTCGACGACATCGGCCCGTCACAACTGGGCATCGACCGATTGCTGGCGTTGACCCGGGCCGATGCGATAGCCGAGGTCATCATCGCCACCAACCTCACCGTCGAAGGCCAGGCCACCGCCGACTTCATCATCGACCTGATGCAGCCGACCGGCATCCAGGTAACCCGCCTGGCGCGCGGAATGCCGATGGGCGGCGAGTTGGAATACATGGACTCCGGAACCCTGAACCAGGCTTTTTCCGACCGCCGCGAGGTGTAGCCGGCGGCTTCGGCCTTTTGACTCCCTGACCCCCCAAGGAGCGCGATGCAATCCCGCACCCCGGCCCGCCACCCAGGGACAGAGGCGAGTCGATGATAAGCATCCTGCCGACAGCCGGGGCGGGGGCCCATCCCGCGGCCGCCACCGCCCGCACCGCCGGCAACGATGGGCCGGCCCTCTCGCAAACGATCACGGCGTCATCGCCATGACGGTGCGGCGCATCGCAGCCTGCATCGAATACTGCGGGGCCGACTACCGCGGCTGGCAGTATCAATGCAACGCGGTGTCGGTGCAGGAGCGGGTGGAGGGCGCGCTTAGCCGCGTGGCCGACCAGGACATCCGGGTCATCGCCGCCGGGCGCACCGACGCGGGGGTGCACGGCGGCGGCCAGATCATCCACTTCGACACCCGCGCCAGGCGCGACCGGTATTCGTGGCTGCGCGGCGTCAACTCCCATCTGCCGGACGACATTTCGCTGCTGTGGACGCATCCGGTGGAACGCACCTTTCACGCCCGCTTCAGCGCGCTGCAGCGCGATTACCGGTATGTGATCCTGAACCGCGAGGTGGCGCCGTCTTATCTGCACGGGCGGGTCGCGTGGCATCCGCCGCCCCTGGCGGCCGAGCCGATGCGCCGGGCCGCGGAGTCATTGATCGGGCGGCATGATTTCAGCGCCTTTCGGGGCGCCCGCTGCCAGTCGAAAAGCCCGCAGCGCGAGTTGCGGCGCATCTCCATTGGCCGCGCCGGGCCCTGGGTCTGGCTTGATTTCAGCGCCGACGGATTCCTCCACCATATGGTACGCAACATCGCCGGGACGCTGATGCGCATCGGCGAAGGCCGCGAGGCGGTGGAGTGGGCCGGCCAACTGTTAGCCGGCCGCGACCGCCGCCGCGCCGGCCCGACCGCGAGCGCGGACGGTTTGTATCTGACCCGGGTCACCTACGCGCCGCGCTTTAAGTTGCCGCCGCCCCCGGCGCCATGCCGGTTTTGGTAGAATCGGAGCGCGGCCCCAGCCCGATAAAAAAAAATCCGACCGAGAACTGGATTGAGAACCCGAATCAAAATCTGCGGGGTGACCGACCCCGATATGGCCGGCGTAGCGGTCGCAGCCGGCGCCGACGCGCTTGGCTTCATCTTCCATCCGCCCAGCACGCGCCATTTGGAACTGGCGCAGGCGTCCGCCATCTGCCGTGCGGTCGGGCCGTTCGTGGCCACTGTCGCGGTGCTGGTCAACCCGGCCCGGGAGGTGGTGCGCGCGATCATTGAACAGGTTAACCCCAGCCACCTGCAGTTTCACGGCGATGAGCCGGCCGATTTCTGCGCCGCGTTCGGCAAGCCGTATATCAAGGGGTTGCGGGTCGCGCCCGGCGCCAATTTGCGCGACCTGGAAGCCAGATACCGGTGCGCCCGGGGGATTTTGCTGGACACCCACCGGCCCGGGGTTTACGGTGGCAGCGGCGCGACCTTCGACTGGAATCAGGCCAACTACGGAGCACGCCTGCCGCTTATCTTGGCCGGCGGGCTGACCGCGGATAATGTGGCCCGGGCGATTGCCGAGACCGCGCCGTTCGCGGTTGATGTCAGCAGCGGGGTTGAGTCCCATGGCCGCAAGGACGCGGAGAAAATCCGCCGGTTTTGCCGGGCGGTCGGCGACGCCGCCGCATAAAATTATGAACTGGTTTGACAAAATCATCCCGCCGAAAATCAAGACCGGCGCGCGCATCGGCAAGCGCGGCGTCCCGGAAGGCCTGTGGAATAAGTGCGCCGCCTGCCAGGCGGTGCTGTATGCGGTGGAATTGCGGCACGGCTTGCAGGTCTGCCCGAAATGCAATCACCACATGCGCCTGGGCGCGCATCAGCGGTTGCAGGCCTTCCTCGACGCCGACTCCCTGCAATATCTGGCCGAGGGGGTAACGCCGCTCGACATGCTTAAGTTCCGCGACCGCAAAAGATACCGGGAGCGGCTTAGCGAAGCCAAAAAAACCAGCGCCGCCAGCGAAGCGCTGTTAGCCGCACACGGCACCCTGCAAGGCGCGCCGGTTACCGCGGTGGCGTTTGAATTCCGCTTCATGGGCGGCTCCATGGGCTCGGTGGTCGGCGAGCGCTTCGTGCGCGCGGCCAATTACAGCGCACAGCACCGCCAACCGCTGGTGTGTTTTTCCGCCAGCGGCGGGGCGCGCATGCAGGAGGCGTTGTTTTCGCTGATGCAAATGGCCAAGACCACCGCAGCCATCACGCGCCTGCGCGAGCGCGCCATTCCGTATATTTCGGTGCTCACCGATCCGACCATGGGCGGCGTCTCGGCCAGCCTGGCGATGCTCGGCGACATCATCATCGGCGAGCCCAACGCGCTGGTGGGTTTCGCCGGCCCGCGGGTCATCGAGCAGACCGTGCGCGAAACCCTGCCCGAGGGCTTCCAGCGCACCGAGTTTCAACTCGAACACGGCGCCATCGACATGATCGTGGACCGCCGCGCCCTGCGCGACGCCATCGCCGGGTTGCTCGCCACGCTTGGTTTCAGCGGCGTGGAGGCGCCCGCGCCGGCCCTTGAATCTTTGGATGCGTCGGAGGCGTCGGGGGCGGCGCCGGCGGCGTCCGAGCCATCCGAACCCCAGTGACCGGCAGCCGGCCCACGCCAGCCCACCGCACCCTGGAGCATTGGCTCGCGCACATCCAAACTCAGCACTGGCGCAGCATCGACCTGCAACTTGACCGCATCGCGCGGGTCTGGGAAACCCTCGGCGGGCGGCGCAGCCGCCTGGTGATCGGCGTGGCCGGCACCAACGGCAAAGGCTCGTGCGTGGCGGCGTTGGACGCGGTGCTGCGCCAGGCCGGGTTGAAGACCGGCAGTTACACTTCGCCGCACCTGGTGCGCTATAACGAGAGGGTCCGGATCAATGGCTGCGCGGCCGATGATGCGGCACTGTGCGAAGCGTTTGCCGACATCGAGCGCGCGCGCGACGGGATTCCGCTGACCTATTTTGAATTCGGCACTTTGTGCGCGCTGCTGATTTTTGAGCGGCAGCGGGTCGATGCGTCGATTTTGGAAGTCGGCATGGGCGGGCGCCTGGATGCGGTCAATATAATCGCCAACGACATCGCGCTCATCACCTCGGTCGGCATCGACCACGCGCAATGGCTGGGTGACAACCGCGATGCCATCGCCTCGCAGAAAGCCGGCATCCTGAAAAACCGCGCGCTGGCGGTGTGCGCCGACCCTGCGCCGCCGCCGTGCATCGCGCGCATCGCCGCCGAGCGCGATTGCCTGTTGATGCAATCCGGCATCGACTACCGGGTCGAGCGCCGCGAACGCGGCATGCTGTGGCACAGCCGCCATCCGGCGGTGGCGCCGGGGTGGCGGCGCCTGTATCTGCAGCCGCCGCTTAACGGCGCGCCACAGGCCGCCAACATAGGCGGCGTGGTGGCCACGCTGGCGCTGACCCGCGCGCGCACCGGGGTCACCGAAAAAAATCTGGTGGACGGGCTGGCCAACACGGCGCTGGCGGGGCGCTGCCAGGTGCTCAAAGGCGCGCCGGAGATCATCCTTGATGTCGCCCACAACTCCGACTCGGCGGCCGCGCTGGCCGGCTTTCTGGCCCGGCGGCAGACGCATGGGAAGACGCACGGCGTATTTGCGGCGCTGGCCGACAAACCGGTCGCGGACATCATCGCCGCCACCGATGGGGCGGTTGACCGCTGGTATCTGGCCACCCTGGACGGCGGCAGAGGGCAGGACGCCGGGGCGCTGCAAGCGGCGCTGGCGGCAGCCGGCAGCACGGCGCCGGCATCCACCCACGCCTCGCCGGTCGCGGCGTATCGGGCGGCGCTGGCGGCGGCCGGCGCCCCCGACCGCATCGTGGTCTTTGGCTCATTCCATCTGGTCGGTGCTATAATGGCCCACCTTGAACAAGCCGGGATGATTAAGAGCAAGTAGGCTGACCCGGCGATTCGCCGATCCGCCAATCCGGCAATCCGATCCAAGGTGCCTGCGATCTTTTATACTCACGCGAACGAAGCGACCCACCCCGCCATCGTGAAGCCCCGAAACGCCGCCGCCGCGCCCGCCCGCCAGGCCCCTGAATACCAGTTGAAACACCGTGTCACCGGGGCCGCCATCATCGCAACCGCCGCGGCGCTGGTCATCGCCTGGTTGCTCGGCCAATCCAGCGTCGAAACCCACAAAGGCGGCGCCGATTCCGCGCAACAAACCGCCTCATCCGACCCCGGCTTGCCGGCCCCCGCCGCGGCGCCGCAAGGGCCAGGCGCCGGCGCGGCGGCCGAGCCTCGGGCGGCGCTGGTGACCGAGCGCCCGGACGGTGCCGACCAAGCCGGGCAGGGCAAGGCCGCCTCCACCCCGCCCACCGCTGAAACCGGCTGGACGGTGCGAGTCGGGGCGTTTTCCAGCCAGGCGAATGTCGATTCGGTGACCGCCAAACTGACCGGGGCCGGCTTCCAGGTCAACGCGACCCGGGTCAAAACGGCGCAGGGCAAGGACGCCACGCGCATCTGGCTTGGCCCCTATGTCAGCAGGCAAACCGCGCGGGAAGTCAGCGAGCGCCTGCAGACCTCGGGAGTGACCGGCGAGAGAGGCGCTGTGGTCAGGCACACGCCTTAACTGCGGGCAGCCGAACCGACCGGGAGATCATGCCACCGTTCGCTCCATTCAGGGAAAACCGCGGTTTGCAATCCGCATGTTGGAGGTGGGGCGGGCGGCCGGGTGGTGGCCGGCTTGCCGCCCGCCACTCGCCACCGGCCCCGAACGCAGCGCCATGACCGCGGTCGATGTCGCCATTGTGATCATCCTGGTGGTTTCCCTGTTCATCGGATGGCGCCGCGGTTTTTTCCGCGAGGTGCTGTCGCTGGTGTCGTGGATCGTGGCGCTGTGGGCCGCGTATCAGTTGCAAAGGCCGGTCGGCACCCAACTCGAGGGGTATATCGATCAGCCGTTGCTGCGGGTGATCGCGGCGTTTACGGCCATTTTCGTGCTGGTGCTGTTCGCCTTTTCCTACCTCAGCCACCGCATCTGCCTGTGGCTGTCGGTCAGCGGCATCACCGGCGTGGACCGCTCCTTGGGCATCCTGTTCGGGGTGGCGCGCGGGGCGCTAATCGTCGCCGTGTTGATCCTGATCGCCCTTTTAATGAATTTCGCCGACGGGCCGTGGTGGCGGGAGTCGCGGCTGGTCGGCTATTTCACGCCCCTTGCCGATGCCCTGCGGCTGCTGATGCCGCATGAAACGGCGGTTTATTTGCAACTCCCGGGCCGCGGCTGATGTGTGGCGTGATCGGCATTTTAGGCCCCGGCCCGGTCAATCAGGCGCTCTACGACGGCCTGCTGATCGTCCAGCACCGCGGCCAGGATGCCGCCGGCATCATGACCTCGGACGGCAATCGCGTCTATCTGCGCAAGGACAACGGCCTGGCGCGCGATGTATTCCACACCCGGCACATGCGCCAACTCAAAGGCAGCATGGGCGTCGGCCACGCCCGCTACCCGACCGCCGGCAGCGATTCGCGCGCCGAGGCGCAGCCTTTCTATGTCAACTCGCCGTTCGGCATCGCCCTGGGCCACAACGGCAACCTGACCAACGCCGCGCAACTGCGCGATGAATTGTTCCGCCAGGACTTGCGCCAACTCAACACCTCCTCGGACTCGGAAATTCTCCTGAAC
>JAPPQJ010000110.1:7781-23713 GCA_028817015.1 Gammaproteobacteria bacterium
GGAGGATTTGTTCAACGCCGTCAGCGGCGTGTATGCGCGGTGCAAAGGCGCGTATGCGGTGGTGGTCATGGTGGTCGGGGTCGGGGTCATGGCGTTCCGCGACCATTGCGGAATCCGCCCGCTGGTCTATGGGCGCAGGCAAACCGAGCAGGGCGTCTCGCATATGTTCGCCTCGGAGAGCGTGGCCCTGGATGTGCTCGGCTACACCTTGGAGCGCGATGTGCAGCCTGGTGAAGCGGTGCTGGTTGACCTCGGCGGGCGCGTGCACGCCCGCACCTGCGCCGCCCGGCCCAGGCATGCGCCGTGCATTTTTGAATATGTCTATCTGGCCCGCCCGGACTCGATCCTGGACGGCATCGCGGTTTATCAAACGCGCATGAACATGGGCGAAAATCTCGCCAACCGCATCAAAAAGTTCTGGCCCGGCCACGACATCGACGTGGTCATTCCGGTGCCGGACACCAGCCGCACCGCCGCGGTGGAAATGGGGCGGGTGCTGAAACGCCCGTATCGCGAAGGCTTCATTAAAAACCGCTATATCGGCCGAACCTTCATCATGCCCGGGCAGGTTGAGCGCACCCGCTCGGTGCGCCACAAATTGAACCCGATTGCCTCGGAGTTCAAAGGCAAGAACGTGCTGCTGGTGGACGACTCCATCGTGCGCGGCACCACCTCGCGCCAGATCATCGAACTGGCCCGCGAAGCCGGCGCCGGCAAGGTCTATTTCGCCTCGGCGGCGCCGCCGGTCAGGTTTCCCAATGTCTATGGCATCGACATGCCGTGCTCGTCGGAACTGGTCGCCCACAACCGCAACATCGATCAAGTGTGCCGGGAAATCGGCGCCGACAAGTTGTTCTACCAGGAACTGGACGATTTGGTCGAAGCCGTGGCCCGGTGCAATCCGGCCATCCGCGAATTCGACGCCTCGTGCTTCAGCGGCGAATACATCACCGGTGACATCACCTCCGCCTACCTGCAGCGGGTGGACCGCGAGCGCAACGACAGCATTAAACAAGCGGCGCCCAGCGAACTGGATTTGTCGGAAATCACCGAAATCACCGATGCCGGCGCGGTGCGGGCGTGAAGCGGCCGCCCGAATGCGCTTGCGCGGCCCCGGCGGCTACTTCTTAAGCGCCAGTATCCCCCGGTGGTAATACAGCGCGCTGCGCTGCTCATACCAGTCGCCGAGCACATACCGCCACGCCGGTTTGCCTTCCAGGCTGAAGCGGTGAACCGCCGGCAAATGGGTGTGCCCGTGCACCAGCGTGTCGGCGCCGTGTTGCCGCATCAGGTTTTCAACCGCCGCCTGGTTGACATCCATCACCGCCCTGGTTTTGTGCCGCTTGGCCTCCTCGCTGCGGCGGCGCATGGCGGCGGCGGCCTCCATGCGCCGGGGCAGGGGTTTTTGCAAAAAGGCGGTCTTCCACTTGGCGGAAAGCATTTCCCGGCGCGAGGCCTGGTGTTCCACATCGTCGGTGCACAGCGCATCGCCATGGCTCAGCAGGAACCTGCGGTTGGCGGCGGGGCCGGGGCCGGGCAACTCCACGATTACCGGGTCCGGCAGCAACTCGCAACCGGCGCGCTCGGCGAAGGCGCCGCCGATCAGGAAGTCGCGGTTGCCGCGCATGCAAAAAATCCGGGTTCCGGCCTCGGCGGTGCGGCGCAGCGCGGTTTCCACGCCGCCGTGTCCGAGCGGCGCGCCGCCATCGTCGCCGACCCAGTAGTCGAACAAATCGCCGAGGATATACAAACGCTCCAGACGGCGCGCCGCTTGACCCAGGAATTCCTTGAACAGGCGCGTCGAAGCGGGGCGCTCCGGGGTCAGGTGCAGGTCGGAAATGAAGGCAACGGACATCAGGGCGGGCGCATCCGTCATCCGGCCCAGAGATTCAAACTGTATCTTCCGGCCATATAAAGTTGCAGCGCAAAGCATGCCGCGCACAACGCATATCCGGCATACGGCGGGCGCGGGGAAGGGCGGCTTTTGAGCCCCGCCAGCACCAGCAGCGGCGCCGCCACCAGCATGTATCTGGAGTAACTGGTCAGCGAGACGTTCATGAATGTGTGCGTGTAGACAACCGGGAAGTAAAAACACAGCAACGACCATTCCCGCCGGTATATAAAGACCAGGATGCCGGTTACGAACAGCACCATATACGACCTGTCATAGACCGAGTTCTTGACCGTGAACACCCCGTTCGGGTCGGTGAGCAGATGGTCCAAAAAGATGTAAGGATTTAACAGGTTGAGGATACTGTTCTCGGCGACGAAACGCGACTGGCCGGCCAGTCCACTCAGCGCATCGCCGGTAAAGGCCCACATAAACAGCAGATACGCCACGCCGCCGGCAAAAAACGCCGCGAAACAATACGCGGGATAGCGCCAGTCGAACGGTTCAGGCGGCGGGGGAGGCGGGGCCGGAGGGAGCCGCCGGCGCAGGTGCGAGCGGCCGCGTTTGCTTTGGCCTTGCGCTTTCCTGCGCCATTTCTCCCGTTGAGCGCGGTACAACGCCTGCGCGTATCCAACCGCGATATACAGCAGCAGGCCGCCGGCGATAAAAATCCCCGTCCCCCGGGTCAGCGGCATCAAAAACGCATAAAGCAAAACGGCGTAACTTCGGCTAACCAGCAGGTGATAGAGAAAGCCCAGTTGCAGCAACAAAAACAGCGACTCGCTGTAGATGGCCGAGGTGAAAAACGCGGAGGGAAAAGTCAGCAGCAACAGCACCGCCAAGTGCGGCTTGGGGCATTGCAGATGCAAGGCGATGCGGTATACGAATACGCAGAAGCCGGCGGTAAACAGGTAGTTCAGCGACAGGGCGGCGATCCACGGCGGCAACACCACGCTCAAGGCGCCAATCAGCATCGGATAAAGCGGGTAAAACGCCTGGCTCCCCGTGGTCCGATAGACGGCGTAGCCCCGGTCGGCCAGCAACAGATAATGCTGGCCGTCCCAGTTGGCGAACGGCAGATACCAGGCGGAGAGGTTTTCCACCCCGGTATACCACCGGTTCCACAGGTTGTCGATGGGCGCGGAGTCCGGTTGCAGAAAGAAGAACAGCAGCATGGCCGCCGCCACCACCGTCTTGACCGCAAACGCCAGACCGATGATCCGGGCTTCCCGAGGGCTCAGTGAACCCAGTGAAATCGGTATGGCCATTACCGCCCCGGTTCGCAGGCGATGGCGGGGGAAGGCATCGGCGGGCGGGGAAGTGGGGTTTCTGTCGGAGTAAAAGACATCGATGCCGACGGCCAATCAAAATGGCGAAATGGAGAATTGGAAATGCTTGAATGCCCGCAAAGCCTGCATCAACCGGCATGCCCGGGGCGCCTGCACTGTATCACCATTCATCCCCGGCTTGCAAATGGGTGTCCATATGGGTCGCTACAGCGGGGTAAGATTCAAGGTCAGGTCTTGTCGGGGGGCCGGGCGGGGAGAAAATCCAGCAGCCCGGCCAGTGCGCGGGCCACGGTCTGTTCGCGGACGGCGGCCCGGTCGCCGTCAAAATCGACGCGCCTGGTGGTGGTTTCCCGGTCCCGCCCGGCCCAGGCGAAATACACCGTGCCGACCGGAGTGCGCGCGGTACCCCCGCCCGGACCGGCCACGCCGGTAACCGCCATGCAGTAGTCAGCGCGGCTGTGGCAGAGGCCGCCTTCGGCCATGGCGGCCGCCACTTGTGCGCTGACCGCGCCGTGGCGGCGGATCAAGTCGCCCGGCACGCCGACTAAATCGGTCTTGGCGGCGTTGCTGTAGGTCACAAAACCGCATTCGAACCAGTCGGAGGAGCCCGCGATGGCGGTGATGGTTTGGGCGATGCCGCCGCCGGTGCAGGATTCCACGGTGGCGACTCGGCACCCGGCCCGCAGGAGCCGCGCGCCGAGGTCGGCGGCCAGCGGGTGAGCCTCGGGCCTGGGGGCGTTTTTCATCGACTCCCCATCAGTATGGCGGGAAGAAACGACGCGCGCTTTGGCGGAATTCGACGGCGTCTCCGGTGCGCGTATAGGCCCCGCCACCGAGACCCTGACCGGCCGCCTGCGGGCGGCGGCCCGGCGACTGCACCAGCAGTTGGCGCGGATGGGTTTCGATAACCCGCTGGAAATAGGCGCGCATGTCGTCCTGGCTCAAGTCATAGAGTTGCTGGATGAGGCGCCAGCGCGAAGCGAAATCGAATTTGCGGCGCGCGATTTCCCCCCAGAAGCGGAAACTGCGCTCGCTGAGTTGTTGGTCGCGCGCCCGCAGGCGCTCGATCAGCCCCGCTTTGATCTGCTCGAAATCGCCCTCATCCATGTCCTCCAGGGTGCGCTGGAATTGCTCCAGGAAGGCCCTGATCAGAAGTTCGATCTCGACCGGGGTATGGCTGGGACTCTGCACCGAGAACAGCAGCGCGGGCACATCCAAAATCTCCCACGGCGAGGCGTACACCAGGTAGCCCACCCGGTGGGTGGTGCGCAAATCGAAGAAAAACGGCGCCTGGATCAACTGCACCAGCAGGCGCATCCGGGCGCGTTCGGCATCGCTTTTCTCAAAGCCCTGGAAGTACATCAGCAGAGATGAATCATCGTGGTCAACATCCAAAGAGCGCAGGTAGGCGCGGTCGTCGGGCAGGCGCCTGACTCGGGTCGGGGCCTCTCCGCCCTGGCGCAGGATTAACCCGGAGAAAGCCTCGCCCACCAATTCGTTCATTTCCAGCGCGCGTGCGCGGGTGACATCGCCGTGCGACAGTGTGGCGACGGCGACTTTTTCAAGCAGTCGGGCGGCGTGCGCTTCCAGGTCGGCGACGCTGATTGCATCGATCACCTCCAGGCGCTCGGCTTCACTCCAGTCGGGGCTAAGCAGCAGGCGGTGGATTTCGCGCGCGCCCTGGGCGGACGGCGGCTCCAGCGCACTGTTGTTCCAGTTGCGCTTCAACTCGGCCGCGATCAGGGCCAGTTCATCGGCGTCAAAGCGCCGCTCGAACAACGCTTCCAACACCGCCGCCAGCAGCACCGGCTGCTTGTCTTCATAGCCGATCAGGTGAATCGAAAAGCCGCGGCGGTGCCGGTACAGTCTGTAGTTGAGGCCGGCCAGGTAGGCCGGATAACTGATCGCATCGAGGCGCCGCTGCACCATCCTGACCAGCAACGAGGTGAGCACCAGGTTGTGCGCGCTGTCATTGGCCAGCGGCGACTCGACGCTGATCAGGAACGCGGCGCGCGGGGTGCCGAAATCCGGGTCGCCGTTATACCAGGCGTCCACGCCGCCGGGCGCGCCGAGGCGCCGCGGAACGACGATGGTGTGCGGCTCGGCCGGAAGATCATGGGGAGTGAGGCGGTCGGGGATGAACGGGTTGGGAGGCGGTAACGCCAATTCACCCGCCGGTGCTTTTGCAGCGTTGCGCCACCGCTCGATGGTCGCCTCCGGCAACGACTGAAAGGCGTAATCGACACCGTAGAACGGGGTTGTCGCATGGGTCTCGGCGTCCCTGGACATCACCTGCACCAGGACATTGTCGGGGCGCAAATCGGCCAGCACATCGCGGATCAACCCGGGGCGGTATTGCTCCAGCATATACGGGCCGCGCAGCACATCCTCGCCGGCGTAGCGGTGCAGGCGGCCGGCCAGCGACCGGGCCCGGGCGACCGGGCTGTAGTCTTCGGCAAAACGAAAATCGATCTCGGCCAGTTTCTGCGCTTCCTCGTAGCGCCACCTTTCGACGCCTTCGGTTGCGATCAACGCGATATACCGGAACAACAGCGCGCCGATTTCATCGATGTGCCGCAACCCTGCGCTGGTCAATTCCATCGACACCTCGAAGGTGCCCTGCACCGCGTCCATATACCCGGCGCCGGCGCTCAATCCGCGCGCCCAGCCGCGCGCCTTAAGGTGCGCCAGCAGCGAGCCGTGGCCCTCGTGCCCGACCAGGCCGGCGACATAGGCAAGCGGTTTGCTGCGGTAGTGCGCTTCGGTGCTGGCGACCGGGAACGCAAAACTGACCCGCATCCGCTCTTGTTGCGGGCGCCCATCGATGCGCGCCGGCAAGCGTTGCGGGGCGATATAAGGCATCTCAAACCGCTCAACCGCGGCCCGGCGGTCGGGAACCGCCGCAAACAGCCGCGTGACCCAGTGCTCGAGTTGAATCAACGGCTCCCTGCCGACCACCGCCAAGGTCATCAGGTTGGCCGAATAGTGCCGGTTGTAGAACTCAATGAGCTGGTCGCGCACGCTAATCCCGTCGCGGTCGCGCAGGGTGTGGGCCGAGCCGGTGGTGAAGCGCGACCCCGGATGCGCGGGGTTCAAGGCCCGGCGGCGCACGCTCCACAGGCGGCGGAATTCGTCCTTGCGCCGGGCCTGGTATTCGGAATGCACCACCGCGCGCTCGCGTTCGACAAAGGTCGCATCGAAGGTCGGGGCGATGAAGAACTGCGCGAAACGGTCGAGTGCCGTCACCAGATGCGCGGCGCCGACCTCGAAATGGTAGTTGGTGTGCGAAAACGAGGTGAAGGCGTTGGTGGTGCCGCCGTGGTCGCCGATGTATTTCTGGTATTCGCCGGCCTGCGGGTATTTCTCGGTGCCGAGGAACAGCATATGCTCAAGGAAGTGGGCCAGCCCGTTCCACCCGCGCGGGTCGCTGCCGCTGCCGATGTTCAAATCCAGCGAAGCGGCCGCTTTGTCGGCGCCGGGGTCGGACACTAACAACACCTTCAAGCCGTTGTCCAGGCGCAGCACGCGGTATTCCCTGGTGTCCAGCGGGCTCTTGACGACCGCCGGCCCGGTGGTGAACGCCGCCGACTCAACCGTCAACGCCGACAGCACCAGCAGGGCGGAGGCGGTCTTAATCGCAGACTTCACTGCAAATCGCGGCCGTCGCGCATACCGATGCGGCTGATCTCTGTTAGAATTCATCGCTGTCATTAACCTCATATCCGGGTACTTTTCATGAAACTCCATGGCAGTTACACCTCTCCCTTCGTGCGCCATTGCCGGGTGGCGTTGGCGCAGGAAGGATTATATTCCGATTTTATCGAAACCGACCTTTCGGCGATCATCGAAAAGTCGCCCGTCGCCAAGATGCCGTTGTTGACCGATGGCGATTTGACGCTGACCGACTCAAGTTCCATCCTGAAACACATCCGGGAAAAATCCGGCGGGCATTTCCTCGCCGATCTGCAGGATTATGAAAACTTCGCCCTGACCAATACGGTGCTGGACAGCATGGTCAATGTCTTCCTGCTGGAAAACGAGGGCTTCGGTGCCGAGCAGATCCGGTATGTCGGCCGCCAGAAAAACCGCATCGCCAACGGACTTGCGACGCTTAACCGGCGTTTTGACCCGAGCCAGGGCATCGTGCGCGACAGCGCGCTGCGTTGCGCCTGCTTCATCGACTGGGCCTTGTTTCGCAACCGCATCAGCAACCTGGACCAATGGGACAATCTCCGGGGCCTGTTGGCTGAAGCCAACCAGTCGGAGGCGTTTGCGACGACCGCCCCGCCGCGTTAGCCACATTAGCGGTGCGCGCCGATGGCGCATAACCGCCGACGAGCAGGCCCGCCAAGCGCTGCGAAATGGCGTCCCCAAGGGGATTCGAACCCCTGTTGCCGCCGTGAAAGGGCGGTGTCCTAGGCCGACTAGACGATGGGGACTTTGGGGCCGACTTTGGGCCTTAAGTCTCGCTTGACGCGGTCTTTGCCGTGGTTGAGCGGCTGAAAGCAACCGGGTCAAAATGACTGGTGGAGCCAGGCGGGATCGAACCGCCGACCTCAACACTGCCAGTGTTGCGCTCTCCCATCTGAGCTATGGCCCCGCAAACGCGCGCATTATACGGAGTCGAACGCCGCCATACAAGCGCCGGGTTGACACCATCGCGCAAAATACCGGGGCGGGGCGCCGGTGCCCGGCCAGGTCGCTCACGGGGTCGCCCTTGATGGCCGAAGAGGCCGCATGATGCACCCCGCGCACCCGGGAGACGATGGGTTTGACGGCATGCCGGGTGGCTCTTTCCGTCGACCGGCGATTCGGAATAGGTTCAGGATATTTGCGGCTGTCCCGTGCCGCCTGCGCGCCGCGCGGCAATCCAGCGCAGCGCCTTTTGAATGCGCTCCAAGGTGCGCCGCCTGCCGACCAATTTGACCGTGGTGTCGATGGGGGGTGTAGCCGCCACGCCGGAAACCGCGACCCGCAACGGCTGAGCGATGCGCCCCAACTTAATGGATTGCGCTTCCAGCACGCCGGCGATGGCCCGGTTAATGGCGGTCTCCCGCCAGTCCCGGTCATCCACGGCTTCGAAGGCGTCGTGCAGAGATTGAAGCGGGGCGGCGGCGGACGGCGTCAGGTGTTTTTTCGCCGCGCCGGGCTCATACCGGTCGAAATCGGCATACAGATAAGCCACCTTGACGGCCATCTCCTCCACGGTCTGCGCGCGCTCGCGCATGGCCTCGGCGACTTCGGCGAGGGGCGGCCCGGCCCCGGGGTCGAGGCCGTGGCGTGTGAGGCGCGCGCCCAGGTCATCAGCCAGGCGCTGCGGCGGCGCCTGTTGCAGGTGGCGCTGGTTGATCCACAGCAACTTGGCGGGGTCAAAACTGGCGGCGGATTTGTTGATGTCTTTGAGGTCGAACAACTCGACCATCTCGGCGACGGAAAACACCTCGCGGTCGCCGTGCGCCCAGCCCAGGCGCGCCAGGTAATTGAGCAACGCCTCCGGCAAAATGCCCTGGTCGCGGTATTCCAGGACGCTGACATCGCCGTGCCGCTTGGAAAGCCGCCGCCCGTCAGCGCCTAAAATCATCGGGATATGCGCAAACACCGGCAACGGCGCGCCCAACGACTGGAAAATGTGGATTTGCCGGGGCGTGTTGTTGGTGTGGTCGTCGCCGCGGATGATGTGGGTGACGCCCATGTCGATGTCATCGACCACCACGCACAGATTGTAGGTGGGCGCGCCGTCCGAGCGGGCGATGATCAGGTCGTCCAGACGGGCGTTTTCGACCGCCACCGCGCCGCGCACCACATCGTCGAACACCACCGTGCCGTGCAGTGGGCTTTTGAACCGCACCACCGTGGACTGGCCGGGCGACGGCTGCCGCCCCAGGTCGCGGCAGTGACGGTCGTAGCCGGGGTTGCGGCCGTCGGCGCGTTGCGCTTCGCGCAGGGCGTCGAGGCGCTCCCTGGTGCAGAAACAATGGTAGGCCTTGCCTTCATCCAGCAGTTGCCGGATCACTTCCTGGTAGCGGTCGAAACGCTCGCTCTGGCAAAACGGGCCGCGGTCCCAGTCGAGCCCGAGCCATTGCAGCGCTTCGATGATGGTGTCTATGGCCTCCTGAGTGGAGCGCTGGCGGTCGGTGTCCTCGATGCGGAGCACCAATTGGCCGCCGGTTTTTTTCGCATACAGCCAGTTGAACAACGCGGTGCGGGCGCTGCCGAGGTGGAGGTAGCCGGTCGGGCTGGGGGGGAAACGGGTTACGATCTGCATGGTGTTGGGCGGACACGCCGGTTGCGGAGGTTGCGGGCGCACCGATCAGGCGGCGCCCAAACCGCCAACGCATTAAGGCAGTTGGTCGGGGTGAGAGGATTTGAACCTCCGACCACCGCAACCCCATTGCGGTGCGCTACCAGACTGCGCCACACCCCGAACTGCTTAAACCCGTCGAACTCATCACCGGCTTTGGCGGTTGGCAATCGTTTTCTCCTTTCGCCGCTCCGACGATTCACCGTGCGCCGGGATCAGCGGCCCGGCGACCCGGCCGACTCGATCGGACTCAGCGCAAAATATCGCGGACTTCGTTGAGTTCCTCGATCAGCCGGCTCAGCAGTTTGGCCTCGTCAACGCCCAGGCCCGACTGCGGGTTGGATTTGCCTTCGGCGGCCTGCTGTTCCAGGCGGGCGCGGGCGCCGCTGATGGTGAAGCCCTCGACATACAGCAACTTGCTGATTTGCCGGATTAATTTGACATCGTGCCGCTGGTAGGAACGCCGGTTGCCGCGCCGTTTGATCGGCTTTAACTGCGGGAATTCCTGCTCCCAGTAGCGTAACACATGCTGCTTGACCGCGCACAATTTGCTGACTTCGCCGATGTTGAAGTAGTGCTTGGACGGGATCGGCGGCAACTCATAACTGTTGGGGTCGAGCATCGCGATTATGGTTTCCGCCCCAACCGCTGGCTTAGTTCAAACGAATTTTCGGCCACATGATCCTTGAGTTTCTGGCTGGGCCTGAAGGTGACCACACGGCGCGCCGAGATGGCGACATCCTCGCCGGTTCGCGGGTTGCGCCCGGGTCTCGGGGTTTTATCGCGCAAGGTAAAACTGCCGAAACCCGACAACTTGATCGCCGTGCCCTGCTCCAGCGAAAGGCTGATTCGTTCAAAAAAAGTCTCGACAAAACCCCGGGCCTCGCGCTTGTTCAACCCGACCCGGCCAAACAGGATGTCGCTTAACTCTGCTTTGGTAACGGTCATTTCGCTTTCGCTTGTTTCAATGTGCGAGTACGCCGGCCTGTCAAACGCCAATGCGCGGCTGGCCGGGCGGTTAAATAATCACCATTCAATCATCATTTTCATGCAAGCATTCAGGCCCGCAACCGGGCGCCCAGCCGCCGTTGCAGCGTTTTGATTATTTGCTGTGTTTTTGCATCCACCTGGCTGGCGGTAAGATTGCTTGATTTGGACTGGAAGGTCAAGCGAAAAGCGAAACTTTTGTGATTTTTTTCAACCCGTTCGCCTGCATAGATGTCGAACAACTCCAAATCGGTCAGCAGCGGCCCGGCGGCCGCGCGCGCCGTATCCAGCACATCCTGCGCCGCCACGCCGGCCTCGACCACCACCGCCAGGTCGCGCCGCACCGCCGGATACCGGGACACCGCGGAAAAATTCGGCAGCCCGGCCTGCGCCAGTTGCTCCAGGTCGATCTCGAACAGATAGACCGCCTGGTCGATGCCGACCAGGCGCTGGTGGCCCGGGTGCAACTGGCCGAGATGGCCGAGCACTTTGCCGTCCAGCCGGATTTGTGCGCTGCGCCCGGGGTGAAGCGCCGGATGCGGCGCCGGGCGAAACTTGATTTGCGCCATGATCGAGCGCCCCGGCAACGCCAGCAACGCCATTAAATCCCCCTTGAGGTCGAAAAAATCAAGCGCCCGGTCCGCCTCGCCCCACTGCATCGGCAACGCCGGGCCGGTCGCCGCCGCCGCCAGGCGGTGGACTTCTTTGCGGCCGCCGCCACGCCCCAGGAAAACATGCCCGGCCTCGAACAGCCGCACGCGCTCATGCTGGCGGTTCAGGTTGCCCCGAACCGCGTCGAGTAAACCGGGCCACAAACTGCGCCGCATCACCGCCATGTTGGCGGCAATCGGGTTGCTTAAACGGGTGCCGCGCCGGCCCAGCAGACCGTGCTGAATGTGCGGGTCAACGAAACTATAGGTGATGACCTCGAAGTAGCCGCGTTGCACCAGCGTGCGCTTGATTTGCCCCGCCTCGATGCGGGTTTCGGCGCGCCTGCCGGCGGTGGCGGTGGCTGTCGGCCGGCGCGGCGGGATGTTGTCGAACCCGACCACCCGGGCGATTTCCTCCACCACATCGTGGGCGCCGCTGACATCGCTTCGCCAGGTCGGCACGGCTACCCGCCAGCCGCTTCGGTTTTTGACAGGGGTAACCCGCATGCCGAGGCGTTTGAGGATCGCGCTGACGCGCTGCCCCGGCACCGACACTCCGAGCAGGCGGGGAATCTCGGTGCGCTCCAGGGTGACGGCGGCCGGCCGTGGCATGAGGTTTCGCGCGCAGGCGTCGGTGACCGGCCCCGCCTCGCCGCCGGCGATGGATGTCAGCAAGCGCGTGGCCCGCTCCATCGCGCGCACCTGCATGGCCGGGTCAACGCCGCGCTCGAAACGGTGCGAGGCATCGGTGTGCATGCCCAGTTGCCGCGCCTTGCCGAGCATCGCCGGCGCCGGGAAAAACGCCGACTCGAAGTAGATATGGCGGGTCGAGTCGGAAATCGCCGAGTCCCATCCGCCCATGATGCCGGCCAGCGCCACCGCCCTTTGGTGGTCGGCGATCACTAAATTGCGGTCGTTCAAGATGAGCGTGTTGCCATCCAGCAGGCGCAGTTTTTCGCGCGCTTTGGCCATCCGCACCACGATTCCTCCGGCCAGTCGCTCCAGGTCAAAAGCGTGCATCGGCTGGCCGAGTTCCAGCATCACATAGTTGGTGATATCGACCACCACATTGACGCCGCGCACGCCGCTTCGCCTGAGCCGCTCGGCCATCCAGGTCGGGGTGCGCACCGACAGGTCGATGTTGCGCACCGCCCGCCCCGCGTATCGCGGGCATCCGCGCGGGGCCCGCAACTCCACCGGCAGGCGCGCGCGGCTGGTGGTGCGGGCTTTTGCGGCGTGGCCGGGCGGTGCGGCCAGCCGGGCGCCGGTCAACGCCGATACTTCGCGGGCGACTCCTAAAATGCCCAGGCAATCGCCGCGGTTGGGGGTCAGTTCAATCTCCATGACGCGGTCGCACAGGCCCAGATAATCGCTCACCGGTGCGCCGACCGGGGCGTCGCGGTCCAGTTGCATCACGCCACCTGAATGCTCCTCCAGGCCCAGTTCCGCGGCCGAGCAAATCATGCCGGCGGATTCGATTTCGCCGATGCGCCGCTTGTCCACCACCCGCATCGGCAGTTGTGCGCCGGCGGTGGCCACCGGCACTTTGTCACCCACTGCCGCATTGGCGGCACCGCACACAATGGTCAGGCGGGCGCGCCGGCCGACATCCACTTCGCACACCGTAAGGCGCGGGCGGCCGGGGTGCGGGGCGCAGGCGGCGATACGCCCGATGATGACCCGCTTGGCGTGCAGCGGCGGCCCGGCGGCCTCCACCGCCGCCACCTCCAGCCCGCCTAAGGTCAGGCGCTCGCTCAACTCGCTGATGCCGGCTTCGGTGCGCACCCATTCGCGCAGCCAGGCGTGGCTGACTAACATGGCGAGGCGGCGGGGCGGCTGTTCATTTTAGAATTGCTTGAGAAAAGCCAAATCATTTTCGAAAAACAGCCGCAGGTCATCGACCCCGTAGCGCAGCATGGTCAGCCGCTCGACGCCCATTCCGAATGCGTAGCCGCTGAATTGCCGGTGGTCGATGCCGCCGTGCCGCAGCACTTCGGGGTGCACCATGCCGCTGCCCAACACTTCCAGCCAGCCGCTGTGCTTGCAGATGCGGCAGCCGCGCCCGCCGCAGAACACGCACGCGATGTCGACTGCCGCGGACGGCTCGGTGAACGGGAAATACGAGGGGCGGAAGCGCACCTCAAGGTCGCTTTCAAAGAAAGCCCGAACGAAATGAACCAGCACGCCTTTGAGGTCGGCAAAAGTGATGTCGCGGTCGATCACCAGGCCTTCCATCTGGTGGAACATCGGGGTGTGGGTGACATCCGAATCGCAGCGATATACGCGCCCCGGGGCGATCACCCTGATCGGCGGCCGATGGCGGCGCATGTAGCGAATCTGCACCGGCGAGGTGTGGGTGCGCAACACCGTGTTCGAGTCGATGTAGAAGGTGTCGTGCATGGCCCGGGCCGGGTGGTCGGCCGGGATGTTGAGCGCTTCAAAGTTGTGGTATTCGTCCTCCATTTCCGGGCCGGTGGCGACCTCGAAGCCGAGTGACTCGAACACTTGCTCCATGCGCTGCAGGGTGCGGCTCAGCGGATGCAGCGCCCCGGCGGTCTGCCCGCGCCCGGGCTGGGTCACATCGATTTGCTGCTCCCGCAAACGCGCCGCCACCGCCGCTTTTTCCAGTTCACCGTGGCGCTGCTCCAGCGCGCACTGTATCTGGCTTTTGAGGCGGTTAAGTTCGCGGCCCGCCTCCTTGCGCTGCGCCGGCGGCAGGCCGCCGAGTTGCTTTAGTTGCGCGGTGATGCGTCCCTTTTTGCCTAAATAACCGACCCGCAGCGCCTCCAGCGCCGCCGGCGAATCGGCGCCGGCAATGGCCCGGCGGGCGTCGGCCGACAGCTCGCTGAGGCGCGGATTAGCGTTCACAATATGCCGGCTCCAACGACGCAACTCTGCGGAGATTCCATGCCTCCTCGACCGCTGATGCGGCGCCTCGCTCCACCGGGCCGGGCCTCTCCGGGTTGGCCAGGCAGCATACGATGCCCGCGCTCATCGCGGTTGCCTTGCCGCCGGTCAGACCTTGAACCCCGCGAACATCAAGCCGCCAGCGCCGCCTTGGCGCGCTCGGCCAATGAGGTGAAGGCGGCCTTGTCGTTGACCGCCAATTCGGCCAGGATTTTGCGGTCGAGGTCGATTTCGGCTTTGCCGAGGCCGCTGATCAGGCGGCTGTAACTTAAACCGTTTTCGCGCGCGGCGGCGTTAATGCGCACGATCCACAATGCCCGGAACTGGCGTTTGCGCTGGCGGCGGTCGCGGTAGGCGTATTGCCCGGCGCGGTTGACCGCCTGCCGGGCGGAGCGAAATGTGCGGCTGCGCGCGCCGCGGTAACCGCGGGCCTGCTTCAAGACTTTCTTGTGCCGGGCCCTGGCGGTCACCCCTCTTTTAATGCGTGTCATGACGGTTTCCCCGCGATACAAATGAATACAGACTAACGATACGGCAGCATTTTCCTGACCGCCGCCTGGTCGGCGGCATCCACCAGGCGCCCCGGGCGCAGATGGCGTTTGCGCTTGGGGGATTTCTTGGTCAGGATGTGGTTGAAATGGGACTGCGCCCGCTTGAACTTGCCGCGGGCGGTTCGCACGAAACGCTTGGCTGCGCCCCGGTTGGTTTTTAACTTTGGCACTGGTTTGCTCCGCTACCCGGTTGTTGAAATTCCGGCGGCCGGCCGCCGGGTCATCATTGCCACACTGCAACGCAATGTCTGTGAATCGGTTACCGCCACGCGCCCGCCCACTACCGCTTCGGCGCCAGCAGCATCACCATTTGCCGGCCTTCCATGGTCGCCGCCTGCTCCACCACCGCGATTTCGGACAGGTCTTTTTCCACGGCCTGCAGCATTTCCAGCCCCAGTTCCTTGTGCGCCATCTCGCGACCGCGAAACCGCAGAGTCACCTTGGTCTTGTTGCCGGCCTCCAGAAACCGGGTCAGGTTGCGCAACTTCACCCCGTAGTCGCCGACATCGGTGCCGGGGCGAAATTTCACCTCCTTGACCGTGATCTGCTTTTGCTTCTTTTTGGCCGCCTGGCGTTTTTTGCTGGCGGTATACAGAAACTTGCCGTAATCCATGATGCGGCACACCGGCGGGTCGGCATTCGGCGAAATCTCCACCAGGTCATAGCCGGCCTCCTGCGCAAATTCCAGGGCTTCGGTCAACCGAAGGATGCCCATCTGATCCCCGTCAACCGCAATCACGCGAATCGGGTCGCTGACGATCTGGTCGTTAACGCGCTGCTGTTTTGATTTGGCTATAACGTCAATCCTCCAAACGACAACTGCCGCGCCGCGCGACATCCCCGGCCAGCCGCCGGGCGAAATCCTCAACCGGCAGGGCTCCCAAGTCGCGCCCGTCTCTGGTGCGCACGGCAATGGAATCGCTCTGTGCTTCCCGATCGCCGGCCACCAGCAAATACGGGATGCGCTGCAAAGTGTGGTCGCGGATTTTAAGGCCTATTTTTTCGTTTCGCAAGTCGCTTTCGACCCGGAATCCGCGTTTTGTCAGGATTTCTTCGACTCGGGCCACATAGCCGGCCTGGTTGTCGGTGATATTCATCAAAACCGCCTGCACCGGCGCCAGCCACGGCGGGAATTTGCCCTCGTATTGCTCGATGAGAATGCCGATTAAACGCTCGAATGAGCCAAGCAGCGCGCGGTGCAGCATCACCGGCACCCGCCGCCGGCCGTCCTCAGCGACATACTGCGCGCCGAGCCGGCCCGGCATGCAAAAATCCACCTGCATGGTGCCGCACTGCCACACGCGGCCGATGACATCCTGCAGCGAGAACTCGATTTTCGGGCCGTAGAACGCGCCC
>JAPPQJ010000071.1:0-397 GCA_028817015.1 Gammaproteobacteria bacterium
CAAGTTGCGCGAAATGGCGGCGAAGTTGTGACATCGCTTTGCATCATCGGCGCCGGCAGCGCCGAGTTCACCGCGCGCATCGTCGGCGACCTGCTGCGGATGGATGCGTTTCGCCGCATGCGCATCGTGCTGCACGACATCGACGGCGAGCGGTTGCGCGCGGCGGAAAACATCACGCGCGAGTTGGCGGCGCGGCACAAAGCGGCGCCGCGCATCACCGCCGAACCCGACCGCCGGCGCGCGTTGCGCGGCGCCGATTTCGTGCAGACCACGATTCAAGTCGGCGGCTACAAGCCGGCCACCGTGACCGATTTTGAGATTCCGAAAAAATACGGCCTGCGCCAGACCATCGGCGACACCCTCGGCATCGGCGGCATCATGCGCGGCTTGCGCACCA
>JAPPQJ010000071.1:452-6543 GCA_028817015.1 Gammaproteobacteria bacterium
GGCGATGCTCATGATGGCGCTGCAGCGCGAGTTCGCCGGCTTGCGCGCGGTCGGCTTGTGTCATTCGGTGCAAGGCACGGCGCGCATGCTGGCGGCGGACTTGGGCGAGGACTTGAGCGACATCGACTACCGCTGCGCCGGCATCAACCACATGGCGTTTTATACGAAGTTTGTTAAGCGCGGCGAGCGCGGCGGCGGCGAAGATTTATATCCGCGGTTGCGCGCCAGGGCCGACGCGATACTGGCCGGCGATGCGGTGGCCGCGCGCGAAGCGGAAATTCACGGGCGCATATTGGCGGAGAAAGTGCGGTATGAAGTGCTGCGCCTGCTCGGCTATTTCGTCACCGAGAGCTCCGAGCATTTCGCCGAGTATGTGCCGTGGTTTATCAAACAGTCGCGCCCGGAGTTAATCGCGCGCTATGACATTGCGTTGGACGAATATCCGGCGCGCTGCGAGGCGGCGGACAAGTTATGGCGCGCGGGGCCGGATGCGGTCGCCGCGGCCGCGGAATCTGCGGACGATTTGTCCGGCGAATACGCGCCGCATATCATGCGCGCGGCGGTCGGCGGCGCATCGGCAACTTTCAACGGCAATGTCGCCAACGCGGATTTAATCCCGGAGTTGCCGGCCGATGCGTGCGTGGAAGTGCCGTGCGACATCGACGCCCGCGGCCTGCGCGCGCAAGCGTGCGCGAACTTGCCGCCGCAACTCACCGCGCTGATGCGCACCAATGTCAATGTGCAGTTGCTGACCGCCGAGGCCGCGTTGACGCGCAAACGCGAGCACATCCGCCACGCCGCCTTGCTGGACCCGCACACCGCGGCCGAGTTGACGGTCGATGAGGTTTGCGAGATGGTGGATGAACTCATCGACGCGCACGGCGACTTGTTGCCGGCGTTCAATTAAAAAATTCACGCGCGGGCCACGGGTTAAACCCGCCGCGAACAATCTGAAGACGTGCGGTTCTTAATGTTGTGGATGACCGGGCTGGTCGCGCCGTCGGCGTTTCGCTGGGGCGGTTTCGCCGCCATCGACATCGTGCCGCGGGCACTGTCGAAATGGATGCGCGCGGCCGGCGCGCGGCCGGCGTTGTCGTGCGCGGTGTTGGCCGCGGCGCTGCAGCACGGTTATCAACACGGCTTCGGCGGCGACGCGGTTAAGGTTAAACCGAACTGCCCGCATGCATCGCTTCTGATGTGCGTGGCGCTGTTGTTGCCGGTCAATCTGGAATTGATTTTGCGCGCCGCCGCCCGGTTGCCGCAACCGGTATGGCGGACGCGGCAGCGACTGACCGCGCGTCGGCGCGGAATCACGGTGTCCGCCGGGCCGCCGTGTTCAACTTAAACCCCCGTCCCGCGGAGGAAACCATGAAATTAACCGTCAACGACACAACCATTCACTGTGACATTCGCGGTGACGGCGAGCCGTTGCTGATGATGCACGGCGGGCTCGGTCTCGACCACGCTTACTTGCGGCCGTTTTTCGAGCGGCTGGGCGGCCACCGTCAAATTTACTACGACCACCGCGGCAGCGGTCACTCCGATGCGCCGGATGACTGGTCGAAGGTCACCTTCGACACTTTCACCGCCGACGCAAATGCATTGCGCGAACAATTGGCCGGCGGGCGAGCCGCGGTGTTTGGCCACTCTTACGGCGGTTTCATCGCCCAAAAATACGCGCTCGCGCACGGTGAAACTTTGCGCGGGCTGGTGTTGTGCGCGACCGCGTCGAACCTCGCCGACTATCCGCCGGTCATGCCCGGGTCGACGACCCCGGAACAGCAGGCGGCGTTCGGCGAAATTTTCAGCGCGTCGATGAAGGACGACGCGAGTTGGCGGCGGCTTTGGGCGACGGCGCTGCCGATGTATTTTCACGACGGTGAAAATAAAACAACCGCGGCGGCCATGAAAGCGATGGAAGCGGCGACGACTTTTCGCGCGGCGGCGTGGAATCACAGTTTCGGTTTGCTCGCCGAGTACAGCGTCAAAGACCGGCTCGGTGAAATCCGGGCGCCGGCGTTAATTCTGGCCGGGCGGCATGACTTCGTGCTCCCGCCGGCATACGCCGAGGACTTGCACCGCGCACTGCCGAACTCGGAACTGGTGATGTTTGAAAACAGCGGCCACTTTCCGTTCATCGAAGAGCCGGACAAATTCATCGACGCGCTCGGCAACTGGCTTTCCAAACTGCCATAAACCGCGGGGTTCGCCGCGCCGCCGCGCTAAATCAATTCCGTTCAATTAAATTTCCATCCTTACGGAGGGAAAAATGAGCAAAAGAAAAAACTTTTAACCGCATCGGCGTTGGCGTTCCCCGCGACTTCCGCGACGGCCTGCGCTGCGGTCACGCGCACTTGGCGTTGAAGGCCGTGGAACTCGGCAACGGCCTCGCACCGGCAAGCAATGTGCCGGCCGGCGATGCGCTTCAGGACGAGACTCTCATCGCGCCCTTCACCGGGAAAATCTCCACCGGCCGCGGCTGCCATTTAGTGCAATCGCAAGCCCCGGAAGTCCGGGCGCGTCGCCGGCCGTTTACCGAAGGGATTGTTTCCATGAGCGTCCGGCGTTAATGTTAATGCGCGCCGCGCTGACGCCGGCAACCGGCGCATATTCGATTTGCAAAGCGGCATTCAGCGAACGATACTTGAAAACACCGGCATGTTTCTGCTGGACATTTACATCTGGAACCGCACCAACCCGTCCAAGCGGCTGATGTTCGGCAGTTATCCGTTTCCCTGCAATTTCTACGCGCAAAATACGGCGGAATACATCACGGTTTATGTGAAGGACGGCAGGCCGGAAAATAATGTTTCACCGGAAATCAAGCGGGCAAGCCGGTTGACTCAAAAAGAATGGGTGGATTTCACCCGGCAGATATGGGATATTCCCATTCCCGGGAAGAGCGACCTTGCCTTCGGCAAACATCCGGCCATTATGCCGGAGGAAATCGTTTACCGCTGCGTCCGGCTTTTTTCTTTTGTCGAAGATCTGGTGCTGGACCCTTTCGCCGGCAGCGGCACGACGCTGAAAGTGGCGAAAACGCTCGGCAGGCGTTATGTCGGCTACGAAATTTACTCCGCCTACCGCGCTATTATCGAAAGCAAACTGCTTTCCGCCAGTCAGGAGGATATGCTGCGTGAAAAAGTTGATAAATAAAATCGCCCGCGAGGATTGCTTTTCTTTTCTCGACCGGTTGCCCGGGGATTTCATTGACCTTGCGATTATCGACCCCCCCTATAATATGGGAAAGGGGGACTGGGATTCATTTCGCACCGACAACGACTTTTTTCGTTTTACGGAGCAATGGATTGACGGTTTCCTGCCGAAAATGAAGCCCACCGGAAGTTTTTACATTTTCAACAACCCGTATAACAGCGCCCGCATTCTGCAGATGCTGGTGGAGCGCGGCGCGGTATTCAGAAACTGGATTACATGGCACAAAAAGGACGGCATCAGCGCGTCGAGGAAAAGATACGTCAACAATCAGGAAACCATTTTGTTCTTCACCCGGGGAAAGGAACACTATTTCGACCCGGACGCGGTTCGGGAACCGTATCAATCGACCGACCGCATAAAGCACGCCGCCAAAAAGGGCATTCTGAAAAACGGCAAGCGGTGGTATCCCAACCCCAAAGGGCGGCTGTGCGCTGATGTCTGGGAATTTTCAAGCCACCGCCACAAAACGAAAATCAACGGCAAAATCGTTAAGCCGAAACACCCGACGCCCAAACCGGAAGATATGATAAGCCGGATGGTGCTTGCCAGCAGCAAAGAAAAAGAGATCGTGCTGGACATGTTCAGCGGCACCGGCACGACCGCGCTGGTTTGTAAAAAAACCGGGCGCAATTTCGTCGGCTTTGAGAAAAACCCCGATTACTACACCCACTTGCAGCGAAGGTTGAGCCATGCTCATCGCTAACAACATGCCCGGGGCGGACAACCACCTGAGCGTAATCACCGACTGCTTCGAGAAGGCGGAAAAGGCGGATATCGTCGTCGCATACATTCAACAAGGCGGCGTGACGCTGTTGCGGAATCCGCTCGACCGAATTGGCCATGCGGTCCGCATCATCTGCAGAATACACCTACAACGGCCTCCACCTCCTTGAATTTTCGCGCATGCTGCTCAAGGAAGCGGGCAAGGTTGATTTAACCGAATTCAGTTTCTTTGCCAATCACGCCTACTCGATTGGCGAGGTGAATAATATCGCCGCGCTGATAAAAATGCACCGCGGCCTTTCATCCGGGGAAAGAGACTCTTTTAAGCGCAAGATGGATGAATACTTCAAGGTTAAACTGGAGCATACGGCAAAAAATGTGCGGGGCAATTATGACAAAAGCGCCAAGCGCACCATGTCCGCCCTCGGTTGGTGCGAAGGACTGCATTGCGATTTTGAGAATTGGGAGTTGTCTCTGTCAGACGAGCAGCGCAAAAACAGGGTTCGCGCAAATAATCAGCGCCGCATATTCGCGGGCAAATGACGGCCAAATCCGAAAGCCGGTTGATTATTTAACAATCACCAAAGGCGTATTCGGACTCGCCGGGTTGACGGTGACGGTTTGGGTTCGAGGATGAACGACGAGGTCCATATCTTCCATCTGTATCGCTCCCATGAGGACGGAGTCGCCGATGACCAGCGCGCCGGAAAAGGAATTGCGGTTGTCGAAGCGCACTTGAATCGGGCCCACGTACGGAATCGAATGCTCCCGGCCGTCGGCGGTCACGACATCGCGCTTCTCGATTTCTTTCAGTTGCAACTGGATCGCAAGATGCTCCGGCAGGCACAGCGTCGTCGCCCCGGTGTCGACCAGCGCAGGCGCGGTGACCGGTTTGAGGGAGTCATCGCGCGGATTGCTGAGTTCGATTTCTGCGTGGACCAAGCCCATTTCTCATGCCTCGTGCGGTTGCCTCTTAAAAATACCGCATTCCTTCACCCACCGCAACGCCGTGTATGTTGCCGCCCAATCCCGGACTTTTGCGGATCGTGTTTGGCGAGTCCATGCTCGATCTTTGATTGTCAACGGCAAACCGCCATATTTGCCGTTCTCAAATCTCGGGTGCACAGTTTCGCCGAATTGTGCGCCTTTCATGCGGGAAATCATCGTTCAACTCATCGTGACCCGCCGATGAATCCGTCCACAACCCCGACATCAAACGCCGCGCAGAAAGTCGGCGCGATGTTCGCGCGACTGGAGCGCGCTGCAAAGCGCGCGGGCGAAGTCGTTGTGTCGCGGCGGGGCGGAGCGGTGGAGACGCATACCGGGGCGGTGGATGCCGACATCCTGCGCGCCGGAGGGGAGTTTAGCGGACGGATTGTGGGCGGTGCCGGTCGGCGAAGCGGCGGTGCGCCCGGCGCAGTGCGGCGAGGCGGTGCGGGTGGAGGCGAGTTGATTCAGGCGGCGGCAATCCGGCAACTGTCGCCATCGCCGTCGAACACATGCGCGTCCGCGGGCCGCAAACACAACGCCAACCGCTTGGGCTGGTCGCCGCCGCGCGCTTTGACGATGACCGTCTCACCATCCGGCGTGCGGCAGTAGTGAAAGGTCTCGCCGCCGAGATGTTCGCTGGCATCGACCGCGAGGCCAAAACGCGCCGCGCCACCGCCGGCATCATCGCCGCCGCCATCAGCGTATAACGCATCCGGGCGCGCGCCGACGGTGACCTGTTCGCCGTCTTCGATGCACCAGTTGGCCGCGGGCAACATCAATTCCGCCGACTCCGCATCGGCGCCGACCGAGGTTAACCGCAGCGCGATGCCGCTGCCGTCATGCCGCGCCACCGCCGGAAAGAAATTCATCTTCGGCGAGCCGATGAAGCCGGCGACGAAGCGGTTGCGCGGGCGGCTGTACAATTCCAGCGGCGCGCCGGTCTGCTCCACCCGCCCGGCGTTCAGCGTAACGATACGGTCGGCTAACGTCATCGCCTCCACCTGGTCGTGCGTGACATAAATCATGGTCGCGCCCAGTCTGCGGTGCAACTGGCGCAGTTCCATGCGCATCGCTGCGCGCAATTCGGCGTCCAAGTTCGACAGCGGTTCGTCCAACAAAAACACTTTCGGCTCGCGCACAATCGCGCGGCCGATGGCGGTGC
>JAPPQJ010000071.1:6632-7727 GCA_028817015.1 Gammaproteobacteria bacterium
TGGTCATGCGCAAGCCGAACGAGATGTTGTCGCGCACCGTCATGTGCGGATACAGCGCGTACGACTGGAACACCATCGCGGTGCCGCGGTCGCCGGGCGCGATGTCGTTGACGCGCGCATCGCCGATGCAAATGTCGCCGGCGGCGGCCGACTCCAAGCCGGCGATTAACCGCAGCAGCGTGGATTTGCCGCAACCGGACGGGCCGACAAACACCGCCAACTCGCCATCGATGATGTCCAGGTCAACATCGTGAATCACATCGACGCCGCCGAAACTTTTGCCGACTCCGCGCAAAGACAATGACGCCATCGTTCTACCCCTTGGTCGCGCCCATGGTGAGGCCGGAGATGAAGTGTTTTTGCAGCATGAAGAACAAAATCACCGGCGGCAGCGCGGCGATGACCGAGCCGGCCGACAGCAGGTGCCACTGCGCGCGGAAGGTGCCTTTGAGCGCCTGCAGGCCGACGGTGATGGGGCGCGCGTCGGCGTCCGGGGCGAGAATCAGGCCCCAGAAAAAATCATTCCAGATGAAGGTAAACACCAGCACCGCCAACGCCGCCAGCGCCGGCAGAATCAGCGGCAGCACGATGTGAAAGTAAATGCGCCATTCGGCCACGCCTTCGGCGCGCGCCGCCTCGAAAATTTCGCGCGGCAACTCGCGGATGAAACCGCGCAGAAAAAACGCGCAGAAGCCGGTTTGGAACGCGATGTGAAAAATCGCCAGGCCGGTTTTGGTGTCGTATAAGCCCAGTTGCAGCGAGAAGTCGCGCACCGGAATCATGAGAATCTGAAACGGAATGAAGTTGCCGGCGATAAACATCGCATACACCAGGAAGTTGGCGCGGAATTGATGCGCCGCCAGCGCATAACCGGCCAGTGAACTGAACAGCAGCGCAAAGAACACCGCGGGCAGCGTGATGAGCACGCTGTTGAAAAAATAACGCAGCAGGTCGGCCTCGACAAAAATGGAACGGTAGTTGTCGAAAGCCGCGGTCTCGGCGGGCCAACTCCAGTAGTTCGCGGACGCGATGTCCGCGGCCGTGCGCACCGAAGTCAGCAGCACCGCGGCCAGCGGCAGCAGCCACAACGCCAGC
>JAPPQJ010000177.1 GCA_028817015.1 Gammaproteobacteria bacterium
TGCCCGCGACCATGATGACCTTAATCGGCACCAGCGACGGATTCCACTGCGAGAATTTGCGCTGACCGTATTCGATTGCATACAGCGTGCTGGAAATCGAGCCGATGAGCAGGCAGATTAAATAGACGACCAAAAACACGCTGGTGACGCTGTCCAGCCGCGCCTTGCTTTTGTCCGACAGGCGGTCGTAGAACAAATCCATGCGCACATGGCTGTTCAATTGAATGGAATACGCGCCGCCGACGATGTAGTAGGCGGTCATGGTGAACTGCGCCAATTCCACGGTCCACGACAGCGGCAGGTTGATGATGTTGCGGGTGACGGCGCCGAGCAACAGCGTGCCGATCATCAGGAATATCGCAAGCATCGCCAGCCGCCCGACTTTGGTCGACACATAATCGACATACTTGACATAGGTGGAAATGAACTTGGGCATGCGGCGGTTTCCCGGCCCGGGGGCCGGTCGGTTTGGATGACTCGGCGGATTCGGCGAATGTTTTAAGCGAATGGTCGATCGGCAATGATACCCCAAAACGCCTCGCCAGTGGATATAATGCCGGCATCCGCATCGGCGCCCATCATGACAACTCGCAGCCAAAACCCGCCCCCCGCCCCGGCGGAGCAATACGATGTCATCGTCATCGGCGCCGGCGTAGTCGGTTGCGCGGTGGCGCGGCGTTTTGCGCTGGAAGGCGCGAAAGTGCTGACCGTCGAGAAAGCCGCCGACATCCTGGAGGGCGCCAGCAAGGGCAACACCGCCATCTTGCACAGCGGTTTCGACGCGCCGCCCGGGTCATTGGAGCACCGCTGCATCGTCAACGGCCGGGACGAGTACTTGCGCATTCGCGCCCGCCTTAACCTGCCGGTGTTGGCAACCGGGGCGCTGGTGCTGGCCTGGACGCGCGAGGAATGCGAGCGCCTCGGCGCGGTTCTGGAACGCGCGCGCGACAACGGCATCGACGGCGCCGCGCTGCTGACCGCCGGACAAGTGCGCGCGCGCGAGCCGCAGTTAGCCGCCGATGTTGTGGCCGCCATCGACATCCCCGCCGAAGGCGTCATCGACCCGTGGAGCACACCGCATGCCTACATGCTGCAGGCCATCGACAACGGCGCCCGTCTGATGCGCGGCTGCGAGGTGTCGGGCGGGCGCTTCGACGGCCGCCGATGGACGTTAGCCACCTCCCGAGGGCCGTTGCGCGGCGCCTTCGTCATTAACTGCGCCGGGCTTTACGGCGACCGGGTTGACGCCGCTTTGACCGGTCAAGCCAACTTCCGAATCCGCCCGCGCAAAGGCCAATTTTTAGTCTATGACAAATCCGCCAGCCGCCTCATTCGCGCCATCCTGCTCCCGGTGCCGGGCGAGACCACCAAGGGAATCATTATCTGCCGCACGGTGTTCGGCAATGTGTTAGTCGGCCCGTCCTCGGAGCCCCAGCGCAGCCGCTGCGACGCTTCGGTCAGCGCCCCGGTGCTGCGGGCATTGCGCGCCCTGGGCGAGCGCCGCGTGCCGGCGTTGGCCGGGCACGCCATCACCGCCACCTACGCCGGCATCCGCCCGGCCACTGAGTTTCACGACTACCGCATCGCCGCCCGCCCCGAGCGCAACTATCTCAGCGTCGGCGGCATTCGCTCAACCGGCCTAAGCGCAGCGCTCGGCATCGCCGGCCATGTTTTTGACGCCTACACCGGCCTCGGCAACCGCCGCGCCGCGCCCCCCAAACCGTCGCCGCCGTCGTGGCCGCGCGTCAACGCATTGGCCGAACATCAGGCGCGCGACTGGCAAAGCGGCGGCAACGGCGGCATCGTCTGCCACTGCGAACTGGTCACCCGCCGCGAGATTCAGCAGGCCCTCGGCGGCCAGTTGGCGGCCGCCAGCCTCGGCGCGCTTAAGCGCCGCACGCGCGCCACCATGGGCCGCTGCCAGGGGTTTTACTGCCACGCCCGGCTGGCCGAGTTGACCCGCGGGCATTTCGCCGAACAAATCGCCTGGCGGGCCGGCCATGGTTGAGCCTTTGCCCGAGGCGCCTTTATCGGCTGACCGGCCCGGCGCGCCCGAACACTGCACCGTGGCGGTCATCGGCGGCGGGCCGGCCGGCCTGGCCGCCGCCACCGAACTGGCCCGGTTAGGGGTGCGCGGCGTGGTGGTGCTGGAACGCGAAGCGCAGGCCGGCGGCATTCCCCGGCACTGCGGGCATTCGCCGTTCGGGTTCCGCGAATTCGGCAGGTGCTACCTCGGCCCGCGATACGCGGCGCGCCTGGTCGAGCGCGCGCGCCACGCCGGCGTCGAGGTGCGAGTCAACACGACCGTGGTGGCTGCCGGGCCGGGCGGCCGCCTGACCCTCGCCACCGCGCGCGGCGCCGCCCGGCTGCACGCCGGCAGGGTGGCCCTCTGCACCGGCGCGCGAGAAACCCCGCGCGCCGCGCGGCTGGTGTCCGGCCAGCGCCCGTTGGGGGTGCTGACCACCGGCGCGCTGCAGGCGATGGTCTATCTGAAACGGGAAATTCCATTCGCCCGCCCGCTCATCGTCGGCACCGAACTGGTGTCCCTGTCGGCGCTGCTGACCTGCCGCCACGCCGGCATCCGCCCGGTGGCCATGCTGGAGGCCGGCGGCCGCTTCACCGCGTGGCGCGGCGCCGGCGGCCTGCCCAAACTGCTCGGCGCGCCGGTTTACCTGCAAACGCGAATCGCCGAACTCATCGGCGCGCAACGCTTAAGCGGCGTGCGGGTCATCGACGCGGCCGGCACAACCCGGCAACTGCGCTGCGACGGGGTGCTGTTCACCGGCCAGTTCACTCCCGAGTCGGCGCTGCTGCAAAGCGGCCACATTGCAGTTGACCGGCACAGCGGCGGCCCCGTCATCGACCAGTTCGGGCGGTGCTCGGACCCGGCCTACTTCGCCGCCGGCAACGCATTGCGCGCGGTGGAAACCGCCGGCTGGTGCTGGCGGGAAGGCGTGCAGGTCGCGCGCTGCGTGCACCGGGACCTGGCCGGCCAACTGCCCGGCGGCGCCCGCCTGCCGGTCACTTTTGCCGACCCGGCGATTAAATATATCGTGCCGCAGACCATCTCCTTGACGAAACACGGCGCCTGCCCGGGCGGCCTGGTGCGCTGGCAGCTGCGATTCCTGCAAGTGGTGCGCGGCCGCCTCTCTTTGCATTCCGACGCCGCCCCAATCCAGTCAAAAACGGTTCGCGCCCGGCCCGAGCGCCGCGTCCTGCTGGCGCTCGACGCCCGGCAACTGGCGGCTAACCCGCCGCGCGCGCTGCGCATGGAATTTGCGCCGGGATGATCGCCGGGCTGCGCCCGCTTCGCCGCCTGCGAATTTGCCGTCGAACCGCCGATGCCCGTTGCCGCCATTGACCAGGGAACCACCAGCACCCGCGCGCTGGTGGTCGACGACGCCGGGGAGAGCCGCATCGCGCGGGTCATGGAGCACCGGCAGCGTTATCCGCAACCGGGCTGGGTCGAGCACGATCCCGAACAGTTGATCGGCCATATCCGCCAGTGCATCGACGCTTGCGGCGAGGTGTCGGCGCTCGGCATCGACAACCAGGGCGAGAGTTGCCTGGCCTGGGATGCGCACAGCGGGGAGGCGGTGTCGCCGGTGATCACCTGGCAGGACAACCGCACCGCGCAAGCCATCGACCGACTGCGCCGGGACGGCGCTCAGGAACTGGTCAGCGAGCGCGCCGGGGTGCCGCTGGACTCGTATTTCTCGGCCTCCAAACTGGCGTGGATAGCCGCGCAAATCCCCGCCGCCAGGGCCTTGCAGCGGCGCGGCAAACTGCGCCTCGGCACCACCGATGCGTTCTTTGTCGAGCGCCTGACCGGGCATTTCGTGACCGACCTCACCACCGCCTCGCGTACCTCGCTGCTCAACCTGCAGTCCGGGCAATGGGACCCGGACCTGTGCGATTTGTTCGGTGTGCCGGTCGAGGCGCTGCCGGAAATCGTCCCCACCACGGGCGATTTCGGCGTCATCGAGCAACGCGGCCAATCCATTCCGCTGACCGCCAGCGTGGTCGATCAACAGGCGTCTTTATACGGGCACGGATGCCGCGCGCCCGGCGATGCCAAGATCACCTTCGGCACCGGCGCCTTCGCGTTGGCGCTGAGCGGCACCCGGCCGTTGCGTGCACCGCAGCAGGGATTGGCGCCCACCGCGGCCTGGCAGTTGGCCGGGCAGGCGCCGGTGTATGCGCTGGAGGGCGGCGTTTACTGCGCCGGGGCGGCGATTAACTGGGCCAGGTCGCTGCGCCTGTTTCAAGCATTCGAGCAAATCGGCGGTTTTTCGCGGCCCAGCGCGATTGCCCGTGACCTGGTCTTCGTCCCGGCACTGACCGGTCTGGCCTGCCCGCACTGGGATTCGCGCGCCGGCGGCTTGTGGCTTGGCCTGTCGCTGGACACCCAGGCGCCCGACCTGATGCAGTCGATCCTCGAAGGCATCGCCTTTCGCGCCGCCGAGGTGGTCGCCGCCATGCACCGGGTTACCCCGTTGGCCGACACGCTGTCGATAGATGGCGGTGTCTCAGCCAACCCGTATTTCTGCCAGTTCCTCGCCAATGTGCTCGGCAGGCGGGTGGCCGTGCAGCCGCTTGCCGAATTGACCGCGTTAGGAACCGCGCAGTTAGCCGGCGCGCCGCCGCCCCCGGACAAAGCGCCGGGAAAATGCTACGAGCCGGTCGAGGATATGGCGCACCACCTGGAGCGGTTTGCACAGGCGGTCGAGCGCTCGACCCGGTGGTTGCGGTGAGCCCCGGCGGGTTAGAAACGCAGGCGGGCTTCGAGGGCGATGAGGTTATCGGCGCGGTCGCCGTCGAGGCGGCGGGCGGAGAGGTCGAGGTCGAGGCGGGCGGCGGATGACCATTTGACGCCGAGGCGGTAGTCGCGGCGGTCGTCGCCTGCGCGCAGAGCGCTATACGGCGTCAGCAGGCCGGCGCTGAACCACGCCGCGCCGTCGCCGAAGCCGAACCACGCCACCGGCACCCCGTAACCGATTTCGGCGTCGATGCGCGCGGCCAGGGGGTTGGCGGCCGCCGCGTCGGGGGCGTCAGAATTCCGCGCCGCGGCCATGCTGTTGTTCCACACATCTTGCGTGCCGCTGCCGGTGGCGCCGTACGCCGGCGTCAGCGACACCGCCAGCCCTTGGCCGTCGGCGCCGGGGTCGAGGCGAACATGGCCGCCGATGCTCCAGTCGCGCGCGCCTTCGGCGCTGTGGCCGATGAGATAGCGCGCGTGCGCCTCCGCGCTCAGGCCGATGGCGAAGTTGCGGTAGTACAATGCGCCGCCCAGTTCCATGCCGCCGCCGGTGCTGCCGTCGCCGCCGTCGTGGCGCGCGCCCAATTCCAGCGCCCTTGTCAGTTGCGCGCCGCCGGCCAGTTCCCGCGTGCGCCGCGATTCCATCGCCACGCGCACGCGGCGGACATCGATATCGATGTCGTCCTCGACGCCGCCTGTGGCGTCGCCTTCGATTTCGGCGTTGGCCGAGAAAACATCGGCCTTGATGCGCACTTCACGCTCGCCGGCGCGGTTCAGCGTTTTGACGCCGCCGGCGCCGAAGTTCCACATATTGACATCGTTCAGGAGGTCGGGGTTGTCGTTGTCCGGCCGCACCTCGACCTCGCCGGCGCCGTAGCCGACGCTGACCCACACGCTGTGGCCCGGCCGCTGCCAGTTGAGATACGGGCTGACCGTGGTCAGTTCGATTTCGTATTCGCCCGCCTCGTCGGCCGTGGAATAGTCGCTCTCCGAGTCGCCGTAAGACAGCATCAGCCCGGCGCGCAAATGCGCGCGCACCTGGGCGTCGAAACCGGCGTGCAGATTGAGCATGTCGCCGTCCCAGTCGGTGTCGCCGTCCTCGCCGGCGAAATCGCGGTATTCGCTGCCGCCCCAGAACGCCGGTTCGCCGCCACCGCCGCCGCCGTGCCCGGCGTTCAGCGGCATCACGAAATCCATGTCGCGCAGCGCGTCTTTCCAGTCGATGCCGGCGTCATCGTCGCCGGCCAGGGCGCGGATGTTGGCCGCGGCCGCCTGGCCCATGGTGGACGCGCCGTTCAGGTTGAAATGGCCGTAGCCGCCCGCGCCGCCGGCCGCCGCCGCGCGCCCGGCGATGGCGCTCATTTGCGAGCCGACCACCGCGCGCGCGACTTCCGGCAGCACCGCGCGGTGCAGTTTCTCCGCGGTGCGCGGCGGGACGATGGTGACCGCCACCGGGTCGGCGGCCGGCGTTGAAGTGGAATATTCGCCGCCGCTTGCGCTCACCGTGTGGGTGACGGTCGCGGTTTCGCCGCGCATCGCCGTGTCCGTGGCGGTCACGACCACCGCCTGCGGGCGGTTCCAGTTGGCGTCGGTGAAAGCCAGCGGCGCCGCCGCAACCGACACATTGCCGCTACTGACCGAGGGCGTAATGGTCACTATATGGCCGCCCCCCCCCCCCGGTTGGGCGGTCAGGCGCACGCTGTAGGCCGCGGCGCCGCCTTCCGGCACATTCAAGGCGGTCGGCGAGACGACCACGCCGGGCAAGTCGTCATCGCTGACGGTGACCCTGGCCGAACCGGTGGCGATGCCGGTGTCGGCGTCGAATCCGGCCGCGGGCGGCGCTAAGGTGAAGGTAAGGTTCTCGGTGGTCTCAATTTCGTTGTCCTGCGGAATGGCCACATTCACCGTTTGCGAACCGCCGTTGGACAAAGTGACGGTGCCGCCGGTACCGGCCGGGACATCGGCGCCGTCGGCGCTCCAGGCCACGGTGGCCGAAGTGGTCGGCGCGCCATCCGCGGCGGCCAAGGAAACGGTGAAAGCCGCGCTGCCGCCTTCGGTGGCGGTGGATGAGTCAGCGGCGACGCTGAAGTTGCGCAGGGTGGGGCGGAAGGTGACGGTGACCACGGCGTTGGCGGAGGCGGCGGTCAGGGGGTTGCTTAAGCCGCCGCCGTAGTTGGCGGTCAGGGTGGTGTTGTTGACGGTCAGGGTGCCGGTGCCGGAGTCGGTGGCGGGGTCGGTGTTGACATACAGGACGATTTCGCCGCTGGTCTGGCCGGCCGGGATGGTGATGCTGCCGCCGCCGGGGTCGGTGTAGGCGGGGGTGTTGGTGCCGCCGGCGGTGACGGTGTAGGCGGCGGTGATTGCGCCGGAACTGGCGTTGTCCAGGTTGAGGGTCAGGCGCACGGTTTCGCCTTCGTTGGCGGTCACGGCGGTGCTGGCGAAGGTGGCGGTGACGGCGTCGTTGTCGTCGATGGTGATGTTGCCGGTGTCGTCTTCGGCGGCGTCGGCGTCGGAGTCGGCGCATTCGGGGTAGGCGCCGGAGGATGCGCGGGCATCGGCGGGGGCGTCGCCGCAGAAGATGAATTCGCCGCCGCCGGGCATGCGGGCGTTGGCGTGGTCCAGGGTGATGATGATGGTCTCGTCGGCTTCGTTCAGGTCGTCGTCGATGATGTTGATTTCGATGGGGGCGGAAGAGCCGGGATTGCCGGGAATGACCACTTGGCCGGCGGGGGGGGTGTAGTCCATGCCGCTGGTGGCGGTGCCGGTCAGGCGGTAGGGAATGGTCAGCGGGGCGGTCAGGCGCAGGCCGCTGGGGGTGCCGGTGGGGTCCAAGGTAACGCTGAGTTGGGCCGGGGTGTTGCTTTCGGAACTTGTGGGGCCGGATTCAATGCGAAAGGTCACCGGGTCGTTGGCGGCGATGGTGACGGTCGGCGAGATGCCGGCGACGGTGCC
>JAPPQJ010000157.1 GCA_028817015.1 Gammaproteobacteria bacterium
CGGCGGCGCGCCCGGCGAGATAGGGCGGCGCGTGGGCGGCGCCGGGTCGGTATGGATTGTCAGTCATCGTCAAATTGATAGATATTTAGTCAAAATACTAAATTTAGCGTTTGGGCTAATTATCCATAAATTGGCGCTCGACGCAAGCGTTCCGGGGATTCCGCTGTGCTGACCGGGCGCCCGGTGGCGGCCGCTTATACAGGTCGCCGCCGCTTCCGGTGTTTTGGGATTGATGGATTCTCTGAGTGGTGGCGCGAAAGTGTGCAGGCCCATCCCAAAACGCCGCAGGGCCGCGGGGGTGATTTGCCGCAAAGTCGGCCCCTAACCCCTTCGGTGATATTTGCGAGGTCAGGCGCGGGACACCCTCCGACGAGGAAAGAAATCACCGATGTTGCGGTTATCGCCGGCGGGCGGCCGCCCGTTTATCGCAATCAGGCCGGCGGAACGGGTGAATCACGGTCAGCGCCGCCGGATGCTTCCGCCCTCACACATCGGGGAAATAGACCGCACCGGCGATGGTCGGCTTGCGAGCGCCGGTGACCGAAGGCAGGGTCGAGGGGATGCGGCGCACGCTTTGATGCGCCATCCACGCAAACGCGCAGGCTTCGACCCACTGCGGGTCGATGCCCAGTTCCGAGGTGTCGCGAAGGTTGCTTCGGCAGTGCTCGCCGAGCATCGCCATCAGGGTGCGGTTGCGAACGCCGCCGCCGCACGCATAGACCCGGTCCACCGCAGGCGTCAGCCGGTTCAGTTGGTGGGCCACGCTCCTGGCGGTCAGCAGGGTCAGCGTGGCCAGCACATCGGCCGGGGCCAGCGCGGCGAATTCGGGCTTGGCGGCCAGGATGCGCGCCAGCCATTCCCGGTTGAAATATTCGCGCCCGGTGCTTTTCGGCGGCGGTTTGGCGAAATACCGGTCGGCCAACAGCGCATCCAGCAACTTCTGGTGAATCGACCCCGTCGCGGCGCGTGCGCCCCGGTCGTCGAACGGTGCGTCAAAATGGCGCCGGCACCAGTGGTCGAGCAGGGTATTGGCCGGGCCGGTGTCGAAGCCGGTCACCGGGCCGCCGGCGGCGGGCAGGCAGGTGATATTGGCGATTCCGCCGAGGTTGATCAGCGCGCGGTGCTCGGTCGAACTGGAAAAAATCGCCCGGTGAAAGGCCGGCGCCAGCGGCGCACCCTGGCCGCCGGCGGCCATGTCGGCGCTGCGAAAATCGGTCACCACCGGGAGGCCGGTCAGGTGCGCGATAAGCGCGCCGTTGCCAAGTTGCCAGGTAAAAGGAAAGGCGCCGCCGGGCCGGTGGCGGATGGTCTGCCCGTGACAGCCGATGACCGCCACATCCCGCCCGCCGGCTTGCCGCTTAAGGCGGTTTGCGGCCTGTGCATACAGGTGTCCGAGGCGGGAATGCAGGCGGCCAATGCGGTCGATGTCAGCGTCCGGCTGTGTGGTCAGGGCGTTGATCTGGTCCTGCACCGGTGCCGGGAAGGGCAGGTTGACGGTCGACTCAATGGCGATTTGATGCAGCGCGCCGGGCGGCACTTGCAGCGACACCAGCACGCCGTCGATGCCATCGACGCTGGTCCCTGACATCAGGCCGATGGCCAGTGCCGAAGCGCCCGCGCCCGAGGGATGCCGCGGCGGGCTGTGGGCGGCGTCGTTCATCCGGTGGCGATGGGGGATGGGTTACTGCGCGGTGTCGAGTTGGGCAAAAGTGTCGGAGCCGGGGCGGCTGAGTTTGGCTACCCAGGAATCCGCCTGGGCGAGGAATTCGGGTTTGTAGCGGTCGGCGATGGGGGCGGATTTGGGCAATTCCATGGTGAGCGGGTTTTGGTGGACACCGTTCACGCGAAATTCATAGTGCAGGTGCGGTCCGGTGGACCAGCCCGTGGAGCCGACATAGCCGATGATATCTCCCTGCCGGACGCGGGCGCCGGCTTTTATGCCTTTGGCGTAGCCGTTCAGGTGGGCATACAGGGTGGTGTATTTTTCGCCGTGGCGAATGGTGACGGTTTTGCCGTAGCCGTGGAGGCGCCCGGCCAATTTCACCATGCCGTCACCGGTGGCGCGCACCGGCGTCCCGCGCGGTGCGCCGTAATCGACCCCTCGGTGAGCGCGCCACCTTTTGAGGATCGGATGAAAGCGTTTGTCCGTGAATTGGGAGGTGACACGGCCAAACTCGACCGGGGAGCGCAGGAACGAGCGCTGGATGCTGTCGCCGTTGGGCGCGTAGTAAGCGCGGTGGCCGTGTTCATCGACATGGCGGATCGCCCACAAACGCCGCCCGGAAACGGTCAATTCCGCGGCCACGATGTCGCCGTTGCCGATTTTCTCGCCGTCCAGATAGCGTTCCTCGAAGAGGACCGCGAACCGATCTCCGCTTTGGATTTCCCTGGAAAAATCCACCTGCCAGTCGAACAGGTGGGCGAATTCGTGGAGCGTTTCATGAGAGAGGCCGGCCTGCTTGGCGGCGCCCGACAAGGTGTTGCGGATAACCGCCTTGCGCCTGCGCAGCCTGATTTCGGGGGCGCGGGTAACGGTCTCGGCGCTAAGCAGGCCGCCATCCCGGGTAATGTGCAGCGTGGTGAACGGGTCGAGGCGGTGGCGCAACGCCGCCAGCGTGCCCTGCGGGTCGGCGGCCAGTTGAATTTCCTGCCCCGGTCGAATGGTGTGAAGGGCGGTGGCGCCTTCCAGTTTTGCCACCGCGTAGGCCTCGGCGATCTTCAGCCCGTGGCGCTTGAATATCTGCGACAACGTGTCGTGCCGCTTGACTGTAGCCGTGTCCCACGCATGATCGGGCGGCACCGGTGAAATCTCGTGGTGCGGCGCGCCGGCGGTGAGGCTCGGATTATCCGGCGCAACCGCGGTGGGATTTGGTTCAGGCGGCCAATCACCAGAGCCGGGAACCGCCGGCTGCGAATAGGCCGGGGCGAGGCTGGCCAGTGCCAGGGTGGCCGATTGCGGCCCAAATAATTCGGCGGGGCTTGCGGACTGTGTTGTGGGGCCTTCGGTTTTCAGCGTCTCGGCGGTCTCGATGGGGGGCCCGGCGGTCGTTGCGGCATGGGTTTCGGTGGCGGTCGAGGCGGAGGGCGCGGTGATGAGTAAATAGCCGGCCAACGCGACCGCGATGACCATCGAAATCAGGTGCAGGCGGCGCATGCGGTTGAACAGATGCCTCAACACGGTGCCGAAAACCGGCGCCGAATGCCCGCAAGCGAGGGCCTTTACATCCAGTTGCACAAGGGAGCGCTGGTTCGGCGGCATGGTCGGATCGTTTTTGGGTGCCTGCTGGGGGGTGAACGCCGGGTCGCGGGTTTTTTATGGGCCTCGGGCCAATCGCCGGCGACTCTACCCTGTTCGGTCCGCCAAGTCAAAATTTGGCCGCCAACCCCGGCCCAGCCTAAAAAGGCGTATCATTGGCCAAAATAGCCGCCGCAATGAACACCGTGAACGCCGACACCGAAAATTTAGCCGAATTGTGCCGCGGGGCCGAGGAAATCCTGTTGCGCCGGGAGTTGGCCGAGCGCCTGGCCGGGGGGCGAAAACTGCGCGTCAAAGTCGGCTTTGACCCCACCGCGCCGGACCTCCACCTCGGCCACACGGTGCTGATCCACAAGATGCGCCAGTTCCAGGCGCAGGGGCACCAGGTGATTTTCCTGATTGGCGATTTCACCGGGCTGATCGGCGATCCCTCCGGCAAAAATGTCACCCGCAAACCCATGACGCCCGCGCAAATCTCGGAAAACGCCGCCACCTACCGCCAGCAGATTTTCAAAATCCTCGATGCGGAGCAAACCCGCGTCGATTTCAATTCGCGGTGGATGAGCGAAATGGGCAGCGCCGGCCTGGTGAGCCTGGCGGCCCGGTATACCGTGGCGCGCATGCTGGAACGGGATGACTTCAAGAAGCGCCACGCCGGCGGTGAGCCCATCGCCGTCCACGAATTTCTATACCCGCTGGTGCAGGGATACGATTCGGTGGCGCTCAAGGCCGATGTGGAACTCGGCGGCACCGACCAGAAATTCAACCTGCTGATGGGGCGCGAGTTGCAGAAGCAGTATGGCCAGGTGCAGCAGGTGGTGATGACCATGCCGCTGCTGGAGGGGCTGGACGGGGTGCGCAAAATGTCGAAATCGCTCGGCAATCACATCGGCATCGACGAGCCGCCGGCCGAAATGTTCGGCAAGATCATGTCCATTTCCGACCGGATGATGTGGCGGTATTTCCAGTTGTTGAGTTTCCAATCCGGCAGGGAAATCGCCCGCTTGAAAGAGCGGGTCGGGCAGGGCATGAATCCGCGCGACGCCAAACTGGCGCTGGCCGGTGAAATCGTGGCCCGGTTTCATTCAGCGGCCGATGCCGCGGATGCCAGGCGGGGCTTTATCGAGCAGTTCAGCCGGGGCGGGATGCCGGCCGACATGCCGGCCGTGGAATTGCCGGTCGGCGCCGGCGGCCTGCCCATTGCCAACCTGCTCAAGCAGGCCAACCTGGTGGTCTCGACCTCGGAGGCTTTGCGCATGATTAAACAGGGCGCGGTGCGGGTGGACGGCGAGCGAATCAGCGACCGTGGTCTGGTGGTGGAGGCCGGTAGCGGGCACGTCTACCAGGTCGGCAAGCGCAGATTTGCCAGGGTTGTGCTTTGCGGCGGGGGCGGTTGATATTGTATGCCGTCCTTGCAATAATCACGCCAAACCCCCAAGTGATTGAATGTGAATACCTCGACAAGCGGCCGGATGTTCCCGTTCCCTCCCCCTCTCCAGTACGCGGTTTTGTTCGGTGTTGCGGTGTTCGCGAGTGTATTCGAGGCGCCGCAAGGGGCCGCCCAGGTTACAACCTCCAGCGTGGCAACCTCGCAGGACTGCCTGGAATTTGTGTTGCAAGCGTCGGACGATCCGTCGCTCACGCGCGAAGAGCGAATCGCCAAACTCGACCGGGCGCTTTTGGCGGCGCTCAACCAATCCGACCTGTGCCGGTCGGCTGGGGTGGCCACGGGTGACAAAGCCGGCGGTTCGGTGGCCGGGGGCGCGCCCGGGGAGGGGGTCGATTCGGCTTTGCAATCGGTGCCGGCCGGTGACATTCAGGGCGATGCGCCCCCCGACCAAACCGCTGATGCGCAAAATACCGCCAAACCGCAGGCCTCTGATGTCATCAACGCGAACCAGGCCAATGAGTCCGGCCCCGAAATCGATGTGGCATCCAACGGCAAACTGCCGGAGGACATTCCGCCGGCCGAGAATGATGATATTATCGCCAAGCAGTTGCGCCAGGCGGCCATGGACGAGGCCAACCCGGAAACCCGGGCGAAGTTGTGGAATGAATACCGTCGGTATAAGAACCTGCCCGTTCAAACGCTTCCCGAATCGAGCGCAACTCCTTAGCACTCTTTAGAACCCCTTAAAACTCAGGCAACCAGGTGGAGAAATGAGGCGCGTTGATCAACACCCCGGGGTCGAAAAAATCGACGGTGGATTCTGCGGCCGCTTTCTGCGCGGCGTGCATTTTGCGTTTCTGCTGTTGGCGGCACTGGTATTGAGTGCCTGTGCCACCACCGGCTCCGGCCCGGCTTCCGGCGGCAGCACCGGCACCCCCTCCAGTGTCGGTCCGCAACTTTCCTCCGCTTACGGCAAGCCCGACGGCAGCGATGCATCGAACTTGAGCGGTCTGCCCAACATCGATGTGGTGGTGCCGGTATTCGACCCCGGCCTGCCGGAGGACTCGGATCAATGGGAAAAGCAGGGCATCTACCCCGAGTTGCGGCGCGCCGAGTCCAACCGCTTTGCGTTGAAAATGAAGTCGGCGCTCGAGGACACCGGCGCTTTCGGCTCGGTGCGGGTGGTGCCCAACGCCATGGCCACGGGCGATCTGTATGTGCTCGGGAAAATCATTCGATCCAACGGCGAAGATGTCAAAATCAACATCGCGGCCACGGATATTTCCGGCCAGCAATGGTTCTCAAAGGATTTCTCGCACCGCGTAAAGCAAAAATTCCACAGCGACCTCCGCAACCAGGGAAAAGACCCGTATCAGCCGGTGTTTGAAAAAGCGGCTGATCACATCGTCAAACAACTGAAAAAGCGCGACGCCGCGGAACTGGCGAAGTTGCAGGATCTTTCCGAAATCCGTTTCGGCGCGAGTTTGTCCGAGGAGACTTTCGCGAACTACCTGAAAACCGAAAATGGGCGTGTGCAACTGGCGGCAGCCCCCGCCGATGACGACCCGATGCTCAAGCGCATCCAGTCGATACGGGTGCGCGACCAACTGTTTATCGACCGGATGCAGGCCCATTACGCCGGTTTTGACGCAAAACTTGAAAAGAGTTACCTGGTTTGGCAGCAGCAGAGTCTGGCGGAGGTGAAAGCCGCCAGGGCCGCCAAGCGAAAGGCCTTGACCCAGGGAATTCTCGGCGGCTTGCTGGTGGTCGCCGGGGCCGTGGCCTCCGCCGAAGCGGATAACAGCCTCGGCGAGGTGGCGGGCGCGGGCGCCGTCATTGGCGGTGCGGTGGTGTTGGGCAATAGTTTCCAAACCCGGGCCGAAATGAAAGTGCACCGCGAGTCGCTGGCCGAACTCGGCAAGTCCATCGACATCGACATCGCCCCGCAACTGGTTGAGTTTGAAGAGGAAACCGCCGAACTGACCGGTGATGCCGCGCAGCAATACGAGCAGTGGATCGCTTTTCTGAAAAAAATCTATGAAATAGAAGCCACGCCGGAAAAGACCTTGTAACCGCCGTCAGTATGATGCCGCCCTCAAGCGCGTTGGAAGGAAAACTGGCAGAAGCACAGTTCAGTCGATCTAAAAAACGCAGGAAGATTGCCGGCTACGGCGCCGTCGTGGTGGTTGCGGCGCTTTTATTGGTCACATTGGCCTACCTGGCCATCCAACTCGACCGTGCACGGACGCAGTTGCAACAAATCGGGCAATCAGCCGGACAATTGAGTTTGCAGCCGCCGCCGCTTGATGCCGGTGTCGGTGGCATCACCGCACCGCCACCAAACCAGGCGCTCGAATCGAGCCAATCTGTCGAATCCACCCGGGCTTCCGAGCCGCCTCCATCCCCGGAAAGCCCGGCAACCGCCGATGCGGGGGCCTCCGGCGAGCAATTGAGCATCACCGCACCGCCACCAAACCAGGCGCTTGAATCGAGCCAGGCCATCGAATCAACCCGGGCTTCCGAGGCGCCTCCATCCCTCGAAAGCCCGGCAACCGCCGATGCGGGGGCCTCCGGCGAGCAATTGAGCATCACCGCACCGCCACCAAACCAGGCGCTTGAATCGAGCCAGGCCATCGAATCAACCCGGGCTTCCGAGGCGCCTCCATCCCCGGAAAGCTTCGCAACCGCCGATGCGGGTGGCTTCCGCGAGCAATTCTTGCAGCGGTTGGAGGCATATGAAAGTGAAGTCGAGTCTCAGGTCGGCGCCATACACCTGCGCGATTGGGACGCGGACGGATACGCCCGGTTGGCGAACTTGAAAACGCGCGCAATCGAGCAGTTCTCGGCCGGCGATTACCTGTTGGCGCGGCAGAGTTTGCAGCAGGCGCGCGAGTTGGCGGCGGCGGCGGCGGCCAACCACGCGAAAGAGTTGACGGCGGCCAGGCGCGCGGCTGCCGAGGCGTTTGCGAACGGGCGGGCGGCGGAGGCACAACGGGCCGTGCGGCGGGCGCTTCTCATGAATCCGTCCGACCCGGACATGTCGGCTCTTGAAGCGCGCGTTGCGGTGTTGCCGGAAGTGCTGGATTTGCTGAGGCAGGCCAAGGTGGCGCAAAACGAGAACCGGCCGGCGAAGGAAGCGGCGGCATTGCAAAAAATCGTGGCCCTGGATGGTGCGCGCGCCTCAGTCAAAGCGCGCTTGCAGGCCGTGCGCGAACAACTCCTCCGGCAGCGATTCGCCGATGCAATTGGCGCGGCGCAGGATGCGCTGGCGGCCGGCGACTTGCCGGCTGCGGAAAAACAGATCCAGTTGGCGAAGGCCGTTTGGCCCGCGCACGAGGCGCTCAAGCCGCTCCAACAGCGGTTGCAGCAGGTGCGCACGGAACGGGAATTTGAAGCACAAATGGCGCTCGGTGAACAAGCCGGGCGGCGCGATGACTGGCAGGCGGCAACCGCGCATTTTGCGCGCGCGCGGCAATTGAAGCCAAACCACCAGGGCGCTGTTGCCGGCCAGAACCGGGCCCGGCAGGTGCTCGAAGTCGAGCGGGAAATCACCCGCATACTGGCCCGGGAACACCGCCTTGCGGACCGGCGCGTGGTCGAATCGGCGGCCGCGTATTTGCGCGAAACCGAGACCGTCACCCGGGTCAGCCCGCGCCTGCGCGAACTCCACACCGAACTGGCCGGCAAGGTGGATTTATACCTGACCGAAGTGGAGGTGGTGGTGCTGTCGGACAACGCCACGCATATCATCGTGCGCGGTGAAGGGCAGGTCGGCAAAACCGAACGCCGCACCATCCGGCTGCGCCCGGGCAAGCGCGTATTCGAAGGCTCACGCCGCGGTTACAAGTCCAAACTGGTGACGCTGGACATCGCCCCCGGGGCCACGTCGGTCGAAGTCGCGGTTATCTGCGACGAAAAAATTTGAACACGCTGGAACAAAAACTGGAGGCGGCGGGGAAGCGTTTTCGCGCCAGATTGGGGGTGGCGGTGCTGGCCGGGGTGCTGTTGTTGGTCGTCGCGCTGCCGCTGGTTTATTTTGTGCAGGTCGTGTCTTTCCGAATCAGCCCGCAAATGGCCGCGGACACGGCCTCGGTGTCGCTGTCGGGCGGCGTCGGGTGGGTGCTTTCCAACCGCGCCTACCTGTTCGGCGGACCGGCCGCGCTGCGCTTCGAGGCGCCCGGTTTCATCAGCCGCGAGGTCGCGCTTGGGCCTGCAACGGGCGCCGGGCCCGTGGCCGTCATCATGCGCGAAGCGCCGGTTAATGTGGTCATCACCACCGAGCCGGCGCTGGCGCAGACCCGGTGGCGGGTCGACGGTGTTTATGCCGCCACCGCCGAGCGTTTTGTGCAGCGGTTGCCGCCGGGAACGGTGCGCATCGAAGTGGACCATGAATTTTACCGGGTGGAAACGCTGCCAGTCGAAGTCAAGACCGGGCAGGATGTGGCGCGCCACTTGAATCTGAGGCCGGTTGCCGGCACGCTCGACATCCGCTCCGAGCCGGGCGGCGCGCGGGTCGTGCTCGATGGCCTTGTCAAGGGGGTAACGCCGGTGGAAATTGCCGCGGTGCCGGGCGGTGTGCACCGTTTGCAAGTGCTTCTGGATGGCTATCAAATGGTCGAAGAGGAAATCCCGGTCACGAATCGTTCGACCGACATCAAGCGCGATTACCGCCTCAAGCCGCAGCAAACCGATGTTCGCATCAGCGCATCGCCGCCCGGCGGCGTGTTGCGGGTCAACGGTGTGGCGGCCGAGGCGGCCCGGGTGCGCTCGCTGGAGGCGGGCCGCAAGCATGTTCTTGGCTATGAAAAACCGGGCTATGTCGCGCAGTCGCGGGAGGTGACGCTGCGCCCCGATGAGCGCGCCGAGATTTCGTTTCAACTGCAACCCGAATGGGGCGAAGTGGTGGTTCGCAGCGCGCCGCCGGCTGACATCATGGTCGACGGCAAAGCGGCCGGCACCACGCCGCAGACCCTGCGCCTGCAGGCGCTGCCGCACCGGATTATCCTCACCCGGCCCGGCTACCGGGCGGTGGAGTTGCCGGTTATGCCGACCGCAAGCGCGCCGCTGTTGATCGACCGGCAACTGCAAACCGAACGCGCCGCGCGGCTGGCGCAGGCCGCGCCGTTCTTAAGCGCCGCCGCCGGCGTCAGGATGAAATACTTCGACCCCCGCGCCCAGTCCGGGGGGCGGTTTACCATGGGCTCGCCGGTCGGCGAGAAGTTCCGGCGCGCCAATGAGTTTCAACGCCGGGTTGATCTGACCAAGGCGTTCTATGTCAGTGTGACCGAAATCACCGAAGAGCAGTTCGCCCACTACAAACCGGCGCAAACCGCGGGGCGCAATCTCCCGGTGCGCGATGTGTCGTGGCTGGATGCGGCGGGGTTTTGCAACTGGATGAGCGCGCAGGACGGCCTGCAGCCGGCATACCGGTTCGGCGGCGGGCAACTGCAAAGTTTTGACCCGACCGCCGACGGTTATCGCCTGCTGTCCGAGGCCGAATGGGAGTGGCTGGCGCGGGTCGCCGGGCGCCGCGAAGCGGCCCGGTTTGTGTGGGGAAACGACACCACCATTCCCGCGGGCAGCGGCAATTTGGCCGATGAAAGCGCCAAAGGAAGCGTGCCGCAGTATATTGCCCGCTACCGGGACGGCTTTGCCGGAGTGGCGCCGGTGGCATCGTTTGCGGCGGATGCGGCCGGCTTGTATGATATGGCCGGCAACTTAAGCGAGTGGATGCATGACCGTTACAGTTTACAACCGCCCGGCCCGGGGCAGGTGGAGCGCAACCCCTTCGGCGGGCGGCATGGCGACAGCCGTGTGATTAAGGGCGCCAATTTTCGCTCGGCATCGGTGACCGGCCTGCGCTCCAGTTTCCGGGACGGGTTGCTTAACGGGCGCGATGATGTCGGCTTTCGCGTGGCGCGCTATCTGTATGGAAAAGAATAACCGCATCTTTGGCCGGGTATGACCGTGGCGCTCAGGCCGGCGGGCTCGCTCAGGCAGCGCATTTCCCGACTCACGCTGGTCGCGTTGGTCGGCGCGGCCGCGCTGATTCAAACCACGGCGCTCGACGCCACCGCGGACGGCGCGCCTTATTCGGTCAGTTTGAACAGCCCGGTCACTTTCCCGGTTGATATTTAGGAGGGGACATGCCGAACTTAATCAAGGCCGCGGCCGCCCTGCTGATTAGCGCGGTGGGCGTGCACCTGGTTTACCTGTCTGTGATCTGGCCGCGCGCTGAACAGGCGTTGTTTGAAGCGCAACAAGCGGGGCGCTCGGTCTCCCGGACGTTGCCGGTGGTTCTGAAAGACTACGAGCAGGAAATCTGCCTGATCCTGATGTTCTGGGGCATCTACCTGATCCTCGAAAAATGCTACGCCATCGTCAAGCACCGCTACCTGTTCAACATCAGGCTGATCGGCGATGAGCAGGAAAACGGCGCGGAGGAGCACTCCACGTTGCGGGAGATGCAATCGGCGTTGCGGGACCTGGAAAACCTGACGGACGCAGAGACGCGCGACACGCCGCTGGTCAAAACCTTGCGCACCGCCGCCCGCCGCTACATCGCCACCCGGGACGCGCAGAACACCTCGGACGCGATTGTCACCGGCGTCGAGGCGCTGGCCGCCCGCATCGAATCGGGCAACTCGATGATCCGGTACTTGATCTGGGCGATCCCGTCCATCGGCTTTATCGGCACGGTGCGCGGCATCGGCCAGGCGCTTTCGCAAGCCGACCAGGCCCTGGCCGGCGATATTTCCGGGATGACCAACAGCCTCGGCATCGCCTTCAACTCCACCTTGGTGGCGCTGATTATCAGCATCTTCCTGATGTTTCTGCTTCACGAGTTGCAGCGCCTGCAGGACAAACTCATCGTCGATACGCAGGCGTATTGCGAAGAATTTCTGCTCAGTCGAATCGAGACAAATTGATGGGTTGGCGGTCGCGGCGCAGGCCGGAGGGTTTCAATCTCGCGTTTTTGGACATCATGTCGTGCGGGTTGGGCGCCATCATCCTGATTTTTATGCTGGTCAAATATCATTCCGATGCGCCCGGCTCCGAGACCCGGCAACTGCAAGCGCAACTGGCCGGCCTGCGCGATGAAATCACCGCCATCGCCTCGAACAACCGCGCCCTCAATGAACAACTGGAAAGACTGAAACGCGAACTGCAACAGGCGGCGCGCGGGGCGGCGCAATCCGGCCGCGAAAGCGAGGCGGCGGCCGGGGAACTGATTGCGTTGACCCGGGAAATCAACCGCCTGGAGGAAACATTAGCCCGGCGCAAAGCGGAATCTGAAGCGGCGCAGCAACCTGAGCCGAGCGACGACAAACTCCGGCAGGACCATCTCATCGGGCTGCGCGTGGAAGGCGAGCGCATCCTGATTTTAGTGGACAACAGCGCGTCGATGGCCGAAGAGCGCCTGGTGGATATTGTCAAAATCAAGGCGGCCGGCGTGGCCGCCCAAAAAGCCGCGCCGAAATGGCGGCGCACATTAGCCATCGCGCGCTGGATTATCGAGCGCGTGCCCGAAGACAGCGAGTATATCGTCGCCAGATACAACGACAGCGCGGATTTTGTGCCGGACAGCCAATGGCTCAGCGGCGCCGATGCGGGGGCCCGCGCGGCCGTGATTCAATCCCTCGAAGAACTTTATCCGCAGGCGGCCACCAATCTTCACGCGGCGCTTCAGTTAATCAAACGCGGTGCGGTTTCCCCCACCGACATTTATGTCATCACCGACAGTCTGCCGACCAAAGGATTCGAGAGTCTGTCGGCGCTGAAAAGGCGCAAGGTATGCGGCAGTTTCACCGGCAAAGCGACCACCGTGTCCGGCGAATGCCGCCTGGAACTTTTCCACGCGGCGGTCAACCGTTTTGCTAACAGCCGCGCCAAAGTCAACACCGTGCTACTGCCCATCGAAGGCGACCCGGACGCGGCATACGCCTACTGGCTGTGGGCCGCCTCCACCACCGGCATGATGGTCAGCCCCGCGGGGTCGTGGCCGTGAAGTGGGGCAGAAGGGCGCGGGGGGGCGAGATATTCAGCCTTTCGTTCCTCGACATCATCTGCTGCGGTTTTGGCGCGATGGTGCTGCTGGTTCTTTTGTCCAACACCGGCGTGGTGGGCGGCGCGGCGGATGCCGGCGCGGTGGCCGGGTTGCTGGAAAACCTCAGCGCCGAGAAAAAACGCCGGGCGGTTAATGAGCGGCAGCGCAGCCGCCTGGCCGAACAGACGCGCGCACTGGAGGCGGAAATCAGGAACACCGCCGCGTCCCACCCCGACCCGGCGGCGTTGCAGCAGCGCCTCGGTGAACTGCGGGCCAAAGCCGGCCAACTGCGGTCGCAGGCCGGCGCGGCCGCGCGCCAGGATGCGCCGGCGCAGGGGGCCACCGACGAAGATATCAAGGTCGGCGGCATTCCGGTGGACAGCGACCACATCATTTTCATCGTCGACACTTCCGGCAGTATGCAGTCCATCTGGCCGCGGGTCATCGACGAACTGGAAAACGTGCTCGACATCCACCCTCAAGTGAAGGGCTTTCAGATCATGAATGACAACGGCGCGTATCTGATCAAAAGTTACGCCGGCAAGTGGATTCCGGACACGCCGGGGCGGAGGAAAGCGGTGTTGTCGGCGATGCGAAGCTGGCGGGGTTTTTCCAACAGCAGCCCGGTCGAGGGATTGCAGAAGGCGCTTAAAACCTACGCCAAACGCACCGCCAAACTGGCCATCTACATATTTGGAGACGACTACAGCGGGTCATCCTACGACTCGGTCCTGGACACGGTGTCCGAGTTGAACCGCGACCGCCGGACCGGGCGGCCGCGCGCGCGCATCCACGGCATCGGCTTCCAGCAGCAGAGCGGCGTGGCCGGCCGCTTTGCCACGCTAATGCGCGAAGTGGCCCGCCGCAACCGCGGCGCGTTCATCGCCCTCGGCCTGAAGCAGCGCAGCACAATCGTCGAAGCCAGCCGCCCCAACCGGAACTGACGCCGCCTCAATCCGCCTCAACCCACCGTTTCCATACCGCCATGCTGTGACGGATGTCGTCGACGCTGAGGCCGCTGAAGGCGAAGCGAATGTGGCGGGTGTCCGCTCCCTCGCCGAAGTGCTCGCCGGTGCAGAACGACAGGCCGGTCTCGTGCAAACTGGCGCGCATCAGCGCATCGGCGTCGGGCAGGTTTTTGCGGCGCAGGATGTTGGCCGCATCGGCGTAGATGTAAAACGCGCTCGGCGGCGCGGCCACGCCGATGCCTTCGATGCCATTCAGCGCGTCGGTAAGCGCGTCGCGGCGTCGTTTCAATTCGGTTAACAGCGGCGCAATCAGCGGCGACAAATCACCGCCGGTATCGCGCAGCACTTCACCCACCGCCTGCTGCATGAAATGCGTGGTGCACGATTCCAGGTTGGTGTTGAAGCGGGAAATGGCGGCGATAATTTTTTCGTCGCCGACCGCCGCGCCCAGCCGCCAGCCGGTCATCGCAAATTGTTTGGAGCAGGTGAACAAAATCACCGTGCGCTCGCGCATGCCCGGCAACTCCGCGATGCTTTGATGCGGCGAGCCGTCAAAACGAATGCGGGAATACGCCTCGTCGGACAGCACCCACAAGTCGTGCTTCACCGCCAACTCGGCGACCGCGGCGATTTCCTCCGCGGTGGCGGATGCGCCGGTCGGGTTGTGGTGGTTGTTGTAAATCAGCGCGCGCGTTTTTGAAGTGACCACCCGGTGCAGTTCGTCCAGGTCCAGCGCAAAACCGCTGTCCGACGCCCGGTAATGATACGGCACGGCCACGCCGCCTTGATAGGCAATCTGCGAGCGGTAAATCGGAAAGCCCGGCACCGGATACAACACCTCATCGCCGGGATTCATCACCGTGGCCAAAAACTTGCCAATCACCGGCTTGCCGCCCGGTTGCACCGAGATATTCTCCGCCGCGTAGTCGATGCCGCGCTCGGCGCCGAGAACGCGCGCCAACATCTGGCGCAACAACGGCACGCCGGCGCCGGGACAATAGCCGGAGTAGTTGCCGCCCATCGCACGCGCCGCCGCCTCCACAATCGGCCGCGGCGTCGGCAACTTAATGTCGCCCAGGTGAAACGCAAACACGCGATTCCCCTGCGCCGCCCACGCCGCCGCCATGTCGGAGACCGCAAACGCGGTTTCGGTGCCGAGTCGTTCAAGTTGCCGCGCAAGTTGCATGGGCGTGTCGGGTTGGCTGCTAAGGGGGCGTGATGATAGCACAAGCGGGTTGCGCTCACCGGTGGCGCTCAGATTTGGCAATGCGCCGGGGGTGTCTGCGCTCGGGAAAATTTGAGCATCCCCAAAAATCACCCGAATGCCCCGCATGTTTTGTGGCGCGCCCGCGTAAGCGCGGCATGGAACAGACGCCGCTCTTCGGCGTGTTGAAACCGTTCGGGAACCGGCTTAACCAGTTGCAACGCCGGGCCGTCTTCTATTTCGCCGGGGAAGCCGTATTCCCCGGTGTCCATGCCGGACACAAAGACAGCATCCGCCGCCTTACAGCAGCATGGTGGCCATGCCGGGGACGAAACTAATCAGGCCCAGAACAATCAGCGCGGTGACATAGAACGGCAGCAGGTGCGCAAAAACCCGGCCGATGGGGACGCGCTCGATGGCTACCGAGACGAACAATGTGGTGCCGACCGGCGGGGTGTAAAGGCCGATGGCAAGGTTCATCACCATCATCACGCCGAGTTGGACCGGGTCGACGCCGATTTGCGCGGCGATGCCGGCGAAGATGGGCGCGAGCAGGAGGATGGCGGCGGGCAGGTCGAGGAAGGTGCCGATGAGGATCATCAGGATGTTCATGCCGATGATGACCGCCCACGGCGACCTCAAGGTGTCCAACATAAACAGCGCGAGGTTTTCCGGAACGCTTTCATAAGACAGGAGCCATTGCAGGACGCTCGAACCCATGATGACCAACATGATGACGCCGGTCATCATGCCGGTGGTCAGCACGCTTTGCAGCACGATGCGCATCGACAAATCGCGGTATACCAGCGCGCCCACCAGCAGCGCATAGACCACCGCGAACACGCTGATTTCGGTCGGGGTGACGATGCCGCCCCTGGCCAGCACGACCACCATCACCGGCATCAGCAAAGCCGGCACGGCTTTCACCATGTCGGCGGGAATGTTGCGCCAGCGGAAGCGGCGCGAGATGAAGGTGGTGTGGATGAACATGACGGCGATGCCGGCCGCCAGCGCGGCCGGGGGGCTGAGCGCGCCCGACACGGCGGGCGCAATGAGCGCGGCGGTGGCGGTGACGATGATGACCGCGTCGCGGCGGTCGAACAGTGCGCCCAGGGTGATGCGGTTTTTTTCTTCGGCCGGGGAAGCGGGCAGGTTGCGGATGCGCGCGACGGCATAACAGACCACGGAAAACATGACGGTCAGGGCGATGCCGGGGATGATGCCGGCCAAAAAAAGTTTGGGGATGGAGGTCTCGGTGACCAGCCCGTAAAGAATCAGCGGAATCGACGGCGGGATGAGCACCGAGATAGTGGATGAAGCGGCGTTGACGGCCGCCGAAAAACCCTCCGGGTAGTTTTGTTTTTTCTGCACCGGAATCAGCGCGTTGCCAAGCGCCGACGCATCGGCCACCGCCGAGCCGGACACGCCGCCGAAGAACAATGAGCCGACCACGCTGACCTGCGCCAGCCCGCCTTTCACCGCGCCGACCAGGATTTTGGCGAAGGTCACCAAATAGTCGCCGAAGCGTCCCGACATCATCAGGTTGCCGGCCATGATGAAAAACGGAATCGCCAGCATCGGAAAACTGGAGGTGGGTTGATACAGATTGAGAATGGCCTCGAAAAGAAACAACGGCTCGTTCAGCCACATGGCCACGCCGCCGGCGATCAGCAGCGCATGGGCGACCGGCGTGGCTAACAGCAACAACGCGACGAGGACCAGGGCGGCGGTCAGGGACATGGCTTTAATTTCACCGCATCTTCGATTCAGCGAATCAGCGCCGATGTTTCCTCGCGTCCGCGGGGGTCATACAGCAGGCGGTAGACGCTGACCGCCGCGGTCAACCCGAGCAGGATGTAGCCGAGCAGCAAGGCCAGGTAACTCATCGACTGGGGAACGCCGAGCGAAGTGAAAATCACATCGCCGGCGGCAAACGCCATGCCGCCCTCAAACACACCGACGCCGAGATAGACGGTGATGATGGCGAAGCAGGCGAGCAAAATCAGACATTGCACGAACACCCGCAGGCAACGCGCCGCCGCGGGCCGCAGTTGCGAGATGAACACCGCAACGCCGATGTGGCGGCCGTGTTGCGCGGCCAGCACCGCGCCCGCCATGATGAACCACGGAAAAGTCAGTTGCACGATTTCCACCGACCACACCAAACTGGCGTCGGTGGTGTAGCGCAGCACCGCGTTGGCGAAAGTCGGCGCCAGGATGGCGATGAAGGTCAGCCACAGGATGACCGCGCAAACCAGCCGAATCAGCGTGTCGATGCCCGCGGCTAACGCGCCCAGAGGGCCGGCGGCGCGCGGCGAGACGACAATTTGGCGCAGCATGATTTCAGCGCATCACGGCGGCTTCGGGCGCGGCGGGCCGCGCGGTTTGGGCGTGTGCTATCATCGATTCCGAAGATTCCGGATTCTCCGCGCTGGCCGTATGGTTAATATTCACGAATGCGATCCCCCAATATCAACGCGATTGTTTACTTTGAAGCGGTGGCGCGACACTCCAGCGTCAACCTGGCGGCCGCCGAGTTGCTGGTGTCGCGCTCCGCGGTCAGCCAGCGGATTAAGATTCTCGAAGAGCGGATGGGAGTCGCGTTGTTTCGGCGCGTCAAGCGGCGGCTGGTGCTGACCGAGGAGGGCGAGCGCTTGTTCAACGCCGCGGACAAGGCGCTGGCGCTGCTGCGCGAGGCGCAGAACAACATCTCGCTGGTGCGCGATTACCGCAGTTTGACCATTCGCGTGTCGTCCAGTTTCGGCGTGCGCTGGCTGAGCCCGCGGCTGGCCGGCTTTGTCGCCGAGCATCCGAATCTGGATTTGCGCATCGACGCCACTTCCGAATTGAGCGATTTTGCAACGGAGAACATCGACGCGGAAATCCGCTACGGCGTGGAGACCCCCGAAGGCCTGCACTGCAGGCCATTGGTCACCGACTGCGTGCTGCCGTTGTGCGCGCCCGCGTTGGCGGCGCGAGCGCGCAAACAAGGCGCCGCGCATGTCCTGGCCCGCGCGCCGCTCATTCACACCGTCAAAGCCGACATCAAGTGGCGCGAGTGGCTGGACTTGCACGCGATGGACGCGGCCCGGGCATCGCACGGCTTGTACTTCGACCGCTCGTCGATGTCGTTGAAGGCGGCCCAGGACGGACTGGGGGTGGTGCTGGAAACCGCGACTTTGGCGATGAACGAATTGCGCGCCGGCCAGTTGGTGCCGCTGGCCCCGAAGTTGGGCGCGCTGGCCATTCAACCGTATTATCTGGTGTGCCCTGCCCGGCACCTCGGCAACCGCTATGTCAAGGCGTTCACCGCCTGGCTGGAGGAGAAGGTGAAAACCCATGAACTGGAGAAAAAACGCCTGCTGAAATCGCTCGGCGTGAAAGTTAAACCGTTTCACCGCGGCCGCGGTGAGGCCGCACCGGGGCGCCGGTGATGCGCTCATACACCTTGACCACGGATGCATCGTCGAGCCCGCCGTATCCCATCGCCGCCGCCGCCAGCAAAACCTGGTGGGCGGCCGCGGAGACCGGCATCGGCATCGACAGATTGCGGCCTTCGCTCAACACCAGTTCCAGGTCCTTGACGAAGATGTCGACCGTTGAACGCGGCGCGTGGTCGCCGTTCAGCATGCGCGGCACGCGGTCGTCGAACATCCAACTCTGCCCGGCCGAGGTCGAGACAATGTCGAACAGTTTCTGCGGGTCGCAGCCGGCCCTGGCGCCGAACGCCATTAATTCGGCGGCCGCCACCAGGTGGGTGCCGGCGGCCAACTGGTGGACGGTTTTGTAGGTGGAGCCGATTCCGGGTTCTTCCCCGAGTCGGTGGACGGTTTTGGAGATGGCCGCTAATGCGGCTTCAGCGGCGGCGAAGGCGGCCCGCGGGCCGGAGGCCATGACCACTAAACTGCCGTTGTCGGCGCCGGCCTGGCCGCCGGACACCGGCGCATCGAGCAACAGCGCGCCGGCTTCCGCGACCTCGGCCGCCACCGCGCGCGTGTCGGAGGGCGCGATGGTCGAGCACAGCATCACCGTGCCGCCTTTGGGCAGAAACGACAGCGCGCCGCGGTCGCCAAGTAACACCTCGCGCACCTGCCGGGTATCGACCACCATCACGATGAGGAGGCCGGCGCCGGTGGCGGCCTCGGCGATATTGGCGGCGACGCGCCCCCCGGCTTCAGCGAAACCGGCGCGCACCTCCGGGCGGATGTCATAGCCGGTCAGCGGGATGGCGCGGCGCAGCATGTTTTTGGCCATGCCCATGCCCATCGCGCCCAGGCCAATGATTGCGGTGGTCGCCGTTGTCGCTGCCGCCACCATGACGGCTACGCCTCAAGCCATTGTTTGACGCGCGCGGCGACCGCATCGACCGACAGGCCGTAGCGGTCGTGGAGGGTCGGCAGCGCGCCGGCGTCGAGGAACTCATCGGGCAACGCAATCTGGCAAAAACGCGGATGGATGCCGCCGCGCATCAATTCGGCGGCGACCGCCTCACCCAGGCCGCCGATGCGGGTGTGGTTTTCAGCAACCACCACCAGCCGCCCGGCTTTGGCGGCCTCGTCGCGGATGCGCGCGGCGTCCAACGGCTTGATGGTGGGCACATGCAGCACCGCGCAATGGATGCCGTCAGCGCGCAGTCGCTTCGCCGCCTCGAGCGCGCGCATGGTCATCAGGCCGGTGGCGATGAACAGCACATCGCCGCCGTCGCGCAGCAGGCTGGCCCGGCCGATCTGAAACCGGTAGTCGTATTGGTGCAGCACATTCGGCACCCTGCCGCGCAACAAGCGCATATACACCGGTCCGCGATGCTCAGCGATGGCGCGCGTCGCCATCTGAATATCGGTGGCGTCGCACGGGTCGATAATCGTCAAGTTCGGCAGGCCGCGGAAGATGGCGAGGTCTTCGGTGGCCTGGTGGCTGGGCCCGTAGCCGGTGGTCAAGCCCGGCAGCGCGCAGACGATTTTGACATCCAGCGACTCCTCGGCGATTGCCATGCAGATGAAATCGTATGCGCGCCTGGAGGCGAACACCGCGTAGGTGGTCGCAAACGGCGTAAAGCCTTCGCGCGCCAGCCCGGCCGCGGCGGAAATCATCACCTGCTCAGCCATGCCCATTTGATAAAAACGCGACGGGTTGGCCGCGGCGAACACATGCAGGTCGGTGTATTTCGACAAGTCGGCGGTCAGCGCGACGATTTTGTCGTTGTGGCGGGCGACTTCGTTCAGCGCATGGCCGAACGGCGCGTCCACGGTCGGGGCGCCGCCGGCGTCCAGCGACGCAATCATCGCCGAAGTGCGCCGCCGTTGATTTCCGGCAACCGGCGGGCGGGGGGTGTATTTGGAGGGTCTCACCGCGCGTTGGCCCGGTCGAGCACGGCGATGGCCTGCGCCCATTCGTGAGGTTCCACGCGCAGGAAATGGTTGCGCTCGCGCGCCTCCAAAAACGGCACGCCGGCGGCCAGCCGGGTGTTGCAGATGATGACGCGCGGCTGGCGGCGGCGGTGGCGGCGCGCGGCGTCGAAGGCCGTTGTCAGCGCGTCGATATGGTTGCCGTCGACGCGCTGCACATGCCAGCCGAAGGCTTGCCATTTGTCTTCCAGCGGCTCGGCGCACAGCGTCTCCTGAGACGGCCCGTCGGCCTGCTGATTGTTGAAATCGACCACCGCAATCAGGTTGTCGAGGCGGTGGTGCGCTGCCGACATCACCGCTTCCCAGGTCGAGCCTTCGCCCAGTTCGCCGTCGGACAGCAGGTTATAGATGAAGTTGGCGGAGTTTTTGCGCTTGAGCCCCAACGCCGCCCCGACCGCGATGCCGAGTCCATGCCCCAGCGAGCCGCCGGTGATTTCCATGCCCGGCGTATACGCGGCCATACCCGACATCGGCAGGCGGCTGTGGTCGCCGCCGTAGGTTTCCAGTTCGTCCTCGGGCAGGATGCCGGCCTCGATCATCGCCGCATACAGCGCGAGCGCGTAATGGCCCATGGACAGATACAGGCGGTCCCGGCCTTCCCATTCGGGGTCATCGGCGCGGTAGATTAGCGCGTGGAAATAGCAGACCGCGAGCACATCGGCGAAGCCCAGCGCCTGGGCGATGTAGCCCTGCCCCTGAACCTCGCCCATGCGCAGCGCGTGGCGGCGAATGCGGCAGGCGCGTTGCCGCAACGACACCGCGCCCGCCGTGTTTTCCGCGTCACCGTCGCGCATGGTTTTACCCCGGCGTGGCCGGCTGCCTGCCCTGCGCTAATCGGTTGTTGTTGCGGCGGTGACCGGCCCGCCCTCAGCGCCGGCCGGCTTCGGCCGCGGCCTTTTGAATCTGCGGCACGATGTCGCCGATTTCATCCGCCCACTTCTCATAGACGCCGGCGGTCGCGGATTTGAACGCCTCGGTGTCAACCTCGTTGAACTTCGCGCCTTCCTGGAGCAACTGCTGCTCCAGTTCGGCGTCGGCAATCAGGAACACGCCGCGGTTATACCAGGTGGCCGCGTCCATCGCGTTTTGAATCATCCGCCGGTCGGCGGCCGGCACCGTGTCCCACCACTTTTTGGACGCCAATATCGGCGCCATCTCATATTTGTGATTGGACTTCGCAATATACGGCGTCAACTCGTGCAGTTTGGACGAGTGAATGTTCGCCAGCGGATTTTCCTGCCCCTCAAACACGCCCGACTGCAGCGCCGCCGGCAACTCGGAGAACGCCAGCGGCGCGGGGTTGGCGCCAAGCGCCCGGAAAGCGTCGATGGTCACCTGACTTTGCGGCGTGCGAATCTTCATGCCCTTGATGTCATCCGGATGGGCGATGGGTTTGGACACATGGGTGATTTTGCGAATGCCGTTGTCCCACCACGCCAGCACCACATAACCTTTCTGCTCCAGTTTGGCGGCAATGGCGTCGCCGATGGGGCCGTCCAGCACTTCCCACGCCTGGGTCAGGTCGGAAAACAAATAGGGCAGGCCAAACGCATTCAGGTCGGGAACGATTTCCGCCACCGGGCCGTCCGAGTTGACGGTGATGTGCATGGTGCCGAGGCGCACCGACTTGAGCATCTGCCGGTCGTCGCCGAGGCTCGCCGAATGCGCCACCCTGGTGGTGTATTTGCCCTTGGAATTCTGTTCCAGCAGCGCGCCGAACATCTCGGCGGCGGTCACGCGCGGGTTGCCGGGTTTGCCGTTGGTGCCGACGATTAACTCGGCCGCCTGCGCCGATTGCATCAGCGACAGGGCGGTTGCCGTCGCAATGAGGGTGGTGAATTTAATTTTCATGGCGGATACCTCGCTGTGGTGCCGGTTGGCGTTGCGCGTGCAACGCGGTCTGTTCCGAAACACTGTAAAGACGCCCCGCGCGGGCGGTCAAGGACAAAATGACGAGGCTTTGTTAAGCAAAACTTGACAACCGCTTCGCCGCCGCGTCCTGCGCCACGGCATTTTCATGCGGTTATTCGGCGGCGCTGACCCGGCGCTCGGTTTGCGGGTCGAACAGGTGAACTTTGTTCGGGTTGACGCGGAAATGGAGGACATCTCCGGGCGCCAGCGCTTTGCCTTCATCGTGCGAAATCTGCAGGACGATTTTCTGTTCGCCGAGGCTGGCGTGGACGATAATGGCCCCGCCGGTCGGCTCGGTGAATTCGACGGCGGCCGCAATCGGCGTGGCGCCGCCGGCCGCGACCATGAGGTCGTGGGGGCGGACGCCGTAGAGGATTTTCCCTGACGGCTTGGGGCCCGCGGGCAGCGGAAATGCCCGGCCGCCGATGGCGCAGGTGCCGCCGTCAACGATGCCCTCGAGGATATTGATTTCCGGCGAGCCGATGAAGGTGGCGACATAACGGTTGGCCGGCGACCGATACACTTCATCCGGCGTGCCGATTTGTTCGATGCCGCCGTTTTTCATGACCAT
>JAPPQJ010000030.1 GCA_028817015.1 Gammaproteobacteria bacterium
TTCGACCTGGCGCACGGCTACGCGCGCGGCGAAGGCATGCGCCACTATGTCGACAAGGTTCAGCAGCCGGAATTCGCCGCCGCCGACCGGGGCTACACCTTTGTCGCCCACCAGCAGGAAGTCGGCGCCGGCTACTTCGACGATGTCACCACCACCATCCAGGGCGGCGCCTCGTCGGTGACCGCGCTGGCAGGCTCGACCGAAGAGGAGCAGTTTTAGACTCCGGCCCGGCGGCCCCGTCCGGGTGTTGGCCGGGGCGCGCCTGCGGGGTTGACGGGGTTGAATGTGAGCGCCGACCTGGTCAGGCAAATCGCCGGCACCATTTTGGAGGGGTTCGACCGCCACTTCTCGCTGTTTCAGGAAATCACGCGCGCCGCCAAAGCGCGTTTCGAGGCGGCCGACTGGGAGGGCGAAGACGCGGCGCGAAGGGAGCGCATCGGCTACTACGACCTGCGCGTCACCGAAGCCATCGACGACTTAAGCCGGCGCTTCGACCTGGGCAAACTGGACGCCCGGCTGTGGCAGGACATCAAGCGGTGGTATATGTGGCTGCTGTACGACCACAAGCAGCCGGAACTGGCGGAGAGTTTCTACAACTCGGTGTTCTGCCGGCTGTTCGACCGCAGTTACTACAACAACGACCACATCTTCGTCAAACCCGGCCGCGCCATCGATTACCTCGACATGGACGCGCCCGCATACACCGGCTATTACCCCGACCAAGCCGGCCTGCGCGACACCTTCAGGAGCATCCTGCACGGTTTCGATTTGCAACTGCCCTGGGAAGACCTGGAACGCGACCTGGACTTAATCGTCGAGAGTTTCCGGCCGGCACTGCAGCCGGATGCGGCGCCGGCGCCGCACCGCCAACTGCATGTGGTGTCGTCGCTGTTCTTCCGCAACAAGGCCGCCTACATCGTCGGCCGGGCGGTGGTCGGCGTCGACAGCCAGCCGTTCGTGGTGCCGCTGCTCATCAACGACGACATGCAATTGTATGTCGACACCATCCTCACCGAAGCCGACGACCTGGCGCTGATTTTCAGTTTCACCCGCGCCTATTTCATGGTCAACACCGAGGTGCCGTCCGGGCTGATTGCGTTTTTGCAGTCCATTTTGCCGAGCAAAACGCGCGCCGATTTATACACCAGCATCGGCTTCCAAAAACAGGGCAAGACCTTGTTCTACCGCGAGTTTCTGCACCACCTGCGGCACTCCGGCGACAAACTGGTCACCGCGCCGGGCATCCGCGGCATGGTGATGTGCGTGTTCACGCTGCCGTCATACCCCTATGTATTCAAGGTCATTAAAGACCATTTCGGCGCGCCGAAGAACATCGACCGCGCCACCGTGCGGCGTCGATACCGCATGGTGAAATTGCACGACCGCGTGGGGCGCATGGCGGACACCTGGGAGTTCTCGCATGTCGCGTTTCCGGTCGACCGGTTCTCCGACGAACTGCTGGATGAGTTGCGCCGCGAAATCGCCTCCAACCTGCACATCGACGGCGACTCCGTCATCATCCGCCATTTGTACATCGAGCGGCGCATGCTGCCGTTCAACATTTTCATCGACCACGCCGACGACGACATGCTGGGTCGCGGCGTGACCAGTTACGGCAACGCGGTCAAGGAAATGCTCGCCGCCAACATCTTCCCCGGCGACATGCTTCTTAAGAACTTCGGCGTCACCCGCCACAACCGCGTGGTGTTCTACGACTACGATGAAGTGTGCCGCATGGATGAAATCCGCATCCGCGCCATGCCGGCGCCGCGCACCGCCGAGGAGGAAATGGCGAGCGAGCCGTGGTTCCATGTCGGCGACAACGATTTCTTCCCGCAGCAATTCGAGTCGTTCGTCGCCAGCCAGCCGCGGTTCCGGGAGAAGTTCTTAACCCGGCACAGCGAGTTGCTGGACCCCGCGTATTGGAGACAGGTGCAGGACGACATCCGCCGCCGCAAGCGGTACGATGTGTTCCCGTATCAGCAACACAAACGCTTCTGTCACCGATACCGCGCGCGTTGTTCGGCGCTGGCCCGCCGCGCCGAGGCCAGCGGGCCGCCGCCTACACCGTTTTAGTGAACTCCGGATACGCCTCGATGCCGCAGTCGGCCATGTCCATGCCGTTGAATTCGTCCTCGGCGTCGACGCGGATGCCGATGCCCGCTTTCAGCGCGCGCCACACCAGATAACTCAAGCCGAACACCCACACGAGGATGGTCGCGGCGCCGGCCAACTGACCGAGGAAAGACGCGCCGGGGTTGGTCAGCGGCACCAACAGCAAGCCGAACAGGCCGCACACGCCGTGCACCGAGATGGCGCCGACCGGGTCGTCGATTTTCAGTTTGTCGAGGAACACGATGCTGAGCGTCACCAACACGCCGCCGGCCGCGCCGAACACGGTCGCCTGCAGCGCGTTAGGCGTCAGCGGCTCGGCGGTGATGACCACCAGGCCGGCCAGCGCGCCGTTTAGCAGCATGGTCAGGTCGGCTTTGTGGTAGCGCAGGCGGGCGAGGATGAGCGCGGCCAACGCGCCGGCGGCCGCGGCCGCGTTGGTGTTGAGGAAGACCACGGCCACCGCGTTG
>JAPPQJ010000161.1 GCA_028817015.1 Gammaproteobacteria bacterium
CATCGGCGGCTTGGGCTCCATCTTCGGATCGTTCATCGGCGCGGCGTTCTTGACTCTGCTGCCGGTGCTGATGAAAAATATCCTGGTCGGCGGCTTGGGCTGGCCGACCGACTTGGCGGCGCACATCATCCTGATGATGGTCGGCGCGCTGATACTGTTTTTTCTCATCGTCGAACCGCACGGCCTGGCGCAGTTGTGGCGCATCGCCAAAGAGAAACTGAGACTCTGGCCGTTCCCGCATTGAGCGGGCGGCAACTTCCACTCAACCTACCGGAGCATGAAATGAAACTTGCAAAACCAATCGCCGCCGCGCTGGCGGCAACCGTGATGGCGGGGGCGGCGCACGCCGACCTGGTCATCCCCGGCCTGCACTACCGCACCGGGCCGTATGCGCCCGGCGGCATTCCGTACGCCGACGGTTTCACCGACTACTTCACGCTGTTGAATGAACGAGACGGCGGCATCGGCGGCGTGCCCGTGCGCACCCTCGACTGTGAGACCGGCTACAACACCGAGAAGGGCGTGGAGTGCTACGAATCCACCAAGGGCGAGGGCGCGCTGGTGTATCACCCGATGTCGACCGGCATCACCTACCAGTTGATTCCGAAAGCCACCGCCGATGACATCCCGATTCACACCATGGGCTACGGCCGCACCTCGGCCGCCAACGGCCGCGTGTTCAGCCATGTGTTCAGTTATCCCGGCACCTACTGGGACGCGGCGTCGATTATCGTCAAGCACATCGCGAGCGAGGAAGGCGGCAATCTGCGCGGCAAAAACATCGCGCTGGTGTATCACAACTCCGCGTACGGCAAGGAGCCGATTCGCACGCTGCAGGAGTTGGCCGGCAAGCACGGCTATGAACTGACCCTGTTGCCGGTCGACCATCCCGGTCAGGAGCAGAAATCGCAGTGGCTGCAAATCCGCCGCGAGCAACCGGATTATGTGGTCATGTGGGGCTGGGGGGTGATGAACCAGGTGGCCATCAAGGAGGCGGTGAACATTAGATTTCCGATGGACCATTTCGTCGGCGTGTGGTGGTCGGCGTCCGAGCACGATGTCCTGCCGGCCGGCGACGGCGCGCACGGCTACAAAGCGGTCACCTTCCACAACACCGGCGACGGCTTCCCGATTTACCGCGACCTGAAGCGGTATGTCGTGGACGCCGGCAAAGCGGCCGGCGACGGCTCGCATCTTGGCACCGTGCTCTACAACCGCGGCATCTACGCGGCGATGCTTACCGCCGAGGCCGCAGCCAACGCGCAGCGCATCCACAACACCGGCGAACTCACCCCGGGGCAGATGCGCGACGGCATGGAGGCGTTGCAAGTGACCAAAGCGCGCATGGCCGAACTCGGCCTGCCGAACTTCGGGCCCGAAATCAATGTCTCGTGCGCCAACCACGGCGCGCCGGGCCTGGGCGCGATTCAGCAATGGGACGCCAACAGCAAAACCTGGTCGCTGATTACCGACTTCACCGGCGCCGACCGCGAAGTGGTCGATGCGTTGATTGCCGAAGACTCCACCGCCTACGCCGCGGAAAACGCCATCACGCCGCGGGATTGTTAGCGGAATTGAATGCGAGGCAACGAAGCGGCCACATCGTGGCCGCTTCACTCGCTATAATGGTTTAGATATGGAGCCACGAACTGAAGCTTGGGGCGACCAGGGTGCCTCGTAGCACTCGGGTGGCATTGCCACGATATGTGCGAGTTACATCGCGTTATCGCAAAGGCACTACAATCATTTTGCGAACAGTCGATGGGGAAAATATTTCTTTCTCTCGACCTTTCGTGCCGGTCACTAAGGGAGATCAAATTCGATGTGTTGGCAAGGAAGCCTGGGTGAAACTCCGCAACATGAAAGGGGAAGTTCAAATATCTCCCGCATGGCGGACTAGAAAAACCATTTATATAAATGGAAAGGGTATAAAATTGACTATAAAGGAAATTGAAACGCAAGAAGAACTTGACGAATACGCGGCGTTGACCGAGTTTCACTACAGGGGAACCGGGGGCGCCGGGAGACGAATTCCGCTAATCGCAAAACTGAACGTTTGGAATCTTCCCAAAACTGTGGGGTTTGTCGAGTTGTCTTCCAGTCTGATTGTCAATGTCGCGCGAAAAAAAGTTATAGATTGCCCATATAAGGACGCTGAGTATGGTATCGGATGGAAATCCTGGGACCGGGAAACGGCAAAAAAGTATACCAATACAATAGTTCGGATCTCTCGATGCGTTGTATACCCTGAACTTCGGGGATTGGGACTGGCCGCCAGTTTGTCTCAAGCGGCGATTACACATTCGAAAACTCGATGGCATATTGGGGGCCTGCGACCATGTTTCATAGAAATTATTGCTGAAATGTTGCGCTATTGGCCGTTTGTAGAAAAGGTCGGTTTCGTTAAGGTTGGGGAAACCGAAGGTAATGAAAAACGGGCACCTAAAACAATGAACTACCTTTTGACACGCAAGAAAAACGGCGAAAACTACCCTGCTGGCGGCGGGGGAATTATGGCCATGCACCGCATGCACGCTGAACAACTCGCCGAGATTCAACAGACCCGTGGCGTTTCGGTG
>JAPPQJ010000131.1:0-8137 GCA_028817015.1 Gammaproteobacteria bacterium
GGCGCCGGGCTTCGGCGACCGCCGCAAGGCCATGCTGGAAGACATCGCCATCCTGACCGGCGGCCGGGTCATCAGCGAAGAAGTCGGCATGAGCCTCGAGAACGCCGCCCTGGATGACCTCGGCCAGGCCAAGCGCATCCAGGTCTCCAAGGAGAACTCGACCATCATCGACGGCGCCGGCAGCAGCCGCGACATCGAGGGGCGGGTCAATCAAATCCGCACCCAAATCGAGGAAGCGACCTCCGATTACGACCGCGAGAAAATGCAGGAGCGCGTGGCCAAGTTGGCCGGCGGCGTGGCCGTGATCAAAGTCGGCGCCGCCACCGAAGTGGAGATGAAGGAGAAAAAGGCGCGCGTCGAGGATGCGCTGCACGCCACCCGCGCGGCGGTGGAAGAGGGCGTGGTCCCCGGCGGCGGCACGGCGCTGGTGCGCTGCACCAAGAGCGTCAGCAAAGTGTCCGGCGCCAACCCCGACCAGGATGTGGGCGTCAAAATCACCCTGCGCGCGCTGCAGGAGCCGTTGCGTCAGATCGTCGCCAATGCCGGCGAGGATTCCTCGGTCATCCTCAACCAGGTCGCCGAGAACAAAGGCAACTACGGCTACAACGCCGCCACCGGAAAATACGGCGACATGATCGAAATGGGTATTCTCGACCCCACCAAGGTCACCCGCGCGGCGCTGCAAAACGCGGCCTCCATCGCCGGGTTGCTGATTACCACCGAGGCCATGGTGGCCGAAATCCCGGAAGATAAACCGGCCGCGCCGATGCCCGATATGGGCGGTGGCATGGGCGGCGGCATGGGCGGCATGATGTAATCACACCGGCGCTTTTGCTGGGAAGCCCCGTCGTCCGGCGGGGCTTTTTTATGGGAATTATCAAGGAAAGTTGACAAAACCCGCCAACACCTTATTGGCGGGAGATCGACTATGCCGAAGATCAAGCATTTACGCCGTTTGTCAACTCTCATTGATCGTTCCATTGCGTTATCTCGTCTTTTCGCTTTTCGCTCGTGTTGTGTACAGGCCGGAGACATCCTTTACAAATGTGCGGGGACATCGCTTACATATTCCGGGTATAAACCGGCCCATGCGAGGAGGTCCATTATGCCCTGGAAAGAGCAAACGGCGATGAGTCAGAAGTTGGAATGGATAGCGCGTTTAGGCTATTGGGACGGGACTTTTGCGCGGTTGTGCGAGAGTTTCGGCATTTCCCGTGTCACCGGGTATCAATGGCGCAGGCGCCATGCCGAGGGCGGGAAGGGGGGATTGCAGGAAGGATCCCGCAGGCCCTGTCGGTCTCCGTCTCTTACTCCCGCGCATATCGTGCAACAAGTGTTGGCCGTGCGAGAGGAACATCCGGCCTGGGGCGGGCGCAAAATCCATTGGCGGCTCAAAGGCCAGGGTCATGCGAAGCCGCCGGCGCGCCGACTACAATCTGCGCCGACCGCATGAAGCGCTGGCTTATGCGGTGCCCGCAGCCCGCTACCAGCCCGGCCCCCGCCGCTTCCCCGAACGCTTGCCGGCCGTGGAATACGAGACTGGCGTGGCCGTGCGCAAGGTGAGCGGCGATGGCACGGTGCCATTCAAGGGCCAGCCCTACCGCATCGGCAAAGCCCTGAAACAACCATATGTGGCGTTGAGAGCCACCACCCAGGACGGACAATATGCGGTCTATTACTGCACCCGGCAAATAGGCAAACTGACCCTCAGGGGGGCCAAAAATATGTAAGCGATGTCCCCGCACAGGTGTAAACTATGTCTCCGGTCTGTACACCTTTGGGAGAGGGCCGGGGAGAGGCGCAGGAAAGAAGAGGCGCTGGACACCCGGGGGCAGGCTCAATCCGCGTCTGCAGTCTGGCCCAAACAGGCCCTGCAGCGTTTTTTCATGAGTGCCGGGATCATCCACCTGGCGGTTTAGCGGTTGGTCAAAAGGCGGCCGGTATTTTGATGCGGGAAACGGCAACCGCGCTTCGCCGCAACCTCGGCCAATCGTATCAAATTTTCCAAACCTCGCCGCCCGCCCACAATGCACTTTCTGACTTACAACATCCGCTACGCCGAAGGCCGCGACAACAAAAACGACCTGCCCCGCATCCTCGCTGAAATCGCCGGTGCTGATTTAATCGCGTTGCAGGAAGTCGACCGCTATTGGCCGCGCAGCGGCAACATCGACCAGGTGCGGGCCATCGCCGACGGCCTGGGCGACTATTACTGGGTCTATGGCCCCGGCGTCGACCTCCACGCCCCCGGCGCCGCCCCGGCCAGCGGCCACCGCCGCCAGTTCGGCAACATGCTCCTGTCGCGCCAGCCGCTCCTGGCCTGCCGCCACCACCTGCTGCCCAAATACGGGAGCACCGGCCCGCTCAGCATTCAGCGCTCGGCGCTTGAGGCCACGCTGCGCTGCGGCGGGCGGTTGTTGCGCGTCTATTCGCTGCATCTCACCCATTTGTCCGGCGCCACCCGCCTGCCCCAGGTTGAGGCGCTGCTCGCGATTCACGCCAACGCCGCTTTCGAGGGCGCGGCCATCAGCGGCGACCTTAGCGGCGGGCAAGGCGGTTTCGCGGCCGGTGACGGGGCCGGCGCACAAACCGTCCCCGAAGAGGCGGTTATGCTGGGCGATTTCAACTTCCAGCCCGATTCCCCCGAATACGCGCGCATGGCCGGCCCGCTCAGCGACTACGGCGGTCGCATCACCAACCCCAGAGGTTTCGTGGACGCCTGGTGCGCCGCCGGCGGCGATGTCGCCGGCGGCTTCACCAGCGATGTGCGCGGCCGCCCGGCGCGCCTCGACTACTGCTTCGTCAGCAGCGCGCTACGCAACCGAATCACCGCCTGCCGGGTGGATGATCAAGCGGCCGGTTCGGATCATTTTCCGTTGTGGACGCGCATTGAGTTGTGAAAGGCGTGCGGGGCGGCTTGCGCCCGGTGCATCGCTTGACGCCATTGCCGCTCGGCTCCGAGCCGTGCCGGCGGGAGTCCCGCCACGCCCGACTCAACCGCGACCCCCCAACCCCCGGATGCGCCGCGCGCTAAAACAAATGCGCCAGCACTTCGTCGTAGGCGGACACAAATTGCACCACGAGTCCCTCTTTCACATACTCCGGGAGTTCTTCATAATCGCCGCGGTTGCCTTCGGGCAGCAGCAGTTTGCGAATTTTCATGCGCCGCGCGGCGATGGTTTTTTCCTTAATGCCGCCGACTTTCAGCACCCGGCCGGTCAGTGAAATTTCGCCGGTCATGGCCAGGGATTGAGCCACCGGTTTGTTCCCGGCCAGCGAAATCAGCGCCGAGGCCATGGTGATGCCGGCGCTGGGGCCGTCCTTGGGGGTGGCGCCGGCCGGCACATGCAGGTGGATCATCGCGTCCTTGAAGAAGGATTTTTCCACGCCCAGCCGCGCGGCGTTGCCGACCACATAACTGTATGCGATTTCCGCCGACTCGCGCATGACATTGCCCAGTTGTCCGGTGAGTTTGAAGCCGCGGTTGAAGTCGTGGGCGATGGATGCCTCGACATCGAGGGTGGCGCCGCCGAGCGCGGTCCACGCCAGGCCGGTGGCCACGCCGACGCCGCGGATGCGGCCGTCGGCGGTGAACAACGGCTTGCCGAGATAACTTCCCAGGTTGGCCGGGGTCACGCGAATCGGCGCGCGCTTGCCGCCTTTGCTTTTCCCTTTTCCCTTTTGCCGCAGCAACTTCACCGCCGCCTTGCGCACGATGGCGCCCAACATCTTTTCCAGTTGGCGCACGCCGGCCTCGCGCGCATACTGCTCGGCGATTTTGCGAATCGCCGCGGTGTCGATGCGCAACTGCCCGCGCGCCTTCAAGCCGCCGCGTTTCAGTTGCCGGGGCAGCAGGTGGCGGCGCGCGATGGCGATTTTTTCCGCCGCCAGGTAACCCGACAAGCGCACCGTTTCCATGCGGTCGAGCAGCGGGCCGGGAATGGTGTCGGTCTGGTTGGCGGTGCAGATGAAAAGGACATTGGAGAGGTCGGCGCGCACATCGAGGTAGTGGTCGAGGAAGTCGCGGTTTTGTTCCGGGTCGAGCGCCTCCAGCAGGGCCGAGGCCGGGTCGCCGCGAAACGAGGCGCCGATTTTGTCCAGTTCGTCTAACATGATGACCGGGTTGGCGGTTTTGCACTCGCGCAACGCCTGAATGAATTTGCCCGGCATGGCGCCGATGTAGGTGCGGCGGTGGCCCTTGATCTCCGCCTGGTCGTGCATGCCGCCTAATGAGAAGCGGAAAAACTTGCGCCCCAGCGCGGCCGCCACCGAGCGCCCCAACGAGGTCTTGCCGACCCCGGGCGGTCCGACCAACAGCAAAATGGAGCCGGCGATTTCGCCGCGCATGGCGCCCACGGCGATGAATTCCAGGATGCGGCGCTTAACCTCTTCGAGGCCTTCGTGGTCGGCGTCCAGCACGCGCTCGGCGGCGTCCAGGTCGAGCGAGTCCTCGCTGAACACGCCCCACGGCACGGCCGTCAGCCAGTCCAGGTAGTTGCGCGTCACGGTATACTCCGGCGAGCCGCGCTCCAGCACCGCCATCTTTTCCAGTTCCTGCTCGATGCGCTCGGCGGCCTGCTGCGGCAGGTCGTAGTCGGCGATTTTTTCCCGGAAACGCTCGATTTCGGTTTGGCGGTCGTCCTTGGAGATGCCGAGTTCCGACTGGATGAACTTCAGTTGTTCGCGCAGGAACATCTCGCGCTGGCGCTGGTTCAACTCGCTCTCGACATGCTTGCGGATTTCGGTCTGCGCGGTGGCGATTTCCACCTCCTTTTGCAGCAGCACCAGGGTTTTTTCCATGCGCGGCAGCAACTCCACGGTCTCCAAAATCTCCTGCTGCTCGGCCGGGTCGGCGGTGGTCAAACTGGCGCCGAAATCGGCCAGGCGCGACGGCTCGCTGGTGCCGAAGTGGTTGAGGAACATTTTCAACTCCTCGCCGTACATCGGGTTGAGCGGCAGGAGTTCCTTGATGATGTTGACGATGGCGGTGGTGTAGGCTTTGATTTCGACGCTCTCGCGCGGCGGCGGCTCGGGGAAATAAGACACGCGCGCGCGAAACGGCCGCGCCTTCGAGGTCCACCGCTTGATGCGAAATCTTTGCATGCCGGCCAACACCACATGCAGCCGCGCCTCGTGCTGCTCAATTTGGTGAATGCGGCACGCCGTACCCATCGCGCAGAAATCGGTGTGCGCGACCTGGTCGGGCGCCGCGCCTCGGGTGAACACCACGCCGACCCAGCCGTGCCCCGAGCGGTGCGCCTGCTTGAGGGTGGTTCCCCACTTGCGCGCGCTTAGCACCAGCGGCAGCACCTGCCCCGGAAAGAACGGTTTCTGCTCCAGCGGAATGAGGCTTAAGGCGCCGGGCAGAATGTCCTCGGGGCGGGCGATTTGGGTGTTCTCGGCGGCGGATTCGTCTCCGGGGCGGGTCATGGCCGGTGCGCGGGAGATGTTGATGCGGGAACGCAGATATGGGGGCTCGGGCGGCGCTTGGCAAGTCTGTGATAGATTCGGCGTGCGCCGGCCCGCGCCCCGGCGCATCGGGCTTTGATTGGCGTGCGGCGGATTGATCATCGATGACCGACTACCATCTGGCGGGGCTGGCGAGCGCTTTTTTCGTGACCCTGGCGCTCAGCGGCCTGGTCATGCAGGTGCGCTTCATCCGGAAACGAAAACGCCTGTATGCCGCCGGGCAAATGGCCGGTGAGCGCCCCACCTCGACCATCAGTCTGAACCGCTTCACCGCCACCTACCTCGGCTTCTACGCGCTGTTCGCCTATGGTCTGTTCCTGGAAGAACTCAATCATTATCTGGTGTGGCCGCGGGTGGCGGCGCTGGCGGTTGCGCTGCTCATCCTGCACGCCATCATGACCGACCGCAGGGGGGCGCTGCCGGTCGGTGTGTTCGCGGTCGGTGCCGGATTGTTTGTGATGTCGCCGCTGCTGCGCTGGTTCGGCGGCGGCCTGTTAGCCTATAGCGCGTTCGCGTCGCAGGTGTTGGTGGTGGCCGCCGCCGCGCTTTTTTTGCAGGGGGCCGTTCACCAGGTGGTTAAAATCCGCCGCGCCGGGCGCACCGGCGGGTTGTCGCTGCCGATGCACCAGTTGTTCTTCGTCAAGGACTGCGCCTCCATCTGGTTTGGTTTCACCATGGGTGCGGCCGGCTGGCCGTTGTTGTTGTTCAACGGCGTAAGTTTGGTGATGCAATGCGTCCTCATGTGGCATTTTCGCTGGACTGAACGCGCGCCCGCCGCCGCACAACGCCGCGCCGCGCCGGCGGCGGATTAACAAAAGCGGGCCACCGCGCGCCCGGCATCGACAAACCGTCAATCGCCGTCAATCGCGCCGTCCCTGATGCGCACCTCGCGCCCCATCCGGGCGGCCAACCTGGCATCGTGCGTCGCCACCACCAAACTGGTGCCGCGCTCGAAGTTCAGTTCCAGCAACAGGTCGTGAATCGACGCGGCGGTTTTGCTGTCGAGGTTGCCGGTCGGCTCATCGGCCAACACGCATTTCGGGGCGGTCACCAGCGCCCGCGCCACCGCCGCGCGCTGGCGCTCGCCGCCGGACAACTCGCCGGGCTTGTGGGCGATGCGGTGGCCGAGGCCGACCCGTTGCAGGATTTGCTCCGCGCGCGCCAATGCATCGCGGCGCGTGGTGCGGCGAATCAAAAGCGGCATCGCGACATTTTCCAGCGCGGTGAACTCGGGCAAAAGGTGGTGGAACTGATAGACGAAGCCGAGCGCGCGGTTGCGCAGTTCGCCGGCGGCCGCGGGGCGCAGGGCGTTGATGTCACGGCCGTCCACGCGCACCGCACCGGCCGACGGCCGCGACAGGCCGCCGAGGATGTGCAGCAGCGTGGACTTGCCGGAGCCGGAGGCGCCGACCAATGCCACGCGCTCGCCGGCCGCGACTTGCAGGTCGACTTCGCGAAGCGCGGTGACGCGCAGCCGGCCCTGGGCGAAGCGTTTGCTGACGCGCAGGCATTCAATGACCGGCGGCGTGGTCACCGTCGAACGGGTTGGCGCGCCGCCCTTCATTCGTATCTCAGCGCCTCGGCCGGTGCGACCCGCGACGCCTTCCACGCCGGGTACAGCGTGGCGAGAAAACTCATCGACAGCGCGGCGGCGATGACGCGCGATACATCGGCCCAGCGCATCTGCGCGGGGAAGTCGGTGATGAGATAGACATCGACCGGAAACAGCTCGGTGTTGAAGAAGTTCTCGATGGCCGGAATCAGCGTCTCGACATTGAGCGCGGTGACCACGCCCAGCGCGCCGCCGAGCACGGTGCCGGCCACGCCGATGACCGTGCCCTGCACCACGAAGATTTTCATCACCCCGGCCGGGCTTAAGCCCAGGGTGCGCAAAATCGCCACATCGGCGCGCTTGTCGGTGACGAACATAACCTGCGTGGAGACGATGTTGAAGGCCGCCACCGCGATGATGAGAAGGAGCACGATGAACACCACGCGCTTTTCGATTTGCAGCGCGCGGAAGAAGTTGGCGTGCTCCATGCTCCAGTCGCGGATGCGGTAGGCGCCGCCCAGTTGCCCGGCCAGTTCGCGGCGCACCGCCGGCGCTTGCTCGACATCGCCGAGTTTCAAGCGCAACCCGCTGACCGTCCCTGCGGCTCCGAACAGGCGCGCCGCGTCCTCGATGTGAATCAGGGCGATGCCGCTGTCGTATTCGTGCATGTTGATGCGGAACAGGCCGGCCACGGTGAAACGCTTCAAGCGCGGCAGCAGCCCGGCCGGCGTGACCCGGCCTTTGGGCGCAATCAGTGTCACCTTGTCGCCCACGCCCGCGCCCAACGAGCGCGCCAGTGTGTCGCCGAGAATGATGCCGAAACTCCCGGGCTCAAGCGCCTCGGGGCGGCCGGCGATGATGTGTTCCAGCACCTGCGACACATCGCGCTCGCGCGTCGGCGAGATGCCGCGAATCAACGCCCCGGTGGCCGCGCCGCCGCGCGTCAGCATGCCTTGCCCCAGGATATACGGCGCCTGCGCGCGCACCTGCGGATGCGCCGCGGTTTGCCGCGCGGCCGCCCGCCAGTCGGCCAAATCGCCGCCCGGGTCGCTGATGGTGATGTGCGAGACCACGAACAAAATGCGGTCGCGCAAGTCGGCGTGAAAGCCGTTCATA
>JAPPQJ010000131.1:8163-9445 GCA_028817015.1 Gammaproteobacteria bacterium
TCGCCGAGATGAACGAGATGAAATGATTGCGCCGCCGCGCGCGGGTGTAGCGCAGCCCGATGAAAATTTCAGGCGGCGTCATCGGGTCGGCTCCGGGGAATCAGGCGAGCGTCTCACGCCGCGCGGCGCAATCGCGCCGGGCCGGGGCGGCCGGGCGAATTCCCGGACTGGCGTCGATGACAATTTGCCGGCGCTAAGCGGGGTGCTAAGCGGGATGCTAAGCGGGCCGATTTGGCCGGCGAAAGCCTTCGATCGCCCCGGCATATGGCGCCAGTCGTTTGGGCGGGCCATACAATCCGCGCTCCAGCATTTCACGCAGTTTGCCGGTCTCCAAACCGCCGAGTTGTCTGAACACGGCGACGGTCACCTGCTGCCGCGACTTGATGCGCGACACATCCCGTTCGCCGGTGTTCAGGAAATCCCGCACATGGTTGACATTCGGCATGAATTCTTTGGCTTCGTATTTTTCCGCCAACGCAAACAGGATTTTCTTTTTCTCATCGTCGGTGACGGCGAGCGATTGGGCGACGCGCACGGCGTCGGGCCCGGTTCTTTTCTGGTCCCGCTTTGCGGGCGGTTGAGCGGCGGCGTCCCGGCGAATCGCGGCGTTGCGCTTTGCCGTGACGGGTTTTACCGACCGCATGGCGGTGAGCGTTCTGCGGACATTTTCATAGCCGAAACCGCTGACCAGGCGGGTCAGGGTTTCCTGCAGTTGCTGCTGTTTCATGGCTCCGCCTCTTTTTTGCGCAGGCCGATTTTAGCGAAAATTTCTTCCGCTGTTTTCGCCATTCATGTCTTGCATCCCCAATCTGGGTGCACCCGGATCTTTTGTCCATTCAGGATATCCGCACGAATGGGGCATCAGTTGTTAAAGATACGCCATTTATACGCTTTCGCTTCTTTGGGTATCACCTAACGGCGTTTTCATTTAACCAATCGTGGCAGAGGCGGCGGATTGTAGCAAAATCAACCGCCCGCCTCATGCCGCATCAGCGGAAAAAGCAGAACATCGCGAATCGATGCGCTGTCGGTCAGCAGCATGACCAGGCGGTCGATACCGATGCCTTCACCGGCCGTGGGCGGCAGGCCGTATTCCAGGGCGCGGATGTAGTCGGCGTCGAAGTGCACGGCCTCGGCGTCGGATTCATCGGCGGCGTCGCCCTCCACTTGCGCGCGTTGATCGCGGAAGCGCTCGGCCTGGTCTTCCGGGTCGTTCAGTTCGGAGAAGCCGTTGGCGATTTCGCGCCCGGCGATGAACAACTCGAATCTATCGCTCAATTCC
>JAPPQJ010000131.1:9455-22382 GCA_028817015.1 Gammaproteobacteria bacterium
GCTCAATTCCGGCGCGTCATCGTTGCGGCGCGACAGCGGCGAGACTTCCACCGGGTAGGCGGTGATGAAAGTCGGGTCGTTCAGTCGGTGTTCGACGGTTTTCTCGAAGATGTCCATCTGCAATGCGCCGGGGCCGGCGCCGGGTTTCACTTCCACGCCGAGCGATTCGGCGTGCGCGGCCAATGCCCGTCGGTCGTTCAGTCGCGCGGCGTCCAGCCCGGGGTTGTGGCGCATAATGGCCTCAGCCATGGTCATGCGCGCAAACGGGGCGGCGAAGTCGATGCGCCGGCCCTGGTAGTCAACCGCCGCGCCGCCGGTCACCGCTTTGCACAAACCGCGCAGCATGTCCTCGGTCAAGTCCATCAACTCGCGGTAGTCGGCATACGCGCAGTAGAACTCCAGCATGGTGAACTCGGGGTTGTGTTTGGCGCTGACGCCTTCGTTGCGGAAGTTGCGGTTGATTTCGAACACGCGCTCGAAACCGCCGACCACCAGGCGTTTCAAATACAACTCCGGCGCGATGCGCAGGTAGAGCGGCATGTCCAGCGCGTTGTGGTGGGTGGCGAACGGCCTGGCCAGCGCGCCGCCGGGAATGGGGTGCATCATCGGCGTCTCCACCTCCAGAAAGCCGCGCTCGCTCATGAACTCGCGCAGGTGGCGGATGACCGCGGCGCGGGTCTTGAACACGTCGCGGCCGGCCTGGCTCATGATGAGGTCGACATAGCGCTGCCGGTATTTGAGTTCCGGGTCGGTCAGGCCGTGATATTTTTCCGGCAGCGGGCGCAGCGATTTGGTCAGCAGGCGAACGGTGTCGGCGCGCACGCTGAGCTCGCCGGTGCGGGTGTGAAACAACTGGCCTTCGGCGGCGATGATGTCGCCGATGTCGTATTTTTTGAATTCGTCGTAGGCGCCGTCGGGCAGCGAATCGCGCTGCACGAACAACTGGATGCGTCCGCTCATGTCCTGGAGGTGGGCGAACGCGGCCCTGCCCATCACGCGCTGCGACATCAGCCGCCCGGCGACTTTAACCCGGGGCAGGCTGGCCGCCAGGTGTCGTTCGCGCCCGCCGAATGTCCGGTGCAGGTCGCCGGCCAGTGCATCGCGCCGGAAGTCGTTGGGGTAGGCGTTGCCGCGGCCGCCACGGTCGCGAAGGGCGGCCAATTTGGCGCGGCGCAGCCGGCTTTGTTCGCTTTGTTCATTCATGGCTTTGGCGCCGCCGCCTGGCGTTACAGTCCGGCTTTCAGGCTGGCTTCGATAAACGGGTTCAGCGCGCCGTCCAGCACCGCCTGGGTGTTGCCGGTCTCCACGCCGGTTCTTAAGTCTTTGACGCGGGACTGGTCGAGAACATAGGAGCGAATCTGGCTGCCCCAGCCGATGTCCGCTTTGCTGTCTTCCTCGCTTTGCTGCTGGTCGCGGCGTTTTTTCATCTCGGCTTCAAAAAGCCTCGACTTCAACATGGCCATCGCTTCGGCGCGGTTGCGGTGCTGCGAGCGGTCATTCTGGCACTGTACCACGATTCCGGACGGGAAATGGGTAATGCGCACCGCCGAGTCGGTGCGGTTGACATGCTGGCCGCCGGCCCCGCTGGCGCGGTAGGTGTCAATGCGCAAATCGGCCGGGTTGATGTGGATGTTAATGCTGTCGTCTATTTCGGGGTAGGCGTATACCGAGGCGAACGAAGTGTGGCGGCGGTTTCCCGAATCGAACGGGCTCTTGCGCACCAGGCGGTGGATGCCGTTTTCGGTGCGCAGGTGGCCGTAGGCGAATTCGCCGGTCATCTTGAGGGTGGCGCTTTTGATGCCGGCCACCTCGCCGGGCGACTTCTCGATGAGGTCGATGCGGTAGCCCTGGGTTTCCCCCCACCGGGCATACATCCTGAGCAGCATCTCCGCCCAGTCCTGGGCCTCGGTGCCGCCGGAACCGGATTGGATATCGACGAAGGCGTTGAGGGAGTCGGCTTCGCCGCTGAACATCCGCCGGAACTCCATTTTTTCCAGGGTGCGGGCGATTTTGCCGGCTTCTCTCTTAATCTCCGCCACCGCCTCGGTGTCGGCTTCCGCCCGGGCCAACTCCAGCAACTCCATGCCGTCGGCGATATCCCGGCTCAACTGGTCGAGGGTGTGAACCACCTGCTGCAGGCGCACTCGCTCCTGGCCGAGCGCCTGGGCCTCGGCGGGGTCATCCCAGATGTTCGGGTTTTCCAGCCTTAGATCGACTTCTTCGAGGCGTTCCTTTTGGCCGGCGTAGTCAAAGATACCTCCTGAGTGCGGCCGCGCGTTGCGACGAAACATGCAGGGATTCGAGCAGTTCGTTGGACGTTTCCATCGGGTGGGGCGTGAATGGTGAAAGCGCGCAGGATAACCGATTTGGCGCGCGAATCACAGCGTATGACGGCGGTGCATGCAATCACCGGCGCATTGCCGGCCAATCGCCAAACTTATACAATGTCGGCCCCCGGGCAGTGATCCGTCTAAGCCGAAAGCCGATGTTCGCCAATGCATACCGCATCGCCAGCGCCTTCACCTTGCCGGTGGTGATTTCCAGCCGCCTGCAAAGCGGCGAGTGCGCCGGCGCGGTCGGCGCCTGCGTGGTGGTCAACCGCGACGGGTGGGTGCTGACCGCGGCGCACCTGGTGGCTGAAATCATGCGCCAGCAGGAAAGCGCCGGGCGCCACCGCGCGCATCAAAGCGATGTCCGCCAAATGGAGCAGGACACCACCGCCGACAAACGCTTTCGCAAATCCAAGGTGCGCACCTTCGCGCGCCCGGTGGCCGATTCGGTGAAGAACCACTCCACCTGGTGGGGGCGAGACGGCGTGCAACTGCGCGATGCGGTCATGCAACCGGGCGCCGACCTGGCGCTTGGCCGCCTGCAACCTTTCGACCCCGACTCCATCGCCCATTATCCGGTGTTCAAGGAGCCGGGCGGCGATTATGCGCCGGGGCGCAGTTTGTGCAAGTTGGGTTTTCCGTTTCACCGGATCCAGCCGGTTTTCGACGAGAGCCGGCAATCCTTCATCCTGCCCTCCGGCACGCTGCCGATGCCGTTGTTTCCAATCGAGGGAATCTTCACTCGCGTGGTGATTTCGGCCATGCCGCAGGCCGGCAAAGGCGGCAAACCGGCGCCCGGCGAGCCCGGCAAATTTATCGAAACCTCCTCCCCCGGCCTGGTCGGGCAAAGCGGCGGGCCGGTGGTCGATACCGATGGCGTGGTGTGGGCCTTGCAGTCGCACACGCGCCACTACGCGCTTGGGTTCAGCCCGCCGGCGCCGGGCCGGGAAAAAGGCGAGGCGCACAAGGAGCACCAGTTTCTGAATGTCGGCCTGGGCGCTCACGCGGAGTCGATACTGAATTTTCTGAACAGTCGGGGCGTGGCCTATCAAAGCGCCGGGGATGCCACTTAAGGCCGGCGCCGCCGGCTTTATCTTCGGGGCCGCCCGGGCCCGCCTGGCGACACAAAATCAAACGAATGACCGCTCGCTTGCCCCCACTCAGATCGAACGCCATAGGGTTCCATTCAGTTGCGCATGCGGGGGGTTATACACGCCGCTTGCGCATTGTATAATACCTTTTTTTTCAGCATCCCGAAGGAGAGACTATGCCATCCGTTCAAGTTCGGCAAAATGAGCCGTTCGATGTGATATTGCGGAGATTTCGCCGAACCTGCGAGCGCGCCGGCGTGTTCACCGAAGCGCGCCGCCGCCAGTGTTACGAAAAACCCACCGCCATTCGCAAGCGCGACAACGACATCGCCATTCGCCGGGAAAAGAAGCGCGTGTCCCGACAGAAAGCGCGGCGCAAGCGCAAATACTGACCGCCCCTTTCCCCCGCTGTTTTCCTGCAACGCCGCGGCTTGGCCGTCGGCGGCGCCGCTGTCGGTCGGCTATTGGGAGGGCGCCGGGCGCATCATCCTGAACAGCGTGACGATGGTTTTGGCGTCGTCTATTTCCCCTCGCTGCGCCATCTCCATCGCCTGGGGCAGCGCCACCCAGTGAGTTTCGATAAACTCATGCCGCTGCAGGTCGGCCTCGGCCACGCGCAGGTCGGTGGCTAAGAACAGGTGCAGGCGTTCGGTGCAGAAACCCGGCGTGGTCAAGGTCGAGCCCAGCGATTCCCAAGTGCTCGCCCGGCAACCGGTTTCCTCGCGCAACTCGCGCCGGGCGGCTTCGAGCGGGGCTTCGCCGGGCTCCGCCAGGCCGGCCGGGAATTCCCAGATCCAGCCGCCGGCGGCGTGGCGGAATTGGCGGATCAGGGCTACTCGGTCGCGGTCATCGCGGGCCGCCACCACCGCGCCGCCGGGGTGGCGGACGATTTCCAGGGCGAGGATTTCGCGGTTGGGCAGTTGCACGGTTTCCAGGCCGAGATCGACGACGGCGCCGCGGTGGATGGAGCGCCGGCTGCGGGGTTCCCCCGGAAAATCGATCAATGACCGCAGGTAGTCCTGCGGCGCGCGGTAGCCCAGCAGGTTGAGCGCGGTCGCCGCGACGTTGGCCAGCCCGGGGTCTTTCACATCCGCCATGGTGTATGCCGCGTCGGGGTGCGGGTCGGCGATCACAAACGGCACCGGATTCAAACTGTGCGAGGTGCGCATCACCCGCCGGCCGTTTTTTTCCACGAACATTTCATCGGCATTGCCGTGGTCGGCGGTCACCATTAGCGTGCCACCGCACTCCGACACCGCGTCCAGCAGGCGGCCGACCTGCTGATCGACGACTTCCACGGCGCGCACCGTGGCCTCCAAGTCGCCGCTGTGGCCGACCATGTCGCCGTTGGCGAAGTTGATGCGCCCGAAACGATATTCCCCGGAGCGCATCAATTCAATGGTGGCGTCGGTGATCTGGGCCGCCTTCATGGCCGGCGCGCGGTTGAACTCAATGTCGTCGGACGGGATTTCCACCCAGGTCTCCAGATTTTCGTCAAAACGCCCCGAGCGGTTGCCGTTCCAGAAATAGGTGACATGGCCGAATTTTTGAGTCTCGCTGACCGCGAAGGTTTTAATCTTTTCGGCGCACAGGTATTCGCTCATGGTGCGCTCAATGACCGGCGGGTTGACCAGGTAATGCGCCGGCACATTGAGGTCGCCGTCGTATTGCAGCATCCCGCAGTAAAAAATCTTCGGCATCGGGCCGCGGTCGAATTCGGTGAACGTCGGTTGTTCCAGCGCGCGGGAGATCTCGATGGCCCGGTCGCCGCGGAAGTTGAACAGCACCACCGCATCGCCGTCGCGCATGGCGCCGACCGGGTTGCCGCCGGAGTCGGCGATGACGAACGGTTGCAGATACTGGTCGGTGAGGCGCGGGTCGGCCTGGTGCTGGCGTTGCACTTCGCCGGCGGCGTCCGGCACCGCGCGGCCGATGCCGTGGACATGCGCGTCAAAGCCGCGTTTGACCATCGGCCAGTCGGCCTGGTAGCGGTCCATGGTGATGGCCATGCGCCCGCCGCCTGAGGCGATGCGGTAGTTGAAACCGGGCGCGCGGTTGATGGCGGCCAGGCGGGTTTCCAGTTGCTCGATATACACCGGCGCCGAGCGCGGTTCGACATCGCGGCCGTCCAGCAGCGCGTGAACGCACACCGAGCGGATGCCCGACTGCCGGCACCTGTCGAGCAACGCCAGCAAGTGGCCGATGTGCGAGTGCACATTGCCGTCCGACAGCAGGCCGAGGAAGTGCACGGTGTGGCCGCGCCCGCCGCGCGCCTCCACTTCGCCCCAGGTCTTGCTGTGGAATATCGAGCCGTCTTCCAGCGCCTGCTTGACCAGTTTGGCGCCCTGGGCGAATACGCGCCCGCCGCCGAGGGTGTTGTGGCCGACTTCGCTGTTGCCCATCTCCTGGTCGCCGGTCAGGCCGACATGGGTGCCGTGGGCGTGCAGCCGGGTGCAATACTTGGAGGCCAACAGTTTGTCCAGCACCGGCGTGGCGGCTAATGACACCGCGTTGGCCGGGCCGTGCGCGGCCAGCCCGACGCCGTCCATGACGATCAGCAGCAGCGGGCCGGGGCGGCCGCGGAAGGTGATTAACTTTTCCAGGCGCATATGGGACGGAGGATGCCGCAATGCCGGCCGGACTACAACGCCGCGCTGAGCCGGCGCAATGCCCGGGCGCGGTGGCTCAGGCGGTTCTTCACCGACGCATTCAACTGCGCGGCGGTTTTGCCCAGACCGTCAACCAGGAACACCGGGTCATAGCCGAACCCGTTGTCGCCGGCCGGCGCCTCGGCGATGCGGCCCTCCCAGACCCCGGCGCTAATCACCGGCGCCGGGTCGGCTGCGTGGCGCATATACACCAGCACGCAGCGAAATCGCGCGGTGCGCCGGGGCGCTTCGACCGCCTCCAAGGCGGCCAGGAGTTTGCGGATATTGTCGGCATTCGATGCGCCGGCGCCCGCATACCGGGCCGAGCGTACGCCGGGCTCGCCGTGCAGCGCATCCACCTCCAGCCCCGAGTCGTCGGCAATGGCGGCCAGGCCGGTATGCGCGCACGCATTGCGGGCCTTGAGCAGCGCGTTTTCGACGAAGGTGACGGCGGTTTCGGGGGCCTCGCTGCAGTTGAATTGGGATTGCGCAACCACCTCCCAGCCGCCCGGGGCCAGCAATGCGCTGAGCTCAGCCAGTTTCCCCCGGTTGCCGGTGGCCGCGACAATGCGCATGTCGGTGCCGGCCGGGGCTACGCCGCCGCGCCGCCGCCCAGGGCCTGCTGTTGCGCGCGCAAGATTTGCTCAATGCCGGCCTGCGCGTGGTCCAGCATCCGGTTCAACGCGCTGCGGTTGAACGGCGCGGCTTCGGCGGTGCCCTGGATTTCGATTAAATCGCCCCGGTCGTTCATCACCACGTTCATGTCGGTTGCGGCGCGGTTGTCCTCGGCGTAGTCGAGATCGGTAATCACCTGGCCTTCAAAGACCCCGACTGAGACCGCGGCGAGCCCGCTATGCACCGGGTTTTCAGCGATCAATGCCTGGCCCAGCAGCCACTCCACCGCATCCATCAGCGCCACATAGGCGCCGGAGATGGCGGCCGTGCGGGTGCCGCCGTCGGCTTGAATGACATCGCAGTCGAGCACGATGCTGCGCTCGCCGAGCACCGCCGGGTCAAGCGCGGCGCGCATTGAGCGTCCGATCAGCCGCTGGATTTCCCGGGTGCGCCCGCCCTGTCCGCCGCGCGCCGCCTCGCGGTTGTTGCGCTCGCCGGTGGCGCGCGGCAACATGCCGTATTCGGCGGTCACCCAGCCGCGTTTTTTATTGCGCAAAAAGGGCGGCACTTTCTCCTCGACGCTTGCCGTGCACACCACGCGGGTGTCGCCGAGGCTGATCAACACCGAGCCTTCGGCGTGTTTGGTGTAGTGGCGGGTGATGGAGAGCGGCCGCAACTCATCATTGCGGCGGCCGCTGGGGCGGGGCATGGCGGGTCCCGGTCGGTGGCGGTGGGCGCATTATACCTTGAAATGCGCGCCGGGTAGAGGCCCGTTGCCGTGCGCTTTTACCGCAGCGCCTTTTCAAACCAGGCGACATCGATATACCGGCCAAACTTGTGGCCGACCTGGTGCAGCGTGCCGATGCGGGTGAAACCGAACCTGCGGTGAAGCGCGATGGAGCGGGGATTGGGCAACGCGATGACCGCGTAGGCGCGGTGCAATTCGGTTTTTTCGATGCGCTCAAACAGGTTTTCATAAAGCGCCGTGCCGATGCCGCGCGCCTGATTTTCGGGGGCGGTGTAGATGGTGGTCTCGGTGGAGTGCCGGTAGGCCGCTTTGTCCCTGAAGCGGTGGTTGAATGCAAATCCGGCGACCGCGCCGTCCAGTTCCGCGACCAGCGCGTGGTGGGGGTTGCCGGTGAATTGGGCGATCCAGGCCCGGCGGCGCGGCGTGCTCCACGGCTCGATGTCGAAGGTGACGGCGGTGTGGTGAACATAGTGATTGTAGATGCGGTTGATGGCGGCCGCATCGGCCACCGCCGCCGCTCTGACCACCGGGCAAGGCATGGCGCGCGCCGCTACCGACTCTCTTCCCTGCAGGCGATCAGGTTGATCATTTCATAGGCGAGGGTGGCGGCGGCCAGCGAGGTGAGTTCGGCGTGGTCGTATGCCGGCGCCACTTCCACGATGTCGGCCGAGACCAGGTTCAGGCCGCGCAGGCCGCGCAGGATGTTGACCAGTTCGCGGCTGGTCATGCCGGCGATTTCGGGGGTGCCGGTGCCCGGCGCGTGGCTCGGGTCGAGCACATCGATGTCGATGGAGAGATACAACGCATGGTCGCCGACCCGCCGGCGGATGCGCTCGGCGATGCGCTCGGTGCCCTGGCTTTGCAATTCGTCGCAGTGGATCACCTTGAAGCCCAGTTCCCGGTCCCGTTCCAGGTCCCGGCGGCTGTACAGCGGTCCGCGAATGCCGACATGCATCGATGCGTCGTCTATGAAAAGTTGTTCCTCGGCGGCGCGCCGGAACGGAGTGCCGTGCGTATACGGCGCGCCGAAATAGGTGTCCCAGGTGTCCAGATGGGCGTCAAAATGAACCAGCGCCACCGGCCCCCCGACCCGCCGGTTGACCGCCCGCAGCAGCGGCAGCGCGATGGTATGGTCGCCGCCGAGGCTGACGATGGCGCCGGCCCGCTCATACAAGTCGGCGGCGGCTTTTTCGATTTGACCGATGGCTTCGGTGATGCTGAACGGGTTGCAGCCGACATCGCCGGCGTCGGCGACCTGCATCACTTTGTAAGGCTCGGTGTCGTAAGCCGGGTGGAAATTGGTGCGCAGTTGGCGCGAGGCCTGGCGGATCGCCTGCGGGCCGAATCTGGCGCCGGGGCGGTAACTGGTGCCGGAGTCGAACGGGATGCCGAGCACCGCGACATCGCAGCGCGGCACTTCCCGCAGTTCGGGCAGGCGGCAGAAGGTCGCCGGCCCGGCAAAACGCGGCATGATCCGGCCGCTGACGGGCTCAATCGGGGTGGGTTTTTGCTCGCTCATGGTCTCATGGTCGTTCGGGTGAGGGGAAGCGTCTTAGCAAAACGCCTCAGGCCAGCGCCCCGCCGCAACTGCTGCCGGCGCCGGCGGTGCAGCCGAAGCAGTGCCGGCCCAGCGCTATCGGCGCGTCTTCCAGTTGCGCGCGGGTGATGTGCCAGAGTTGTTTGGGCCGGCCGGCCGCCATCGGCAGTTGCAGCATCTGGTTGAAGTCGCAGTCATACAGATAGCCCCGCCAGTCCACGCTTAGCAGGTGGCGGCACATGAGCGGGGCCACGGTGGCCGGGTTGAAGTTGTCGGCCAGTAACTGGAGGTAACCCTCCAGTTGGCCGGTGCGTTTGAGAAAGTGCTCGAAGCGGTTGATCGGCAGGTTGGTGATGGTCAGCAGGTTGTTGAAATCGATGCCGAAATCGGTCTTCAACCGCACTTTGTAGTCGTTCTCCAGGCCGGCCTGGGGCGGCGGCAGGGTGGGGCCGACCGGGTTGTATACCAGGTCGATGATTAAGTCGTCGCGGCGTCCGTAGCCGCGCCCGTTCAGTTGTTGGAGCGCGGCGATGCTTTTGCCGAACACGCCCTTGCCGCGTTGCGCCTCGACGTTTTCCGCGGTGTAGCAGGGCAGCGAGCAAACCAGCCGCACGCCGCGTTCGGCATACCACGCCGCCAGGTCTTCCTGGCCGGGCTCGAACAGCACCGTGAGGTTGCACCGCGAGGTGACGGCGACGCCGAGGCCGAGGAAGCCGTCGACAAAGCGCCGAAATCCGGGAATCAACTCCGGCGCGCCCCCGGTCAGGTCAGCCCGGCGGATGTCGTTGTGCGCCGCCCAGTCGAGGATTTTGTCCATGGTCGCCGCGCTCATCATTTCGGTGCGCTTGGGGCCGGCCTCGACATGGCAGTGCTCGCAGGCCTGGTTGCACAGGTAGCCTAAATTGATCTGCAGTTCATTGAGCGCGGCCCGCGTCAGCGGAAACAGGCGGTGCTGGCGGAGCGTCTGTTGGAAGTCGTGATATACGGGGATGTCCATGAAGGGGTGCCGGTTGCGGATGGGTTGGGCGCGGCGTATGCGGATCCCTCGACGGAGGGAGCGCCGCCATCAGCCAGGTGGGCCGATCATACCAAAACGGCGCCGAAAACGGCGCGCAATATCGCCCGGCGCGGCCATGCCATCGGCCCGGCGGCGCGCGGCTTGCGCGGTTGCTCACAAAGCCCCGGTCGAGTGGCTTTTTTCGGAGGCCAGCAGTTCGCCCAGATTTTCATCCCACAGGCCCTCCAGGTTATAGCGTTGGCGGGTCGGCGGGCGCATGATGTGAACCACCACATCGACGAAATCCACCAGCACCCAGTCGGCGTCCTCGAAGCCTTCCATGCCCAAATGCCGCCAGCCGGCCTCGCGCATCCGCTCCAGCACGCGCTCGGCTAAGGTTTTGACATGGCGCTCCGAGGTGCCGGTGGCGACGATCATATAATCGGTGATGTCGGTCAGTTGGCGCACGTCGAGCACGACGATGTTGTCGCCCTTGGCCTCTTCCAGCGCCGCCTGCGCGACCTCGCACATCGGGCGCGGTTGGCGGCGGCTGCGGTGGCGTTTATCCGGCATACAGGTTGTGCTTGCAGATGTAGTCGCGGACCCCGGGCGGCACCCAGTCGCCGGGGTCACCTTCGGCCCGGATGCGGGCCCGCACCCGGGTCGCGGAAATGGCCACCGGCGCGGTCTCGGCCACCAGGATTTTACCTGTTTGAGCGTGACGTAACCCGGCGCTCGATTCGACCCGCGCGGCCCGCCACCATGCCGGCAACGGCTGCGGCGCCCGCCAGCCGGGCCGGCTGATGGCGATGATGTGCACGCTGCGCTGCAACTCCTCCCAGCGGTGCCAGGTTTCAAGCCCGATCAGCACATCCAGCCCGACCAGCAGGGCGTAGCGTTGCCGCGGGTTTTGCCGGCGCAGGTCTTGCAAGGTGTCCAATGTATACGATTGCCCGGGCCGCTTAAGTTCGATGTCATCGACCTCGAAATCGGCCTCACCGGCCAGCCCGATGCGGGTCATCGCCAGGCGGTCGGCGGCGCCGGCTGACGGCTGCGGGCGGTGCGGCGGCACGGCGGCGGGGATGTAGATCACCCTGGCCAGGGCGGCCGCCCGGAACACCGCCTTGACCGGGGTCAGGTGGCCATAGTGAAACGGGTCGAAAGTGCCGCCGAACAGTCCGCACAGGTGCTCGCTATCACGCATCGCCGCCACTATACCACCGCGCCGGGCCAATGACACAAGCAAAGCCCGATAAGTGCCGGGCCAGGCGGCTGGCCGGGCCGAAAGATAACCGGTGGCCGGGGATGCTGTGGCCAACGAAGGTCGCGGTATCGGCCACGCCTGGGCACCGTCGAGCGCTAATTTCGGGTTTCAGTGATCTTGAATTGCCAGCGCAACGCCCCGGCCGGATTGGCCCCGCTGAAAGACACGGTTCGGGCAATATCGCGCGCCTGTCCGGCCGGGATTTTGATGTTGATGCGCTCATCGGCCTGGCCGATCACCGCGCAGTCATCCGCGGACTGGTGCGGGCAATCCAACATGGTGATGCTGACCACCGCCTCCTTGAGCAGGTGGCTGCGGTTGCTGTTCACCAGCCGGGCGTTGAACTGGTAACTGCCGCCATATGCGGGGGTGATAACCGCATTTTCGATGGAGATGTCGCCAACCGGCAGTTTGTGCCGCCCCAGCACCGCGTCTTCCCGGGTGCTGAAAACGATGGCCGCCGCGCCGACCGCCAGCGCGCCGAGAATGCTGAACGCTGTTCTCGGATAGCGGGTTGACATATACAACAGGGCGATGACCACAACGCCCAGCAAAAACCACTGCATCTGCAAGTGCCCGGCGGGTTGACGGGTTAACATAGCCTGTCGGCGGGAAATTCTCAACTACGGTAAGCGGCATGGCGGGTTGGGTTTGGCGGCAACCGGTTCATTCCACAACCCCTGGCCGCCGTTCCCCACCGCATTGGCCGGTCATCGCCCGGTTGTCCGGGGTGGTGCGCCGGCAAACCCGGTTTGGCGCACCCCCGGCGGTGCGCTACAATCTTCGCCAATCGATGACATGATGGCGGCGTATCACAAATGAAACTGTACGCAATTCGAATCTTCACCACCGACTGGGACCGCTCGGTGGACTTTTATCAGGAAACCGTCGGCCTGCCGCTGGTGTTTGCCGACCAGGCGTTTGCCTGGGCGGAGTTTGACTTGGGCGGCGCCAAGTTGGGAATCGAGGGCATGGAGCCGGGCGCGCCGCAGGCCGGTGAGCTGGTCGGGCGGTTTGTCGGCGCCTCCATCGTGGTCGATGACATCGACCTGGCCTATTCGCAACTGGCCGGCAGGGGCGTGGAGTTCACCGCCCCGCCTTCAAGACAACCGTGGGGCGGCACGCTGGCGCATTTCAAGGACCCGGACGGCAATATCCTGACTTTGTTGGGGATGTGACCGGCGGCGGGCGGCCAGCGCGCTTAAACATGGCGCGCCTGACCGACCGGCAGATGAGCCAGGCGGCGATACTCCCCTTCGCTGAAGCGCCCGGGATTTTGCAGATATTCAAGCGCCATGCCGGTCATGTCCAGCCCCCAGAAAAGTTGCCCGCCGACCGCCAGGGTGGGCACGCCGAACACGCCGGCGGCGGCGGCCTCATCGGTGTTGGCGCGAAGTTGCTCCTTGACCCACGGCCGGGCAATCCGCCCGGCCGCATCAGCCACGCCCAATTGCCGGCAAACCTCATTCCAGTCCGCCGCCTGGCTCAAGTCCGCACCGTCGGCGTAAATGGCCCGAAACAGCCGCGTAACACAGGCCGGCTCGCAGCGCAGCGCGACGGCCAGGCGCAGGGCCGGCAGCGGATTGAACGGATGTGCGGGCGGAAACTTCATGCCGATGCGGTGGTGCTCGGCTAACCACTGGCAGTGCCGGTAAGTGACCTCGCGCTTGGCCGGAATTTCGGCCGGCCCCTTGCCG
>JAPPQJ010000129.1 GCA_028817015.1 Gammaproteobacteria bacterium
CTCGGCCACCGTCATCCACTCAAACAGCGCGCCCTGCTGGAACACCATGCCGCGCTCCGGGCTGGGGCCGATGATCATTTCCTCAACCTTGGCGCGCTCGCTGGACGGGCCGGCGATTTCCCCGGCGCCGAAGGTGGCCTTGCCCGAGGTCGGCATCAGGAAGCCGGCGATGATGTTGAGAAGCGTGGTTTTGCCGCACCCGGACGGGCCGAGCACGGTCAGCAACTCGCCCGCCAGCAATTGAAACGACACATCGCGCAAAGCCTCCACTTCGCCGCCGCTGGGCAACTGAAATATCATGCCGACCCGGTCTAAAGTTAATCCTGCCATTGGTGACACCTCAATAAAAGCGGCGCCAAGCCGGTGTATGCCACCCGCCTGGCGCCGTGTTTGTTAATTGGCGTTGGAGCCGCCGGACTTATTTCACTCTCTGCAGAAAAGAGGTGTCGATGACCGCATCGTAACTGGCCAGGGCCGCGGGCATCACTCCCTGGTTGACAAAAAAGTCCGCCGCGTCCTTGGTGAAAGATTGCACATTGCCCCCCATCCATGCATCGCTCAACTGGGCGTCTTTATTCGGGAACGCGAAAGTCCCGTTGGCGCCGAGATAACCCTTCACGCCGTCAACTTCCAGGCTCGACGCCCTGGCTAATGTGTCCCAATGCGGCTCGGGGTCGGCCGCAAACAGCTTGTTGGTGTCTTCGGTCACCTGCATAAACTTGGCCAGCAACTCGGGCTCGTTCGTGGCGAACTCGTCGGTGACCGAAATCACATCGAAGGTGAAAATGCCGACATCCTCCTGCTCGGCACCGGTCATGATGACCTGCCCCGTCTCTTTCATTTTGTCCAGCGGGCCGCCGAAGGCGCAGCCGATGTCAACCCGACCGGTCAGAAACGCCGCAGCCGCATCTTGTCCGCCAGCCATTGGAATGATTTCCACATCTTCCTGGCCGAGACCGTAAAAATCCAGAGTCCTCAGCAGTTTGTAGTGGGTCACATTGCCTTCCGGGGTGGCGATTTTCTTGCCTCTCAGCGAATCGGCGATGGACTCCGGGCTGCTGCGGTCGAGCGCGGAGTCGTTGTGCACCACGCAGTTGTCCGCTTCGGCGTAGGCCACGGCGATGCCGACCATGCGAATCGGCAGGCCCTTGCTGGTGGCGACGATGAACGGAATCAGGCCCTGCGAATAGGAAATATGCACATCGCCGGAAGCCATGGCCGCGGACATGTCGTTGCCGCTGCTGAACGATTTCCAGTTGACCTTGACCCCCAACTCCCGGTCGTAGATCTTTTCCAACTGGGCGACCTGGTTCGGCGTCGGCCATTCCAGGAAATAGGCCACGGTGATTTCATCCACCTGGGCCTGGGCGGTGCCGGCAAACGGCACAGAAAAACAAACCGCTACGGATGCGAGCGCGCCGAGGCGGCGCAAGGTTGCGGTTATCTTGGTAATAGACATGATCATGCTCCCTCCAATCCGGGATGGTAGTGGTGATTCAGGAATGGCCGCCACGCAACAAAGTCGTTTGCAACGCATACAAATCGCATGTTTCAAGTCTATACTCTGTCAACAGCGTTTTGTCAAGCGACGCCCTTTGTGGCGGCTGGCGGCCCATACAGCGGAACAAGTTTATGGCCTGGCGGCCGCCCTTGTGGTGCCAGTTGCGGGTCACAATCTGGGCCAGATGCCCGGAGTGCAAGCCCGACCCCCGGCCAATCGGCGTATGATGCGGGCTGGCCACGGTGGGCCGCCGGCAGGCCGGGCGCAAAGGGGCAAAATGCGGCTGTGGGCGGCATCGGCGCGCGCCCGCGGCGTGCCCGGCACCAAACCATGGGGAGCCCGTTTTGACCGAATACCTGTTCCAACTGCCGAGTCGCCGGCCCGACCAGCCGCACAGCACGCTGCAGGCGCGCATCCGGGAAATGTTGGTGAACGCGATCCTGGAAGGCCGGCTGACGCCGGACAGCGCGCTGCCGTCGAGCCGCAAATTGGCCAGACAACTGGCGGTCGCGCGCAACACCGATATGAGCGGCTTCCAGCAAAACCGCGGACACGCCCGCTTCGACAAGCAGCAATGCGGCCCGCACACCGGTGAGCCCTCCGCCGACAATCGCCACATCGGCCTCATGTTCACCACTCAACGCAGAGACGGCCGGTTCCGCCTCCCCGGTTGCCGCCCGGCAGGAGTCCGGGTGCCCGGGGGAAATGCATTGTTGAAAATCGTTTTTTGGCATCATGCGCGCAGGCCGAAAACACGCCGATTATGCGAAGCCGGGCAACGCGCAAGCGGATGGTGTTGCGGTGCGGCAACCGGCCGGTTATTTGAGCACCTCTTTGGGCAATTTGAATCTGCGCCTGATTGCCGAAATGTGTCCGGGGCGAATCGGGTCGCTTTCGCTGTGGCATTTCAGCGGGTATGATGCCGGGCGGCCTCCGATGTCGGGATGTAAAGCATCCTTTCGCTGCCTTTACCGCGATTCTTGTAAACTTGAAAGCGATTGTCGTGCGTGCGAAGAACCTTGACCAACTCCCTGTAACTGTAAGACCTAGCCATTTTGCAGGGCAAACTTTCCTTCCATTTCCCGTATGACATGGGGCGCGGGCACCGGAAGCCCGCAGGCTTGAAACCCCGTTCCGTCATCGGGGGTCAAAGCGCGAAGGGCCACTTGTCGCGCCTCGGCAAACCGCTCAAACCATATCGGTTCAGCGGGAAAAAACGCCATATCCAAAGAATGATGCATGTGCAAAGCAAAACTCAACTGCAACACCACTTGTCTCATCAAATCATCCATTGCCTCTTCCAAACTTGCGCCAAAACCCCGCAAATCCATCTCAAGCGCAAGGGCGACATACTCATTCTCTTCAGCATAGCCGAGCACATTCAGCGTTAGTCCGCGGGTTTTCATGGCTTTGCTCTCCGATTCGGGTGGATTGAGGCCCGGGTTAATTCTAAAGAACGGTGGAATATACCTTAAAATCCGGCCTGTCACGTTTTCGGCATCGTTCACACCGGACTGGGCCGGACGCGCGGCGACGCATCAATTCGCCGGATTCGCTATCATTCGGGGCAGGCGGCGGCGTCATCCCGGCGCACCCGGCCGCCCGGCGCCATGCCCGGCAACACACATGAGGGCGCAGTTTTGACCGAATACCTGTTCCAACTGCCGAGTCGCCGGCCCGACCAGCCGCACAGCACGCTGCAGGCGCGCATCCGGGAAATGTTGGTGAACGCGATCCTGGAAGGCCGGCTGACGCCGGACAGCGCGCTGCCGTCGAGCCGCAAATTGGCCAGACAGCTGGCGGTGGCGCGCAACACCGTGATGTGCGCCTATCAGCACCTGGTCGACGAAGGCTTCCTCATTTCCCGGGAGCGCAGCGGCTTTTATGTCAACGGCGACATCCTCAAAGGCCGCGCGGCGCCGCAATGCCCCGCCGCCGGTGCGCGGCAAAAAACCCGGCGCGCGGCGGTTGACTGGCAACAGCAACTCACCATCCACCCGCGCCAACTGCGCGACCACCGCAAGCCGGTCAACTGGCACGAATACCGCTACCCGTTCATCTGCGGGCAGTATGACCGGGAATTGTTCCCGATAGCCGACTGGCGCGAGTGCTGCCGCGAAGCGGCCTCAATCAGCGCCATTCACGGCTGGGCGCGCGACCACATCGACCGCGACAACCCGGAACTCATCGACCAAATTCGCCGCAAAATCCTGCCGCGGCGCGGTTTGTGGGTGAACGCGGAGGAAATCCTGGTGACCATCGGCGCGCAACAGGGCATTTACCTGACCGCGCAACTGCTGCTGGACCCCGGGCGCGCGGTCGGCATTGAGACGCCCGGCTATGTCGATGCCGAAAACACCTTTTCCATCTTCACGCGCCGCGTCAAGCCGTTGCCGGTGGACCGCCACGGCCTGGTGCCGGACGGCGCCTTCGCCCGCTGCGACTGCGTCTATGTCACGCCCAGCCACCAGTATCCGACCACCGTCACCATGCCCCAGTCGCGGCGCATGGAGTTGCTGCGCCAGGCGCATGCACACGATGTCATCCTGGTGGAGGACGACTACGAATCGGAGTTCAACTATGTCGGCGAACCGTCGCCGGCGCTGAAAAGCCTCGACGAAGACGGCCGCGTCATCTACATCGGCAGTCTGTCCAAAACCCTGGCACCGGGCATCCGCCTCGGTTACTTGGTGGGCCCGCGGCCGTTCATCGACCAGGCGCGCGCGCTCAGAAGGCTGATGCTGCGCCACCCGCCAAGCAACAACCAGTTCATCATCGCCAAGTTCCTGGAGCGCGGCTGCCACGACGCGCTGATTGCGCGCCTGAGCCACGCCCTGCAAGCGCGGTGGGCGTTGCTCGGCGATTTGCTGGAACAGCATTTTCCCGGCAACAGCACGCGCCCCACCTTCGGCGGCTCGTCGTTCTGGGTCAAGGGCCCCAAGTCGCTGGACGCCGGCCGCCTGGCCGCCACCGCCGCCGCCGAGGGCTCCCTGCTGTTCGAGCCGGGGGAGATTTTCTTCCACGGGCCCGCACGCCCGAAAAATTTCTTCCGCCTGGGATTCTCGTCCATTCCCGAAGAGCGCATCCCGGACGGAGTCGAAGAATTGGCGCGGCGCATCCGCGCGCCTTTATGATTTTAACTGCATACCGGCATATTCGATGGCCCGCGCCACCGCCGGTTCGTCTTGCATGCGCGCCAGCCAGGCGCCGACATGCTCGAATTCCGGCATGGCCGCCAGCGCATGCCCGCGCATGTAGATGACCGGCAGATGGGCGTAATCGGCGATGGTCTTTGACTGGCCGCACAGGAACGGTTGACGCGCCACCGGCGCAAACGCGGCGCGAATGGAATCGATGAGCCGGCCGAACACAAACCGCGACGCCTCCGGCATCGACTCCAAATACCGCGCCAAACCGTTCTGCACCGCCACATCGCTGAGCGCGGCGATGAAGGAGGCCATGCAACGCGATTTTTCGGCCGGGGTTGCCGGCCACAGGTCGGGGCGGTGACGGTCAACCAAGTGCGCCATGATCGCCCCGGATTGAGTCAGCACCCTGGTGGCGTCGCCGTCGCGCTCAACCAACACCGGCACCGCGCCGGCCGGGTTGAGTTCGATAAACCAACCCTGTTTGTGCTCCCCGCCGGGCAGGTTCAGTTCGTGTTTGCGCACTTCCAATCCGGCCAGTTCCACCGCAATAGCGGCGCGCAGGCTGTTGCCCGTGCGGGCGTAGTAAAGTTCCGCTTCAGACATGATGTGCCTCCCCGGCACGATGCGCTACGGCGCAGCCGATTTTCCACACTCCCTTTTCCCGAAACGCCGGGATGGTCTGGCGGCGGGCGGCGTTGGTGACGGCCGGGGCCGACAACCGGTTGCACCGGATATGCTCGGACAGCGGGATGATTTCCGCTCCCTTTTCAAGGCGGTAAATTCGGCGTGCAAAGTTTGGATTTGCCGGGGGGTGGCGTGGGGGACGGTCACAGCGAGAGGTTAAGTCAGTTCACGAGTTTTTGTCAATTTGGCGTGAATTGATGCTTGAAATGGGATGTATTCACGGGGTTTTGGCGGGGCGGCGGCCTGGCGGGATGCGCCGCATCGGTGCTATCGCATCAGCCGCGCGCCCAACGCCTACCCGCCTACCCCGCCAAAATCCGCGCCCCGGCGACCATCAGAAACACCGCGAAGAGTCGTTTGAGGGTTCTGGTCGGCAGCGAGTGGGCGAGTCGGGCGCCTAATGGCGCGGTCAGCATGCTGGCGGCGACGATGCCGAGGCAGGCCGGCCAGTGGATGTAGCCGCTGCTCCACGCCGGCAGTCCCGCGTTGCCCCAGCCGGCCACGGCGAATCCGAGCGCGCCGGCTAACGCCACCGGCAGGCCGCAGGCGGCGGCGGTGGCCACAGCGCCGGGTAGCGGGCGGTTGCACCACACCAGGAACGGCACAATCATGCTGCCGCCGCCGATGCCGACTAACGCCGAAAGGTAGCCGACGCCGGCGCCGGTGGCGGCCAGCGCGCCGCCGCCCGGCAGCTGGCGCGACGGTTTGGGGCTGAACTCGAACAGCATTTGCAGCGCCAGCACAATCAGCACCGTGCCGAACAGAATCATCAACTCGCGGCTGCGCAAGTAATCGGCGCACAACGCGCCGGCTAACGCGCCGACTAAAATGCCCGGCGTGAACCGCGCAAACACCTTCCACAGCACGGCGCCGCGGCGGTGATGCGCGTAGATGGCCGACAGCGAAGTGAACACGATGGCGGCAAGCGAGGTGCCGATGGCGACATGCATCAGCGCATCGTTTGATACGCCCTGGCGGTAAAACACATAAATCAAGCCCGGCACGATAATCTGCCCGCCGCCCACGCCGAGCATGCCGGCTAACATGCCGGTGCCGCAACCGAGCAGGATATACAAAATCAATTCGCTCATTTTTCGCCGCCTCGCTGATACGAGTGGAGGGCCGGCGAGTGGCATCGCCGACCGTCCGGGGAAAATCCTAACGGGTTTTTCCGGCGTTTCCAGTGCCAACCGCCGATTGCCGAAGGCGCCAGTTGCGCCGGCGGTCCCGCGGTTGGGGGTTCATGATAGCATTTCGCCCCGGAGGATATGCGCATGCCCAAACACAAATTCCGCGTTTATTTAGCCGGAACTAAAAGAAGCCGGCTGTTGGGCCGGATGATACAAACAACAACACCCCCACCGGCCAACCTGCGGTTGGCCAACTGGATGACTGGTTGTGGTTCTAATCCCCGTCTGGCGGGTTGATTTTCCCTCTCCCCTTGGGGGAGGCCGGCGCAGAAAGAAAAGTCACCGGGCGCCTGCTCAACAGCATGCCTTTGTCATTGAACAGGGACTGCGGGCATGGCGGTGAAAGTGCAAGTGGCGAATCAAACGGGGCATCGACGCATCAGACAACTTGCCGTCCATGGCGTCTGGATGCCCGCTTCCCCCTATTCGCGGACGGGGGCAGGCTATGCAGGCATGACGGCGGGGGGCGGGTTTCGATGCCGGGAATCAGATACAATCCCCACCGAACAGCCCGCCCCGCCACCCGATTAAACCATCACCACCCGGAGTCCCGCCATCAACACCCCCACCAAAGAGAAGCGCTTCCTGGACGCGCTGGAATCGCTGTTCACCGGCGCGGAGGTGGACGGCGACTCCGGGTTCGTCAACCTCATGCGCATGAAGCGCGGCTACTTCCGCTCCATCCGCCCGCAATTAATGGACAAAATCGACCAACGCGCCGAACAACACACCTCGTTCCGCGAGGAACTATTCGACAAACTCCACACCTTCTTCAGCCGCTACTTCTGCGAAAGCGGCTCGATTTACTTCCGCCACCTGCCGGCATTCGCCAAAACTTACGAGCGCGTTTATGCCGACGGCTCGGATGTCGCGCTGTCGTGGAAAACGCGCACGCTCTACTATGTCAAATCCGATGTCCTCGTGCGCTCCATGCCGGTGGAACTGAACGAGGAAGGCAAGCCGCAAAACACCCGCCGCTTTTACTTCGACGCCTCCGCCATCGAGCACAAGAAAAACAACGAACGGCGCGAATTCGTTTTCACCTTCGATGAAGTGAAGCAAGAACAAAACGGCCGAGTCGTCCGCCTC
>JAPPQJ010000178.1 GCA_028817015.1 Gammaproteobacteria bacterium
AAAGAACTCCAGCGAGCCGGTCGTGAGGCCGCTCAAGTTGTCGGACGGCACATGGCCGACGCCGACCCAGCCGATGTTGGGCGTGGAATACGGTTTGCCGTTGCCTTCCAGCACCAGACTGGACACCGACAAATGCGACGCGATGGGGCTGACATCGGCGCCGGTCAGCCCGCCTTCCATGGAGTCGCGGTAGAGGACCCCCAACGAGTCCGCATCGCCGCCGTTTGCTGTGTGCAGCATGGCGACGCGGCGCAGGCCGGCGCGCAGCAGCGTGCCGGTGCCGCAGGCCAGGTCGGCGATTTTCATGCGCTTGAACAAGTCGTCGTCTTGCCAATCACCGCGGTCTTGCGGGTCGATGGTGAGCGTTGCCAGCAACTCGGCGGTCGACGGCATGGTGTAAAACGCCGCGGCCTGTTTGCGGTCTTCGCTGATTTTGGGGAAGAGTTCGGCGCCGACATTGATGTGCGAGCCGAGGCGCGCGCCGTTCAGGATTTCAACGCCTTCGAGCAGCGCGCCGAGCGCCTCGCCGACGCACCGGCCGTATGACGCGGCGGCGGTCTCCAGCGCGGTCACGGCCGGCTCGAAAATGGAGCGCCAGTTGGTCTGCAGGATTTTGCGCCATTCTTTCACCAGCGACTGCGGGCGCACGGTTTCGGTGTGCAGCGGCAACCGCGCAATGGCCGGATTGGCGCGCCGAATCATATTCTGCACCAGCAGCGCGTCCAGCCACAGCACCGCAACCGTGCGCATGCCGGTCAAAGCCGAGCGCTGCGACATGCGCGCGCTGAGGTCGGCGATGTCGGCATCCGAGATGCCCGCGGCGAGGGTGGCGGCGGCGCGGTTGATGCGCCCGACCACTTCATCGGCGATCTTCTCCACGCTGTCCCTGGACACCGACGCGACTTGCATGAACGCCGCCAGGTCGCGCACCCCGCCCGCCAGGTAACCCGGCCGCGGGAACCGGTAGCCGCCGCGCTGCAGCACCGCGTAGCCGATTGGCGCGCCGGCATCCAGCGCGGCCTCCGCTTCCTGCACGGTCATGGCTTGGAACGCCAACGGAATGCTGACCGAGATAGCGGTGTCGAGGCGGATGTCTTCATCGGCGATGCGGTCGGCCGCGTCTTTGCCGTCATCGCCGCCGTATGCGCATTCAATTGCCACCCGCGGCATGTCCGGGATGTCGATGCTGATGTCGACGCGCTTGCCGCGGTCGCCGGCGCCGGCGCGCTCGGCGCTGATGCAGCCGTCCGCGCTCCACGCCGGGAAGCATTTGCGCAGCGAGGCGGCGAGCGCGTAGTTGAAGCCCTGTTCGTGGAGTTTGCCTTTGCCGGACATGGTTATCTTCGATGATCGGCCGAGCCGATTTTAGCGCGGCCGATAAGTCAGGGGGATCAACCATGAGATGAGAAAAATCCGCAGCACATGGTGGAAGGTGACGAACACCGGTTCGATGGAATAGGCGAAGGCGATGAGCGCCATCTCGTGGACGCCGCCGGGGGCGAAGGCGAGGAACATCGCCACCGGGTCGAGGCCGAGCACGGCCGCACCGCCCCATGCGGTGGCGGCGGTCAGCGCCAGCAGCAACGCGGTGGCGATGATGCTGTGGCCGCCGTGGATTAACAACTCCGCGGCGCGCATGCCTTTGAATCGGGCGCCAATCATCGCGCCGATGAATATCAGCAAAACCTGCAGCAGCCAGGCGGGGAGCGTATGCGTGGCCGCGCCGGCGGCGTAGCACAACACCGAGGCGAGCATGCCGCCGAGGAACCAGGGATTGACCACGCGCATGCGTTTCAACAACCAAATCACCGGCGCCGACGCCAGCGCGATGATCGCCAGGTCGGTCACCCAGCCGCTTTCCGGCGCCTGCCACGCGAAGCGGGCGACCTGATCCGGCTCGCCGCCGACCAGCCAGCGGTAAAGAAACGGCGCGAGCGCGACCACCAACAACACGCGCATGCTCTGCGCGATGATGATTTTCGCCGCCGGCAGGTCGCGCTCCACCACATGCGCGACGATGTAGGCCAGCGCGCCCGGCAGCGCCGCCAGCAGCGCATGCTCGCGCTCGTATTTTGCAACGCGCATGAAATACCACGCGCAGACGGCCGTTGCCAGCAACGTGAACACCACCATCAGCGCGGCGGTGTATAGCCACTCCGGTTGAAACAACGCGCTTTGATAAGCCACCGAGCCGCCGAGATAAAACCCGATGAGCGCAAACAACGGATTGCGCAGTTGGCCGGGAAACCGCAGGCGCACGCCGGCCATGCTGAGCGCGGTCAGCAGCAGCATCGGCCCGAGCAACCACGGCAGCGGCAGGCTGAGCGCATGCGCGACGACCGCGCCGGCCAGCGCGAGCAGGAGGGTTTTGGCAATCCGCATGCGTTGGTTAATCCATTAGCGCAGCGCATGCCGCAAGCGGCGCGGCGAAACGGAAAAACGCGGGCGAGTCGCCGCGGCCGACCGCCTCACGCATACACGTCGCCGGCGAACAACAATCTTGCGGTGCGCCGCGCCTTGCCGCTGACGCGCGCGACATCGCCTTGCGGCATGCGG
>JAPPQJ010000153.1 GCA_028817015.1 Gammaproteobacteria bacterium
CCGCTTGAAAGAAATCGCCGACTTGCTGCAAATCGCGCCGCTGTTGAATCGCAAGCCGCGCCAGTTGTCCGGCGGCCAGCGTCAGCGCGTGGCCATGGGCCGCGCCCTGGTGCGTCAGCCGAGCGTGTTTTTGTTCGATGAGCCGCTGTCCAACCTCGACGCCAAACTGCGCGTCGACATGCGCGTCGAGATTAAAAAACTCTATCAAAAACTCGGCGCCACGATTATCTATGTCACCCACGACCAAGTCGAAGCGCTGACATTGTCAACGCGCATCGCGGTGATGAACCACGGCGTCATCGAGCAAATCGGCGCGCCGCAGGACATTTACGATGCGCCGGCCAACCTGTTCGTCGCCGCCTTCATCGGCTCGCCGGCCATGAACCTCATCGACGCGACCGTCGTCGACGCCGGCGGCAAGTTATGCGCCGAGACCACCGATGCCGACGGCGCGACGCTGCGCTTGGCGCTGGCATCGGGGGACAAACTGCGCGGCCACCTCGGGCGGCAAATCATCCTCGGCGTGCGCCCCGAGGCGCTGACCGATGCGGGGTCCGCCGGCGCGCGCATCGAGAGCGTGCAAAACCGCGTCATCGTGGTCGAGCCGACCGGCGCCGACACCTTCGTCACCACATCCTTCGGCGGGCGCGACTGCGTGGCGCGCATGCCCGCCGACCGGGCGCCGCGCCCTGGCGACACCGCCGAGTTCGCGGTCAACATGGACAAGGCGGTCGCGTTCGATGCCGACACCCACGCGCGCATTGCCTAAGTCATCGGGGGAAACCGCCGATGCGGTCATCATCGGCAGCGGCATCGGCGGCGCGTGCATGGCCGCGTCGTTGGCGCCGGGCGGGGCGAAAATCGTCATCCTCGAACGCGGCGAATGCTTGCGCGATGGCGCGGAGGCGCGCGACGAAAACGCCATTTTCGCGGACGGGTTTTTCCGCCCGGACGAGACCTGGCTGGACCACAGCGGCGCACCGTTCAACCCCGGCAACTACTACTATGTCGGCGGCAATTCCAAATTCTACGGCGCGGCCATGCTGCGGCTGCGCGAGCGGGACTTCCGCGCCGTCTCGCATTTAGGCGGCGTGTCGCCGGCGTGGCCGATTGATTACGCGGCATTGGCGCCGTGGTATCAGACGGCCGAGGCGTTGTTCCAGGTGCGCGGCGACGCCACCGCCGACCCCACCGAGCCGCCGCATGCGGCACCTTACCGCCACCCGCCGGTGGCCGATGAGCCGGCCATCGCCGAAGTGCGCCGGCGCTTGAAGCGCGCCGGGGTGACGCCGGCGCCGCTGCCGCTGGCGGTGGATGTCGGCAAGTGGCTGGCGCGCGCATCGACGCCGTGGGATTCCTTCCCCGACACCACCGGCGCAAAACTCGACGCCGAAACCGCGCCGTTGGCCGCCGCGCTACAGCACGATAATGTGACGCTCATCACCGGCGCGCGCGCCACGCTCCTGCTGACCGGCGCCGGCAACGCGGTGACCGCGGTGGAATACCAGAAGGGCGGGCGCGACCACCGCATCGCGGCACGGGCAACGGTGCTGAGCGCCGGCGCGGTCAACTCGGCCGCGCTCCTGCTGCACTCGGCCAACGACGCCAACCCGGCCGGCCTGGCCAACCGCTCCGGCCAGGTCGGGCGCAACCTGATGAACCACCACGCCAGCGCGCTGCTCGCCGTCCGCCCGTGGCGGGTCAACGATGCGGTGTATCAAAAAACCCTACACTTCAACGATTTCTACCTGCGCGGCGGACCGGGCGGCGCGCCGCTCGGCAATGTGCAACTGCTCGGCAAACTCTCCGGCGGCATCTTGGCCGCGCTGTCGCCGCTGCCGCGAATGTTGGCCAACTGGACGGCGCGGCATGCGCTTGGCTGGTATGCCATCACCGAAGACCTGCCGGCGACCGCCAACCGCGTAACCGTGGACCGCGCCGCCATCCGCATCGCCTACCGCCGCACCAACTGGCGCGCGCACCGGTTGCTGGTGGCGCGCGCCAAGTCGGTGTTTCGGCGCGCCGGGTTTCCGTTAACGCTCAGCCGCGCGTTCGATTTCCGCACGCCGTCCCATCAATGCGGCACCACGCGCTTCGGCGATGACCCCGAGTCGTCGGTATTGGACACTTTCTGCCGCGCCCACGACCACCCGAATCTGTTTGTGGTGGACGCCGGCTTCATGCCGTCTTCGGCGGCGGTCAACCCGGCACTGACCATCGCGGCCCAGGCGCTGCGGGCCGGCGACCACCTGCGCGCCCGACTGGAGGCCGGCAGCGCGCCATGAAAGACGCGCCCGACATCCTCATCATCGGCGGCGGCTCGGCCGGCTGCGTGTTGGCGGCGCGCCTCACCGAAAACCCGGCCGCGCGCGTGCTGTTGTTAGAGGCCGGCGGCGGCGACCATCATCCGCTGAACAAGGTGCCGGCCGGCTTCGCGCGCATGACCCGCGGCATCAACAGTTGGGGCTGGCATACCGCGCCGCAACGCCACTTGAACGGCCGCGTGCTGCGCTTCACCCAGGCCAAAGTCATCGGCGGCGGCTCGA
>JAPPQJ010000005.1:0-7799 GCA_028817015.1 Gammaproteobacteria bacterium
CGGCGGTGCAATTCGCCCGCGCCGAGAGCATCGTGCCGGCCCCGGAAGCCTCGCATGCGGTCAAAGGCGTGATGGTCGAAGCGCTGAAATGCAAGGAAGAAGGCGCATCGAAGTGCATCCTGTTCAACTTATGCGGCCACGGCCACTTCGACATGCAGGCCTATGCCGACTACTTCGCCGGCCGCCTGCCGCCGGAGCGCTACGACGAAGGCGAGGCGGCGATGGCGTTAGCCGGCCTGCCGGCGGAGGGGCACTAACCAAGCCGAAAGACGCCCATCTGCGGCCGCGCACTGGGGCATGATGTCGACTCATTCATCGCAAAACGCCGCCATGCCCGATTGCTTGACGACTCGACGCCCCGATGCGCTCGGCGGCACGCGCGTGCCGGTGCGCTATTTGTTCAACTGGCTGGAAAGCGGCGAAACACTGGAACGGTTTTTGGACAGTTATACGTCGGTATCGCGCGCAAGCGATGGCGGCGTTGCAACAAGCGGCCGCCGAATTGGAAAAGGGCGCGCATGAGGTCGCTGTTTGACGAGCCGGTCGCGCGTCCGTTTCGGGCCGGATTTCCGCGCGACTTTGACATTTCCACGGTGCAGAAATGGGCTGGCCGGGAATCGGCAACGGCGAGTGGCTGCGACTTGCGCCCGCGCATGGATTCGACGCGATGCTCACCCTCGACCAAAATATGCGGCACCCAATCGGCGCGCCGCCGTTGCCGGTGGTGGAGGCGGCCAGCGCGCAACGCATGGATGCGATGGAATCGCGGTTGCCGCGCATACTCGAAATTCTGCGCGGCGATTTGCCGAACAAGTTTCACCTGATCGCGCCGTGCGGGGCATGCTGAATTCCCCGTCTTTCCAACTCGAACAAGGGGCTGTGGACGTGGGTGGCGGGTGCGCGGATACCCCCGTCATGAGAATTTCGCTATCGCCCTGGACTCCCTGGATTGCGGCGCTTGTGCGGGCGGCGGCCTTTCATCGGCGGACAAGCCGGCCCGCATCAAACCGCAGGCGCCGGTTGAATCCACCGCATCAAACGGAAATTTGACCTCCCCGCGCAGGTCATATACTTTACTTCTCCGACCGGCCAAACCGCTACCAGGCGAGATACCGTGATGATGAGTGACCGGGAAACCGCGCGGCCCGACCCGAGCACAACCGGCGCCCCCGGGCGCTTCCCGGTTCGCTTTGTAACCGCCGCCAGTTTGTTCGACGGCCACGACGCCGCCATCAACATCGTGCGGCGCATCCTGCAATCCTTAGGCGCCGAAGTCATCCATCTCGGCCACAACCGCTCGGTGGAGGAAATCGTCACCGCCGCCCTGCAGGAGGACGCGCACGGCATCGCGGTGAGTTCCTATCAGGGCGGGCATATCGAATATTTCAAGTATATGATCGATATGTTGCGCCGGCGCGACGGCGGGGAAATCCGCGTGTTCGCCGGCGGCGGCGGCGTCATCATCGCCGACGAGATCGCCGAACTGGAAGCCTACGGCGTAACCCGCGTGTATTCGCCCGAAGACGGCCAGGAAATGGGGCTGGTCGGCATGATCGAGGACACCATCGCCAAATGCCGGCGCCACCGCGCTGACCCGGCAAACAGCGCCGAGTTCACGGCTGCGCTGCTGCCCGAGGTCAAAAACGGCAACCGGCGCGCCCTGGCCCGGCTGCTGAGCGCCATCGAGCAGGGCCGGTGCGAGGCGTTGCCGGCCGGGGCGCCAGGCGGCCAGTCCGGCGAGTCGCCGCGCCCCACTTCCGTCCCGGTGCTCGGCATCACCGGCACCGGCGGCGCCGGCAAATCGTCGCTGACCGATGAATTGATCCTGCGCTTTCGCATCGACCGGCGCGATGCCCTTAACATCGCCCTCCTCGCGGTGGACCCGTCGCGGCGCAAAAGCGGCGGTGCGCTGCTCGGCGACCGCATCCGCATGAACGCCATTTTCCATCCGAGCCTGTTCATGCGCTCGGTCGCAACCCGCCACCGCGGCGGGGGCGGCGGGCTGCCGGGCGGCCTGGCGCAGATGATCGAAGCCTGCAAACTGGCCGGTTTCGACCTGGTGATTGTGGAAACCCCGGGCATCGGCCAGGGCGACACCGGCATCTCCGAACTGGTGGATTGCTCGTTGTATGTGATGACCCCGGAATACGGCGCCCAGAGCCAACTGGAAAAAATCGACATGCTCGATTTCGCCGACTTCGTGGCCATCAACAAGTTCGACCGCGCCGGCGCCGGGGACGCCTACCGGGATGTGTGCAAGCAGGTGCAGCGCAACCGCGAGGCGTTTGCGCAGGCGGCCGCGGACATGCCGGTGTATGGCACCATCGCATCCAGGTTCAACGACGACGGCGTAACCGCGCTCTATCACGGCTTAAGCGGCGCGCTCGGCGAATGGGGGCTGCCCGGCAGCGAGGGTGCGCTGCCGGCGGTTGCCACGAAATGCTCCACCGACCGCCGCCAACTGATCCCGCCCAACCGGGTGCGCTACTTGGCCGAGATCGCCGACACCGTGCGCGCCTACAAGGCCAATGTCCGCGCCCAGGCGGCGAGCGCGCGCCAACTTCAGCAACTCGAGGCCAGCCGGGAAATGTTAGCCGGGGAATCACCGGCGGCGGAAAACGGCGCGTTGCAGTCGCTGGCGCGATTGATCGAGGAACGCGGCCGGCGGCTCGAGCCGCACAGCAGGGAATTGTTAGCCGACTGGCCGGCGCTGCGCGACCGATACGGCGGCGAGCAACTGGTGGTTGAGGTGCGCGGACGGGAAATCCGCACCGATCTCAGCGTGTCCACGCTGTCCGGAAGCCGCGTGCGCAAGATCGCGCTGCCGGCCTACCACGACCACGGCGACCTGCTGGCCTGGCTGATGCTCGAAAACCTGCCCGGAAGTTTCCCGTTCACCGCCGGCGTGTTCCCGTTCAAGCGCGACCGCGAAGACCCGACCCGCATGTTCGCCGGCGAAGGAGACGCCATGCGCACCAACCGCCGCTTCAAAGAGCTGTCGGCCCATGCCGAGGCCAAGCGCCTGTCCACCGCCTTCGACTCGGTTACGCTATACGGCTGCGACCCCGACGAGCGCCCCGACATCTACGGCAAGGTCGGCAACTCCGGCGTGTCCATCGCCACCCTCGACGACCTGGAACAGTTATACGACGGTTTCGATTTGTGCGATCCGATGACCTCGGTGTCGATGACCATCAACGGCCCCGCGCCGGTGATCCTGGCGATGTTCCTGAACGCCGCCGTGAATCAGAAAATCAACGCCTTCCGGGATGCGCACGGCCGCCGGCCCGACGACCCCGAGCGCCGGGAAATCACCGCCGCGGCATTGCGCGATGTGCGCGGCACCGTGCAGGCCGACATCCTCAAGGAAGACCAGGGCCAGAACACCTGCATTTTCTCCATCGAGTTTTCGCTTAAACTCATGGGCGACATTCAGGAATACTTCACCCGCCACCGGGTGCGCAATTTTTACTCGGTGTCGATCTCCGGCTACCACATCGCCGAGGCCGGGGCCAACCCGATCACACAACTGGCCTTCACCCTCGCCAACGGCTTCACCTATGTGGAGAGTTACCTGGCCCGGGGCATGGCCATAGACGACTTCGCGCCGAACCTGTCGTTCTTTTTCAGCAACGGCATGGACCCCGAATACACCGTGATGGGGCGCGTGGCGCGGCGCATCTGGGCGGTGGCCATGCGCGACCGATACGGCGCCGGCGAGCGCTCGCAGAAACTCAAGTATCACATCCAGACTTCGGGCCGCTCGCTGCACGCCCAGGAGATGGACTTCAACGACATCCGCACCACGCTGCAGGCGTTGATCGCGGTTTATGACAACTGCAACAGTTTGCACACCAACGCTTTCGATGAAGCGGTGACCACGCCGACCGGCGAATCGGTGCGCCGCGCGCTGGCCATTCAGTTAATCATCAACAACGAATGGGGGTTGGCGTTCAATGAAAACCCCAACCAGGGCAGTTTCATCATCGAGCAACTGACCGAGTTGGTCGAAGAGGCGGTGCTGCTGGAATTCCAGCGCATCGCCGACCGAGGCGGCGTGCTCGGGGCCATGGAAAACGGCTACCAGCGCGGCAAAATCCAGGACGAATCCATGCATTACGAGCACAAAAAACACGACGGCAGTTTGCCGGTCATCGGCGTCAACACCTTCTTAAACCCCGACGCCGCGCCCCCCGCGACCCCCCAACTGGCGCGCTCCTCGGACCAGGAAAAACAAAGCCAGATCAGCCGCCTGCGCGACTTCCACGCGCGCAACAAAGCGCTCTCCCCGGCCGCCCTGGAGCGAGTCAAGCAAGCGGCCCTGTCCGGCGAAAACATCTTCGCCGAACTGGTGGAAGCGGTGAAAGTCTGCTCGCTGGGGCAGATTTCGGAGGTGCTGTATGAGGTGGGGGGGAGGTATCGGAGGAGTATGTAGTTGTCGAGGTCTTTCGGGCGGCGGGAAAAGTGGTAAGATATTCGGCGAGGAGAAACGGGCCAGTCAAATGCGAAAAACCAACAAGATCAGCAAAAAATATGAGCGGGTCGAAGAGCAAGCCGTATTCCCATTACTGGTTATGGATGAATCGGCATATTCACCCAATCGGTGCGCGTTTCGCAATGATGGCGCCGGCGTTTGGCTGTATCATGCTAATTGCTTGGAGGTGATGGATAAATTGATCGAAAAATATCCGGACGGCAAATTCGACATGATTTTTGCCGACCCGCCATATTTTTTATCCAATGGTGGCATTAGTTGTCATGCGGGGAAAATGGTTAAAGTCGACAAGGGAAAATGGGACAAATCCAAGGGCGCGGAAGTGAATCACCAATTCAACTATGAGTGGCTGTCCCGTTGTCAGAAGTTGCTTATGCCCAACGGCAGCATTTGGGTGACCGGGACCCACCATGTCATTCATTCGGTCGGCTTTGCCATGCAACAACTGCGAATGAAAATACTCAACGATATTACATGGGAGAAACCGAATCCTCCGCCGAATTTATCGTGCCGCTATTTTACCCATTCGACCGAAACAGTTATTTGGGCGCGTAAAAGCGAGAAAGCACGCCATATATTTAATTATCAGGCCATGCGGGAGGCGAACAACGGCAAACAGATGAAATCGGTATGGATTATTAAGTCGCCCTCAAAGGATGAAAAAAAGTTTGGCAAGCACCCCACGCAAAAGCCGTTGCAGTTGCTGGAAAGAATTATTGTGGCAAGCACAAAACCGGGTGATTTGATTTTTGATCCATTCGCCGGCAGTTCGACCAGCGGAATTGCCGCGATGTTGCAAGGACGGAAGTATGTTGGTTGCGAGTTGGAAAACGATTATATTTCACTTTCCAAAGATCGCCTTGAGTCGGTCATTTCCGAGTTGCAAGTCCAGAAGCCCATTTCGGGGGGCGCGCGATGAAAGAAAGAGGCAAAGGCGGTGCAAATACGCTGACGGGATTGAATTTTGAGCGCAAGGTTGATTTTTTAACCCTGCTGGGCCAAGTGCCCGGTTACCGGGTCGAGGATTCACGGCGAAAAGCCGGGCATGAAATTTACTACCGTGATGAATTAGTCGCACGGTGCTTCAGAAAAAACGCTTTCTATAGTTTTCTGGAAGAAAAAAGAATTAATTGGAAACCCTTAATTTCCAAGAAATTGCTGCCGGACGATGCGCTGCTGGTCATTATCAGAGACACTTTGTTTATTATCGAAGTTAAGTATCAGCAAGTTGCCGGGTCGGTTGACGAAAAACTGCAAACTTGCGACTTTAAGCGCAAGCAGTATCTAAAACTCGTGTCTTCATTGGAACTGAAGGTGGAGTATGTCTATGTATTGAATGACTGGTTCAAAGACCCGAAGTATAAAGATGTTTTAGATTACATACACAGTGTAAATTGCCACTATAAATTTAACGAGTTGCCTTTGAGGTGGATTGGATTACCGGATGCTAAACCTTGTTGATTGGATTTTGGCGATGCAAACGGTTATAATGGCACCCGGTTTAATTTTGAGAGACTTCGACCATGAAAAGCAACCCCCCAATATGCCTGCACCAGGTGCGGAAACGTCCAATATGTCACCGGCACCTCTGCGAAAATATACTGAGCCATTCATGACGGTATATATATGAAACCTACACCTGTCGGCGTTCCCCCCTTGAAACTGTACTGTAGCGAGTGCGGTGAACGCGCATCTCGCGACTGCGAGTCTATGGCAGAATTTCATAAATTGGTCGGGGAGGAGTTGAACGGAAAGGAAGAGCGGGTGATTTTTCGGACATGAACCTCGACCCTTTTCAATCCTTCCTCTCCCCCGCCCCCATCCCCCGCGGCCTCCCCGCGCTCGCCTACACCAGCGAGTCCTTCCACGACACCGAAAACGAGCGCCTGTTCGCGCGCGCCTGGGTGCTGGCCGGGTTTGCGCATGAGATGGCGGCGTGCGGGGATGTGCGGCCGGTCAGCGTGGGCGGGCGGCCGGTGTTGCTGGTGCGCGGCGAGCACGGGATTGCGGCGTTTCACAATATCTGCCGGCACCGTTGTTTGCAGTTGGTGGAGCGGCCGGGCAATGCCGGGCGGCTGATTCGCTGCCCGTATCACAGTTGGGCATACGGCCTCGACGGCTCGCTGCGCGCGGCGCCGTTTTTCGGCGGCACCGACCACCGGCCCCCGGACGGGTTTGACCTGGGCGAACACGGCCTGGCCGGGGTGCGCTGCGAGGTATGGCACGACTGGATATTCGTCAACCTGGACGGCGGCGCTCCGGCGTTTGCGGACTTCATCCGGCCCATCGCCGAGCGCCTGGCGCACCTGGACCTGGCGCGCCTGAAACCGGTGGCGACCCTCGACTTCGGGGTGATCAACGCCAACTGGAAATTCCTGATGGAGAACTTCATCGAGCCCTACCATGTGCAGTTCGTGCATTCGACCACCACCGACCAGCCGCTGACCGACCACGCCGCGTTTATCGACCGCCACTGCCTCGGCTGCACGGTCAAACTGTCCGCGGGCCAGGCCCGGGCCGGCGGCGGCACCCTGGCGGTGGACTCCAGTTTCCTGACCTTGTTCCCCAATTTCGTGCTCGCCACCTACGCCCCCGACCAACTCGGCGTCCACCTCAACACCGCGCTCGGTGCCGGCCGGACCAGCCAGCGGCGGGTCATCTACCTGTTGCGCGACGGGATGCCGCCGGGGCGCGAAATAGACGGCCTGAAACGCCTGTGGCGCAAGGTGCACGACGAAGACCACGCCATTTGTGAACGCCTGCAAAGCGGCCGGCATTCGCCCCTGGCCGCCGGCGGCGGATACCTGTCGCCGGTGTGGGAAATCGGCGTGCGGCGCTTCCAGGAGTTGGTGCATGAAGCGGTCGCCGGGCAGCGCGACAATATCCGACAACCGAGTCCGAGCGCACCGGATTATGGCAAAATACCCTAATCCAAACTCACCACCATGAGACCGCAAATGACCGACCAGACCAAACCGAACTTCAGCATCGACCACGCCATGATCCGGGTCCTCGACCTGGACAAATCGCTGGATTTCTACACCCGCATTTTGGGCATGAAAGTGCTGCGCCAAACCGATTACCCCGGCGGGCGTTTCACCAACGCTTTCGTCGGCTTCCAGGACGACGAGGACGCGCACCCGGCGCTGGAGTTGACCCATAACTGGGACCAGGACGAGCCGTATGAGCGCGGCAACGCCTGGGGCCACATCGCCCTCAAAGTCGCGGATGTCTATGCCGCCAGCGACTACCTGAAATCGCACGGCGTGGAGTTCACCAAAGAGCCGTCGCCGATGAAACACGG
>JAPPQJ010000005.1:7847-13397 GCA_028817015.1 Gammaproteobacteria bacterium
CACCAAAGAGCCGTCGCCGATGAAACACGGCACGCGCGTCATCGCCTTCATCAAGGACCCGGACGGCTACCCGATTGAACTCAACGAGCCGGCGGCTCAACCCGCCGGCTGAACCGGTCCGCATCGTGGACAGTGAAATGACCGAAGACGGCCACCGGTGGCATCGCGCCGCGCGGTTGTCGGAGATCGACCCGCGCGAGCCGGCGCAGGTGCGCATTGCCAACAAGATGATTGCGCTGTGCCGGGACGGGGACCAGGTGTTCGCCATCAGCGACATATGCAGCCACGAGTTCGCTTTTTTGTCCGACGGCGTCATCATCGACGGCTGCGTCGAATGCCCGCTGCATCAAGCGCGCTTCGATTTCAGAACCGGGCGGGCGGTGGCGCCGCCGGCCACCGAGGACATAGCCGTCTATCCCACCCGGGTTGACGGGGATGTCGTCTGGGTCGGCTATCCGGCGAAGGGGGAATAGCCATGCCGCAAACGCACCCCGAATCGGCCCCGTTCAGCGGCTATCACCTGACCGCTCCGGGGCGGCCCGACCGCGAGTTGACCGAGGTCGGACCCGGCACGCTGTGCGGCGAATACCTGCGGCGTTATTGGCATCCGGTATTCCTCACCGACGAGTTGGGCGAGCGGCCCCGCTTGATTCGGATATTAGGCGAAGACCTGGTGCTGTTCCGCGACCGCAGCGGGCGGCTTGGGCTGGTGCATAAAAAGTGCCCGCACCGCCGCGCTTCGCTGGAATTCGGCCGTTGCGAGGCGCGCGGCATCCGCTGCTGTTATCACGGCTGGCTGTTTGACATCGACGGCGCCATTCTCGACATCCCCGGCGAGCCCGCCGACTCGCCCTCGGCGCAAAAGGTCATGCAGAACACGCGGCTCGGCGCCTACCCGGTGCGCGAATACAAGGGCTTGGTGTTCGCCTATTTAGGCCCCCCCGAGGCGCGCCCGCCGTTTCCGATTTACGACACTTATGAGTTGCCGGACACCGTGATGTCGCCCTATGAAGTGCGGTTTAATTGCAATTGGCTGCAAGTGCTGGACGCCATCGCCGACCCGGCGCACACCGCTTTTTTGCACCACGACCAGTTCTCCGAAGGCTTCGGCGCGCTCGGCGAAATCCGCTTTTACGAGCGGCACAAAACCCGCTTCCTCGGCACCGCCACGCGGCGGGTGGGCGGCAATGTATGGGTCAGGGTCAACGAACTCATCCTGCCGAACTTCACGCAGGCGGGGGCCGCCTTTGCGGTCGATGGACGCGCGCCGACCTATTTCGGGCGCAGCGCCTTTACCCGCTGGGTGGTGCCGATTGACGACGAGCATTGCGCGGCGCGCGCGTGGGGCAATTTCGGCCCGCGCGCCGACCCGCCGGAGTGGAACACGCCGGAAGGGCTGCAGCGCATCGAGCAAGGCGAGCCGACCGACCGCAGTTACGAGCAGAAGCAGCGCAGCCCCGGCGATGTCGAGGCGGTCGAAGGGATGGGCGCCATCGCCGACCACGACAACGAGCATCTGGTGTCGGGCGACCGCGGCGTCGCGCTCTACCGGCGGCGGTTGCGGCGGCTGTGCCGCGACTTGGCGGACGGCCATGCGCCGCCCCAGCCGGCCGACCTCGCGCCCGGCGTCATCCCGACCTACGGCAGCGACACCGTCATCAAAGCGCCGCGCAACGGCGACGACGGCGATGACAGCGATCGGCTGAGCCGCCTCAACGACCGGGTGATGGAGGTCCTGTTCGGCGCGGACGACCTGCAGGGCGCCGAGCGCGACCGGTTTGTCATCGACGCGCTGAGACGGCTCTGAGACGGCTTTGAGAACGCGCATGACTCCGCCCGGCAAACTCAAAGTCCATATCAAGAACAACCACCACGCCGCGGACACCTTTCCCAACACCGCCCGCGGCGAGCAGGTGTTCACCATCACCCGCGAGCGTTATGCGGCGGCGGCGGCGGCGTTTCCCGATGTGGCCGCGCGACTGGATGTGTTCATCGACTGGGACACCGACCATTTCGCCGCCTCGATGGCCACCGCCGAGACGCTGGTCTGCTGGGATTTGCCGACCCGTGATTTGTCGCGGGTGGCGCCGCGCTTGAAGTGGATTCACATCATCGGCGCGGGCGTCGAGCACCTGACGCCGATGGACTGGCTGCCCGGCGGCGTGCAACTGGTGAACAACAAAGGCGTGCACGCGGCCAAAGCCGGCGAGTTTGGCGCGATGGCGCTGCTGATGCTGCACAACGCGATGCCGGCCGTCATCGCCAACCAGGCGGCCGCGGTTTACGACTCCCTCTATTCCCCCTCCATCGCCGGCAAGACCGTGGTGGTCATCGGCGTCGGCAGCATCGGCAAAGCCGTGGCCCGGCAAGCCAAAGCGCTGCGCCTGCATGTCATCGGCGTCAGCCGCCACGGCCGCCCGGCCCCCGGGGTCGATGAAATCGTGACGCCGGCCGGCCTGGATGCGGCGTTGCCGCGGGCTGATTTTGTGTTCGTCGCCACGCCGCTGACCGCCGAGACCCGCAACCTGGTCAGCCGCCGCCGCCTCGACCTGCTCAAACCCGGTGCCGGGCTGGTGAACATCGGCCGCGCGCCCGTGGTGGACTACGGCGCGCTCAGCGAAAAACTCGCGAGTGGCGCGTTGAGCGGGGCGATTTTGGATGTGTTCGAGCAGGAGCCGCTGCCGGCCGATTCGCCGTTCTGGCGCGTGCCCAACCTGCTGGTCACACCGCATATTTCGGCGGATGACGGCAACGCCTATGTCGCGCTGACGCTCCAACTGTTTTTCGAGAACATGCGGCGCTATCTGAATGGCGAGCCGCTGGAAAACCGGGTTCAGCCCGACCTGGGTTACTGATCGGACGCGAACGCGGCGCCGCGCGCTACAATCCACCCAACGAACCACCGAGGAAACATCATGCCCTTAGCCAACCCCCAATGCCTGGCCGAAGCGCTGCCCGACCCCGGCGCCGTGGCCGAGGCCAAACAGAAGCTGGCGGACGCCGGCGTCAAGTACATTCTGTCGTGCTGGATCGACTTGCTCGGCCAGCCCAAGACCAAGCCGGTGCCGCTCAGCGATTTTGAGTTGCTGTGCGCCGGCAAAGGCCCGCAGTTTGCGGTGCATTCGGTTTCCTTCGTGCCCGAACTCGGCCCCGCCGACCCCGACCAGATTGTGCTGCCCGACCTGGACACCCTGACCATCTGCCCGTGGGACAAGACTTGCGCGTGGATGACCGCGGATTTGTGGTGGCAGGATGCGCCGTATAACCTGTGCCCGCGCAGCGCCTTGAAGCGCGCCATCGGCGACGCCGCCCGCGCCGCGAGCGGCGGCAACGGCTACCTGTTCCAGGCCGGCATCGAGCCGGAGTTCATCGTCATGCGCTGGCAGGACGGCCAGCCGGTCAAGGCCTTCGACAACGACCCGCTGCCCGGCCGCGGGTTGCGCCCGCGCCGCCAGGCGTTCGGCTACGACGCCGAATACAGCATCGACGCGATGCCGTTCCTCGGCGAACTTATCGACATCATAGAAGGCCTCGGCTGGAACCTGCACGATGTGGTCGCCGAGGGCGCGTATTCGCAGTTTGAACTGGACTTCCACTACACCGATGTGCTGGCCATGGCCGACCGCTTCGTGTTCCTGCGCATCCTGCTGAAAGAAGTCGCCAAGAAGCACGGCGTTTTCATCACCTTCATGCCCAAGCCGACGCTCGGCGACTGGCGCTCCGGCGCGCATATGAACATCTCCGCGCGCGCCACCGACGCGCCCGACCGCAACCTGTTCGAGGGCGACGGCGGGCGGTGGCACGAGTCGGCGTATCACGCGGTCGGCGGCCTGCTGGCCCACGGCGGCGCACACACCGCCCTGGCCTGCCCCACAGTCAACTCCTACAACGGCCTGGTGCCCAAGGTCGGCGGCTTCGAGGGCGGCGTTTTCACCTGGGCGCCGACCCACATGACCTACGGCGCCAACAACCGCTCGGCGATGCTGCGCCTGCCGCAGAGTCGTTTCTGCATCGAGAACCGCGCCGCCGACATGTGCATGAATCCATACTTGAGTTTCGCCGTGTCCATCGCCGCCATGACCGAGGGGCTGGTGGAGCGCACCGACCCCGGCGAGCCGCTTAACCGGGATTTGTATCTGATGGACGATGCGCAACTGGCCGCCGCCGGCGCCCGCCGCCTGCCGCGCAACCTGCTGGAAGCGGTGGAAATGCTGCGCGACGATGAACTGGCCCGGCGGGTGATGGGGGACGCCATGCACCACGCCTACCTGGCGTATAAAGCGGACGAATGGGAGCGCTATCACCAGGCGGTCACCGACTGGGAAGTGCAGGAATATCTGCGGCTTTTCTGAGGTTTTTTTTCCGCGCCGCCGGGTGCAACGCCCATGCCCGACTATTTGGTTCACCGCCTGGGGGAGGTCGAGTTGCAATCGGGCGCCACCCTCCCCGACGCCCGACTGGCCTACAAAACCTACGGCAAACTCAACGCCGCCGGCGACAACGCGGTGTTGCTGCCCACCTTCTACACCGGCACCCACCGGCGCAACGAAGGCTTCTTCGGCGCCGGGCGCGCGCTCGACCCGCGCCGCCACTTCATCATCTCGGTCAACCTGTTCGGCAACGGCGTGTCGTCATCGCCGAGCAATTCGCCGCCACCGGCCGCCGGCGCCGACTTCCCGCGCATCACCCTGCGCGACAACATCCGCTGCCAGCATCGCCTGCTGACCGAGCGCCTGGGAGTGGAGCGAATCGCGCTGGTGGCCGGCTGGTCGATGGCCGGCTGCCAGGCCTTTCACTGGGCCAGCCAGTATCCCGGCATGGTGGAGGCCATTCTGCCGTTCTGCGCCTCGGCCCGCACCTCAAAGCACAACTGGGTGTTTTTGGAGGGCGTGAAGGCGGCGCTGCAGGCCGATGGCGCTTTCAACAACGGCGGATACGCCGAGCCGCCGGTCGCCGGCTTGAAAGCCTTCGCGCGGGTATACGCCGGCTGGGCTTATTCGCAGACCTTCTACCGCGACGGCCTGTACCGGCAACTGGGATTTGAATCGGTCGAGGCGCTGCTGAGCGGCTGGGAGCAGGACCACCTGCACTGGGACGCCAACGACCTGCTGGCCAAACTGTGGTCGTGGCAGAACGCCGACATCAGCGACAACGAGCGTTATCACGGCGACCTGGCCGCCGCGCTTAAAGCGATCCGCGCCAGGACCATTATCATCGCGTGCAGCGACGACCTCTACTTCCCGCCGCAGGACAATGTCCCCGAAGCGCAAAACATCCCCGGCGGCGAACTCAGGATCTACCGCTCTCCGTGGGGGCATTGCGTGGCATCGCCGGGCGTTGATGCGCGATTCGCCGAGTTCCTCGACCGGGCCATTGAGGCACTGCTCGACCGGTAGGGATACTCCGCCCGCCGTCGCCGCCGAGCCGCGCGCGGCGCAGGATGCAATCAAAAATACCCGCGGCTCTACTCCCCCCCCTCCCCCGCCCCCCCCTCCGCCCACCCCCCCTCCACCACCCCCCACCCCCCGCCCGACACACCCGACGAGCCCC
>JAPPQJ010000005.1:13407-22108 GCA_028817015.1 Gammaproteobacteria bacterium
CCCGGCCCGCGCGCCGCGCAGGCTTAAATCAAAAACACCCCCCGCCACCCCCCCCCCCCCCCCCCCCCAATCGATCAACCGCACGCTACAAGAACATCTGAGCCGAGCGCATCGAAGCCAAATGGCATCCAAAAACCGAAAAGCCAGAAACAAATCCAAGCGCAAACAGGCAACCCCCCAACCGGTCGCGGCGTATTCGGCGCAAAGACCCGCCGCGCAGCGAGAAACGGCCGGCGGCCGGCCGCCTCCATCAGCGCCACCCGCCCGCGCCTTTGCCGCCCTGGCCGCGCTTGCCCTGTGCCTGCTGGTCGCGGTCAGTTACTTCCCCGCCACCTATGCCGGCTTCATCTGGGACGACTTGGCGTTCACCTCCGCCAAACCGGTGCAAGACCTGTCCGGCCTGTGGCGGATCTGGTTTGCACCCGGCAGCCTGGACAAAGAGGGCCACTACTGGCCGGTGCTCTATTCCATCTTCTGGTTGGAGCACAAACTCTGGGGATTCCATCCGCTCGGCTACCACCTCACCAGCGTCCTGCTGCACATAGGCGTCACGCTGCTGCTGTGGCACCTGCTGAGACGGATGGCGGTGCCCGGCGCGTGGTTTGCGGCGGCGCTGTTCGCGGTGCACCCGCTGCATGCCGAATCGGTGGTGTGGGTCATTGGCCGCAAAGACCTGCTGGCCAGCGCCTTCTACCTGGCGGCTGTGCTGGCCTATATCCGCTTCACCGAGGAGCGCCGCCGCGGACACTACCTGGGCGCGCTGGGGCTGTTCATGCTCGGGTTGCTGAGTAAATCCATCGTCATCACGCTGCCCGCCGCGCTGCTGCTGTGGCACTGGTGGCGGCGCGGCCGCATAACCGCCGCCGACCTGGCCCGGGCCCTGCCGTTTCTGCTGGTCGGGCTGACGGTCACGGTTTTCGACTGGCTGTCATACAAAGACCTCGAGAGCATCGCCTTCCACTACTCGCCGGCCGAGCGCGCGCTGTTGGCCGCACAGTCGTTGTGGTTCTACATCGCCAAACTGGTGTGGCCGGCTGACCTGGCGGTCATCTACCCGAGATGGGAAGTCAGCACCGGCAACCTGCTGGCCTGGGCCTGCCTGACCGCCACCGCCGCGGCGCTGGCGGCTCTGTATATGCTGCGCCGGCGCATCGGCCGCGGGCCACTGGCTGCGGTGCTGTTCTTCGCCGTCACGCTGTCGCCGACGCTCGGCTTTGTGGACTATGGCTACATGCAATTCTCCTTCGTCGCCGACCGCTATCAATACCTGGCCGGCGCCGGCTTCCTCATTCTGACGGCCGCCGCCGCGGTCCGCGGGGTGCGCGCATTACCCGGCATTTCGGGCAAATTGGAAACCCGCGCATCCGCCCTCGCCGTCGTGCCACTGCTCATTTTGGGCGCGCTCACCTGGCAGCAGGCCAACATCTATCGGGACGAAGGCGCATTCTTTACCCACATCACCACCCTCAACCCGCACGCGCGGCTCGCCCATTACAATCTGGCCCGCGAATATATGCGCCAGGGCCGGATTGAGGATGCCGAAGCCGCCTTCCGCGATGAATACCGTTTCGCGCTTGAACAAAAACCCGTTGACCAAAAGCGGCTCGGCCTGGCCCATCTGGGCCTTGCCACCATCGCCGAGCAGCGGGGCCAACCGGAGGAGGCCGAGACGCACTACCGAAACAGTATCCACTCAAGCGAAGATTCCTTCCACCGCCTGACCGCGCTGCTGAACAGGCAGCAGCGCTACCGGGAAGCGCTTGCTCTTTATGAAACCTTCATCAGAAGCAACCCCGGCAACGCCAAACTTCACGCCGACATGGGAGTCACCCTGTTCAAACTGAACCGGCCCGAGGAAGCGCTGCACAGCATCGACCGCGCCCTGCAGATCAACCCGAACCTCAAAGAAGCGCGGGCCAACCGCGAAGAAGTGCTGAAATCCTTGTAGTCAAAACGGGAGTGAATTGTGGCGCCTGCTCGCGCGGCGTTGCGCACCTCCGCCTGCGGTTCGGCCTGAAGTCGTCATCCTGCCCCGGGTTCAACTTGGCCAGGTCGTCGATCTTTGAACAGGGGAAAACGAACGGGCGGGGCCGGCGCCCTGGCACGGAGCGCGCCAACGGGAAACGCATGTGCTGTCCGCACGGTCACCGAACTCCGCCCCTACCGGCAACCGACTGGAGGGGGTTGCGGCTTAATCCCCGCCCGGCGAGTTGATTTTCCCTCACCCTTTATCCCTCTCCCAAAGGGAGAGGGAAACCGTTCGCGCAACTCACGGGTTCCCCCATCGTCCCCTTCTCCGTTCCTCTCCGGGAGGGGGCTTCATAAAACATTTTCCCCTCCTTTCGGGAGGCCCTCCTCTCCCAGGGTCGGGGAGAGAGCCAAAAGCAATTCCTCCACCACCCCTTCTGCTTCCCGCAAAACCTCATGATCCCAAAAACGAATAACCGTTATCCGTTCATCGGCCAGAAAAGGCGACCGCGCTTCATCCTTCCCCCTTTGGGCTGATTGGCTATGCTGTCCGCCGTCCAGTTTTCCTTCACCTTTTATCCCTCTCCTAAAGGGAAAGGGCGGCGCTGAACTGAGAGAACCTAATCCACAGTCAAACCGCGATGGCGGCATCACGCGGTTAACGGCCCGAGGGACGGCCCGTTAACCCTTGCCCCCGCACCCCACCGGTGTGGAAACCGGTAAAGAACAGCGATGCGGCGGGTCAGAACCGTATCTCGCCCTTGAACAGGATTCCGTGGGTGGGCGCCGCATTATCTTTCTCCTTGCGCTCGCCGGACAACTTCAACTGGAATTGCTCGCCCGCGGTCCACTCCACACCCAAGCGGTAACCCCGGTTGCCGTCGGCCCCGAACGACATCTCGCTGTATGGCACCAGCAGGCCGGTGTCGGTGAACGCCTTCAGGCCATACCCCATCTTCACATCCATGCGCGCATGCAGGTCATTGCCGCTTTTCGAGTCGCTGTCGAACAAGCCGTTGCTCCATATTCCCTGGGTGCCGCTGGAGGTCTTGCCGTAGGCCGGGCTTAACGACAGTGTCAGCCCCTGCCCGTCGGCGCCCGCATCCCACTGGATGTTGCCGCTCACGCCCCAGTCCTCGTAGTCGGCGCTGTGGCCGAGCAGGACTCGAGCGCGGCCTTCCAGGGTCAAACCGCGTCCTCCATCCCGATACTTCAGGCCGCCGCCCATTTCCGCGCCGCCGCCGGTGCGGCCATCGCCGCCGTCATAGCGCAGGCCCGCCTCACCGCTCGGCGTCAGGCTGGCGCCGCTGGCCAGCAAGCGCGTTCGGCTTGTCTCCAGAAGCAGTCTCAAGCGGTGGGTGTCCGCCGTCGCCTGCGGGATGAAGGAGCCGCCCACCTCCTTGCTGCCATCCACCTCGGTGCGCGTCATAAACACTTCGGCTTTCAGGCGCACTTCGTTCTCGCCGTATTCAACCAGCGCCCCGCTGCCGCCGAGACCCAGCGACCACATATTCACATCGCTGCTCAATACGGGCTCGTCGCGGCCCTCTTTTACATCCAGGTCGCCGATGCCGTAGCCGCCCATTGCCCACAGGTCGATCTGCCCGTCCAGAACGCTCCAACCGGCGTATGGGACCAGGCTGGTTATCTCCAGATCGTATTCGCCGTTGTTTGTGGTGTCGTCTTTGTATTCCAAATCGGCTTCGCTCCACGACACCATCAGGCCGCCAACCAGCCCTTCGCGCAGGTGGCCGTCCATTCCCATGCTGAAGCTCAGCAGGTTGCCGTCCCAGTCGAGACCCTTGTCCTTACCGCCAATGCCGCGATACTCGCCTTCGCCCCAGAACACCATGCCGGAGCCAAAGCCCCCGCCGCCGGCGCCGGCACCCGCGCCCAGACCGCCGCCCAGCGGCATCACGAACCCGGATTTGCCCAGCACTTCCTTCATGTCGATATTGCCGTCCACCATTCCCTGCGCGCGCCTGCTGGCCAGATCTTCCAGCGTCGAATGTCCGCCAAGCCGGGCGTTTGCCGCCGCGCCGGAGCCCGCGCGCAGTTTGCCGATACGCGATACAACCGAGTTCAATTGGGTGGCCCCTATCGCCCGCGCCAGTTCCGGCAGGATGACTTCGTTGACATCCGTAGGCATGCCCTCATTGAGCGTGACCACCACCGTTTCCGTCACCGTCACGCCGGTGTAGTCGGCGCCGCTCACCGCATGGCTAATGGTGACTGTTCCATCTTCGTCGTCATCATCCTCAATGGCGAACACGGAAACCCTCTGCGCCGTGTCCCAGTTGCCGGTGCCGAAAGTCAATGCTCCCGGAACCACCCTGGCCGCAAGGGTGTCGCCGCTTGTCGGCGTGACCGTCACATCGCCTTCCGGCTCGGTGACCAGCACCACGCTATAGGTGGCGGTGGCGCCTTCGGACACGGTCAACGCATCCGGCGAGGCCGCTATCCCGCGGGTGTCGTTGTCGGTTACCGTGACCGCCACCTCGTCGATGCTGGCGCGCATCAGGGCGCTGTATTCGGCGTCGTCGCCGACCACCGTATGGCTTATCACGGCCGTATTGTCGCGCGCGTTGTCGTCTTCGGAGCCGAGCACCGTCACCGTCCGCTCGACGTTCCAGTTCCCGGCGTTGAATACCGGCGCGCCTGACACCGTGGCCACCGTGGTGTCACTGCTGATCGGAATAATGGTCACGCTGCCGGTCGGCTGATTGAGCAAGCGCACGGTGTAAGCGCCGGTGCTGCTGCCCTCCAATACGGTCAGGGCGGTCGGCGAGACGGCCACCATTGCGGTATCGCTGTCGGTCACCGTCACAGCCACATTATCGCCATCCACGGCCACCCCATCGTAGTCGGCGCCGCTCACCGTATGGCTGACCGTGGCCGTGTCGTCAATTAGATTGGGGTCTTGAACGCCCGTCACCGTCACGGTTTGCTCCATGTTCCAGTTGGCGGCGCTGAAGGTCAGCGCGCCTGAAACCGTGGCCACCGCCGAACCGCTGCCCGGTGTCACCATCACAGCGCCGCCCACCGGCTGGGTGTCCAGCATCACGGTGTAGGTGGCGGTTCCGCCGTCCTCGTTCACGGTCAGCGAATTCGGTGCGACCGTTATCCCGCGGATGCTGGTGTCGGTCACCGTGACCGTTACATCGGCCGTATCGGCGCCGCTCAGGGCCGCGTATTCGGCGGCGCCGCTCACCGCGTGGCTCACCGTGGCGGTGTCGTTGACCGCATTGAAGTCATCGACACCGGTCACCGTCACGGTCTGCGCCGTGTTCCAGTCGCCGGCGGTGAAAGTCAGCACTCCCGATACCGTGGCCACATTGATATCACCACTGCTCGGCGTGATCATCACTGCGCCGCTCGGCTCAGTGCCCAGTTGCACCGTGTAGATGCCCTCCGCGCCTTCGGTCACGCTCAAGGTCGATACCGAAACGCTCAACGACGGCGTGTCATCATCGGTCACCGTCACCTCCACCCCGGCGGCCGTGACCATGTCGTAGTCGGCGCCGCTCACCGCGTGGCTCACGGTCACCGTGTCATCCACCGCATCGTCATCCGAAGCACCCGTCACCGTCACCGTCTGGCGCGTGCTCCAGTTGCCGGTGCTGAAAGTCAGCGCCCTGGACACCGTGGCCACATTGTCATCGCCGCTGCTCGGCGCCACCGTCACATCACCACCCACCGGCTCGCTGGCCAGCGCCACGGTGTAGGTCTCGCCAGAGGAGTCTTCGTCCACGGTCAGCGCCAGCGGCTCAATGTTCACTGCGGCGCTCTCGTCATCGGTCACCGTCACTTCCACATTCGCCGCCGCGACACTGCCGTAGTTGGCGCCGCTCACCGCGTGACTCACCGTCACCGTGTCATCCACCGCATCGGCATCCGAGGCACCCGTCACCGTCACCGTCTGCGACACATTCCAGTTACCGATGCCGAAGGTCAGTGCTCCCGACACCGTGGCTGCATCGTTGTCGCCGCTGCTCGGCGTGATGATCACCGCACCGCTCGGCTCAGTGCCCAGTTGCACCGTGTAGGCGCCCGTGTCGTCTTCGTTCACGGTCAAGGACAACACCGAAATGCTCACCGACGGCATGTCATTATCGGTCACCGTCACTTCCACATTCGCGGCTGTGACCGTGTCGTAGTTGGCGCCGCTCACCGCGTGGCTCACCGTCACCGTGTCGTCTTCGGTGTCGGCATCCTCGGCGCCCGTCACCGTCACCGTCTGCGACACATTCCAGGTGCCGACACCGAAGGTCAGCGCTCCCGACACCGTGGCCACATTGTTATCGCCGCTGCCCGGCGTGATGGTCACATCGCCGTTCGGCTCGGTGTCCAGTTGCACCGTGTAGGTGCCCTCCGCGCCTTCGGCCACGGTCAAGGTTGTCACCGAAACGCGCACCGACGGCGTGTCATCATCGGTTACCGTCACTTCCACCCCTGCCGCCGTGACCGCGCCGTAGTCGGCGCCGCTCACCGTGTGGCTCACCGTCACCGTGTCGTCTTCCGTGTCGTGATCTTCAACACCCGTCAAAGTCACCGTCTGGCGCGTGTTCCAGTTGGCGTTAGTGAAGGTCAACGCTCCGGACACCGTGGCCACCTCGATGTCGCCACTGCTCGGCGTCACGATCACCGCACCACCCACCGGCTGGCTGTCCAACACCACGGTGTAGGTCTCGTCAGAGCCTTCGTCCATGGTCAATGCGGTGGTCGAAACAGTCACCCCGGGGCTCTCGTCGTCGCTGACCGTCACCTCCACCCCGGCAGCCGTGACACCGCCGTAGTTGGCTCCGCCCACCGTGTGACTCACCGTCACCGTCTCGTCCACCGCATCGTCGTCCTGGACACCCGCCACCGTCACCGCCTGCGGCACATTCCAGTTGCTGATGCCGAAAGTCAGCGCTCCCGATACCGTGACCGCGCCGTCGTCGCCGCTGCTCGGTGTGATGGTCACAGCGCCGCTCGGCTCAGTGCCCAGTTGCACCATGTAGGTGCCCTCCGCGCCTTCGGCCACGGCCAAGGTTGACACCGAAACGCTCACCGACGGCGTGTCATTATCGGTTACCGTCACTTCCACCCCTGCCGCCGTGACCGCGCCGTAGTCGGCACCGCTCACCGCGTGGTTGACCGTGGCCGTGTCGGCTTCCGTGTCGTCATCTTCAATACCCGTCAAGGTCACCGTCTGGCGCGTGTTCCAGTTGGCGTTGGTGAAGGTCAACGCTCCGGACACCGTGGCCGCCTCGGTGTCGCCACTGCTCGGCGTCACTATCACATCACCGCCCACCGGCCGGGTGTCCAGCATCACCGTGTAGGTGGGGGTGTTGGTTTCACCCTCCTCTATGGTCACCGCCAGCGGCTCAATGGTCACCCCGGGGGAGTCGTTGTCGGTCACCGTCACCTCCACATCCGCCGGCTGCTCCGCAACCTGGTAGTTGCCCGAAGCGCTGACCAGCGTGTGGCTCAAAGTCGCCGTGTCATCCGCCGCATCATCATCTTCTGCCGCCGCCACGGTCACCGTTTGATCGACGCTCCAGTTGCCCGCGGTGAAGGTCAATGCGCCGCTTGGCTGCAAAGTCAAATCATGCCCCATCGGACCCGACACACTCGGCGTCACCATCACATCCGCATCCGGCGCCACCTGCAACACCACCGTGTAAATCTCGCTGCCGCCCTCGCCCACACTCAACGCCGTCGGCGCAATCCTCGCCCCCGCATCGTTATCCTCCACCATCACTCTCACCGACGCCGCGCTGCTGATGCTCCCGTATCCGCTCACCGTGTGGCTTACCACGACCCTCTCATCCTGGCCGTCAGCGTCCTTGGCGGCTCTGACGGTCACCGTCTGCGCCGTGCCCCAGTTGCCCGTGGTGAAGGTCAGCGCTCCTACATGCAAGGTCACATCCGCGTTGTCGCTGCTCGGCGTGATGACCACCTGCCCGGTGGGCGCACCGCCCAACACCGCCGTATAGACCCCGCTGCCCTCCTCCGCCACCGTCAAATCCTGCGGAGCAATCGTGATGCCCACTCGGTCGGTCACCGTCACTTCCACATCCGCCGCCGTGACCGTGTCGTAGTCGGCGCCCTCCACCATGTGGCTCACCGTCGCCGTGTCGTCCACGGCATTGTCATCTTCGACACCGTCCACCGTCACCGTCTGCGCCGTGTTCCAGTTGTCGGCGGTGAAGGTCAATGCCCCGGAAACCGTGGCCACATCATCATCATCACCGCTGCTCGGTGTAATCGTCACCGCGCCGCTCGGCTCAGTGCCCAGTTGCACCGTGTAAATGCCATCCGCGCCTTCGGTCACGGTCAAGGTCGGTACCGAAACATTCACTGACGGCGTGTCATCATCGGCTACCGTCACTTCCACACCGTCGGCCATGACCGCGTCGTAGTCGGCGCCCTCCACCATGTGGCTCACCGTGGCCGTGTTGTCCACGGCATCGTCATCCGAGACGCCGGTCACCGTCACCGTCTGCGCCGTGTTCCAGTTGGCCGTGCTGAAGGTCAACGCCCCGCTCACCGTGGCCACATCATCATCACCGCTGCTCGGTGTGATCGTCACCGCGCCGATCGGCTCAGTGCCCAGTTGCACCGTGTAAATGTCATCCGCGCCTTCGGTCACGGTCAAGGTCGATACCGAAACGCTCACCGACGCCGTGTCATTATCGGTCACCGTCACTTCCACGGCATCGGCCGTGACCGCACCACCGTAGTCGGC
>JAPPQJ010000180.1 GCA_028817015.1 Gammaproteobacteria bacterium
AAAACTGCCGGCGTCGAACAGCACCTCGATGCGCTCGCGCGCGGTGAGTTTGCCCTTGGCATGTTGCGCGGCAATGCGCGCCTCGCCGCCGCCCTGCTTGGCGCGGGCGCGTTTGTGTTCGAGTTGCTCTATTATTTCGTGCATGGGTTGCAAGTGTGAAATTTGGCCAATTCCCGGTGGAATGCATTTTGCTGGCCCGACGCCGGGAACGGCACCACTGCGCCGTTGTTCAGCACATTAAAACCGGCTTGAACAAGCCGCGGCGCCAGCAACCTGCAAATGTTCGCTTTCACCAAAATAAGCGGCGCCGTTTGTCCAGGGTTGACGACCAGCAAATCCTCAACCAGCGCGTTGAAATCGTCCAGTATCATTTGGCTGCGCCGGCCGTCGGACACGCCTTTGTTGACCGGCTGATAAGTGGCGTCCATCAACAAATAGCCGCAGTCCTTAAACCACAGCAACCCCTCGCGCTTGTCGTTCGGCGCGCGCCCCATCATCTTCATCATCGCCAAAAACAACGGCTCGCCGGTGCCGCCGTTTTCATCGTAAAAATATTTCCCGCTGCAAGGCGGAGACTCCAAAACAAAGATGTGCCGCAACTCGCGCGGGCGGTAAGGCTCGCGCAAGTCAACATAGTATCGCTTGGGGTGTTTGGATTGCGGTTGTGCGGTCATGCGGTTTGCTCCCTGGCGTTGAGAATTTTCAGGATTTCCGCGGCTGCATCCAGCACATTCGCGCCGGGCGCAAAAATCGCGCCGACGCCCTCTCGATACAGCGCGTCGTAATCACCCGGCGGGATGACGCCGCCGCAGATGACGGTGATGTCGCGGCAATCGGCGGCGCGCAAAGCCGCCATTACGCCGGGCACCAGCGTGCGGTGGCCGCCGGCTTGCGTGGAGACGCCGATGAGGTGGACGTCGTTTTCGATGGCCTGGCGCGCCGCTTCTTCCGGGGTCTGAAACAATGGGCCGATGTCCACATCGAAGCCCAAGTCGGCGAACGAAGTGGCAATCACCCGCGCGCCGCGGTCGTGGCCGTCCTGGCCCAATTTGACCATCAGCATGCGCGGGCGGCGGCCGGCCTGTTGCGCGAAGTCGTCGACCTTCCGGGTCAACTCGTCAAAGCGCGAATCGCCTTCATACATGGCGCCATAGACGCCGCCGATGGAGCGCACCTGGGCGCGGTGGCGGTGAAAAACTCGTTCCAGCGCATCGGAGATTTCGCCCACGCTGGCGCGCGCACGCGCCGCCTCGAGCGCCACTTCCAGCAGGTTGCCGCCGCCATCACCGGTGTCTTGGGATTTCCCGGCGCATTCGCTGAGCGCATCCAGAGCCCGCCTGCAGCGCGCTTCATCGCGGGTCTTGCGCACCTTTTTCAACCGCCGGATTTGATTGTCGCGCACCGCCCGGTTGTCCACCACGCGAATGTCAACCTGCTCCTCTTCCTGCAACTGATATTTGTTGACGCCGACGACCGCCTCCTCGCCGCGGTCGATGCGCGCCTGCCGGCGCGCCGCCGCCTCTTCGATGCGCAGTTTCGGCATGCCGGCTTCGATGGCGCTGACCATGCCGCCCAGCGCATCGACTTCGCTGATCAGTTTGCGCGCCTCGGCGCATAAACTGTGCGTCAAACTTTCCAGGTAATACGAGCCGCCGAGCGGGTCAACCACTTCGGTCAAGCCGGTCTCATGCTGCAAAACCAACTGCGTGTTGCGGGCGATGCGCGCGGAAAACTCGGACGGCAGCGCCAGCGCTTCGTCGAAGGAGTTGGTGTGCAACGACTGCGTGCCGCCGAGCACCGCGGCCATCGCCTCGACCGTGGTGCGCACAATGTTGTTGTAGGGGTCGCGGCTGGTGAGGCTGACCCCGGAGGTCTGACAATGCGTTCGCAGCATCAGCGAGCGCGGGTCGGCCGGCGCGAAACGCTTTTGCATCAATTCCGCCCACAATAAACGAGCGGCGCGCAACTTGGCGATTTCCATGAAGAAGTTCATGCCGATGGCGAAGAAAAACGACAGGCGCGGCGCGAATGCATCGACCTCGAGGCCGGCGTCGACCGCGGCCTGCGTGTAGGCGACGCCGTCGGCGAGGGTGAAGGCCAGTTCCTGCACGCTGGTGGCGCCGGCTTCCTGCATGTGGTAGCCGGAGATGGAAATGGGGTTGAACTTGGGCAGATGCGCGGCGCAGTGGCGGATGATGTCGGCGACGATGCGCATGGACGGCCGCGGCGGGTAGATGTAGGTGTTGCGCACCATGAATTCCTTGAGGATGTCGTTTTGCAGTGTGCCGGACAACGCATTCGGGGCGACGCCCCGCTCCTCGGCGGCGGCGATATACATCGCCATCACCGGCAGCGCCGCGCCGTTCATGGTCATCGACACCGACATCTTGTCCAGCGGGATTCCGTCGAACAAAATTTTCATGTCTTCCACCGTGTCGATGGCCACGCCGGCCTTGCCCACATCGCCCTCCACGCGCGGGTGGTCGGAGTCGTAGCCGCGGTGCGTGGCGAGGTCAAACGCCACCGACAACCCG
>JAPPQJ010000138.1 GCA_028817015.1 Gammaproteobacteria bacterium
ACGACACCTCCAACGAGGGCGCGGAATACTACGATCTGACTTTGAGCGAGCCCGCACCCCCGGCCGCGGCGGAGTTGTCGCCCACCGCAACGAGTTTGACCAGCCGCGCCATCGCCGCTTCGGACCCGCTGACCTTAAGCGTCGCGCGCACCGCGCCGTCGAGCGGCGATGTCAGCGAGGGCGGCAGCCAGACTTTCACCTTCACATCCGCCGGCGGCAGCCCGGCCGCCGGGGCCGCGGTGGCTTACACCGTCGGCGGCAGCGGCGACACCGCGGATGCGCGCGACTGGTCGGTGGCGCACGGCAATTCATTTGCGTTGACGCCGGACTATGCGTCTTCGGTTTTCACGCTGCAATTCACCGACGACGACATCAACGAAAGCGCGGAAACCGTGACCGTGTCTTTTGCCTCGGCGACGGGGCACGACGGCGGCGTCATCAACTTCACCGCCGCCGATTTCCCCATCACCATCGCCGCTTCCGACCCCGCCACCGTGACCCTCGCCCACGCCGGCGCCGATTTGGACGCCGACACGCCCGGTTTCCAGACCGCCGAGGGCCATAGCGCGCAATTCACCATCGCCTTGAGCCGCGCTTCCGCCGCCGATGTCACCGTGCCGTTCACCATCGCCGGCACCTCGACCGCCGCCGACTACACCGCGCCGAATCCGCTGCAAGTGGAAATTCCGGCCGGCGAGTCCAGCGCGCTGCTTGCCCTGCCGCTGTTGTTGGACGGCGCGGTCGAGCCGGCCGAGAGCCTGCGCGTGACGCTTGCCGACCCGGTCACGGTCGCCGGCGGTGGCGGCCAAGTGGCACTTTCCGCCGCGCGCGCCGATTTGACCGCTGCCGTCGCCATCGCCGCCAGCGGCGCGCACCGCCACGCCCTGGTGTTCACTCGCCCGGCGGCGGCCATCGCCGAAGGCGGCGATGCCACATTCACCGTCACCCGCGCCGGCCCCGCGTTAAACCCCGGCGACAGCATGCATGTCAGGTGGCGCGCGGTCGCCGGCGCATCCAAACCGGCGGCCGCGGCTGACTTCGCCGGCGGCGCGTTGCCCGGCGGCCGGCTGGTTTTCACCGACTCGGGCAACGCGCAGACCTTCAGCGTCGCCACCGCCCAGGACAGCATCAACGAAGCGGCCGAGACCTTCTTCCTTGAATTGAGCGTCGCCGAAGGCGTGGCGCAGGCGTACGGCGGCATCGGCATCGGCGCGCCGGCCGTGGTCGCCATCACCGACGACGACCCGGTGCGGGTTTATTTCGACCCTACGCGCAACCTCGGCGAGGGCGGCTCCCTCCGCGTATTCGTCAGTTTCGGCGGGTCCTTCGCCGCGTCGCGCTCCGCCGATGTCATCCTGCGCCCGCGCATCGTCGGCGTCGGCGGCGCGCCGGCCGATGCCGACGATGTCACCGGCCTGCGGCCGGCTGTCATCAGCCCGCATCACTCCTCGCTCGTTGTCTATTTGGGCGCCGTCGCCGTCGACGGCATCGCTGAGCCGCGCGAATCTTTCGTCATCGACTTCACCGCCGAGTCGGCCGGCGAAGTGTTTTTCCCTGACGGTTCAAGCGCGGGGCCTTACCATATCGCCGCCGCGCCCGCTTCCACCGCCGGCTTTGCCGACGGCGATGTCACCGTCAGCGAGAGCGCGAGCGCGGACTTGGCCGTCACTTTGTCGTCCGCCAACGCGGCCGAAGTGCGCGTGCCGTATACCATCGCCGCCGGCGGCGATGCGCCGCTGTATACCGACGCCACCGACCCCGGCGGCATGCTTGTGTTTGCGCCCGGCGACACCCGCGCCGCGGTCAATTTGCGCACCATGCTGTCGGCGCGCGACAGCGGCAGCGGCACGCTCATCGTCGAGTTGGGCGCGCCCACGGTCGGCGCCGGCGGCGGGGCGGTCAACTTAGGTGCGTCGCGGTTGTTTGTCACGGTGCAGTTCCACGCCGCCAGCCGCCTGGTCGCCATCGACGCCCCGGCCGACACGGATTTGGACGAAGGCGAGTCGGCGGAAGTGACCGTGCGCCTGATTGGCGCGCCGCCGCAGGCCGGGCGCGACATCACCGTGAACTTAAGCGCAGGCGGCAGGGTGGAACCCACCGACCACAACTTGTCCGCGGCTTCTGTCGCCTTCACCGCCGACGATTACGCGCCGAAACTTGTGCGCGTGACGGCCGTGGATGACGACCTGAACGAAGCGCGCGAGGCCTTAAGCGTTTCCATCGCCGCCGCCGGCGACACCGCGCCCGCGGATGCCGTGGTGAGTCGCAGTATGGCGGCGGTGAGTTTCAGCATCGCCGAGTCGGACCCCATCACCTATTCCATCCGCGCGGCCGCGGCCGAAGTGGTCGAGGGCGGGCCGGCCGGTTTTGACCTGATTCTCAGCGGCCCGTCCGAAGGCGATATCAGCGTGCCGTTCACGCTCGGCGGCACGGCCGCCTCGGGCGATGATTTCAGCGCCCCGGTCGGCGCATCCATCACGGTCGCCGCCGGCGCCACCCGCGTCGGATATGCGCTCGAGACTATCGACAATTTCCTCAACGGCGTTGCCAAAACCGTCACCTTAAGCATCGGCGCGACGCCCACCCTGGGCGCGGCCGCCGGCCGCGTCACCCGCGCCGCCGCCGAAGCCGCGCAAAGCGCCGGCGTCACCATCACCGACAACGACCCGGTCACCGTGGCCATCGCCGCCGATGCCGCGCGCGTGGCCGAGGGCGGCGCCGCCACTTTCACCGTCACCACCACCGGCGGCGCTTTGACCGGCGATTTGACCGTGGGGTACGCCATCGGCGACGCGCCGGGCAAAACCGTCATCACCGCCGCCGACTACGCGGACGCCGGCGGCGGCACGGTTACTTATCAGCCGGCCAGGGCGCCGTATCAGATTGCCCTCGATATTCTCGCCGACCTGGTGGCCGAGCCGGAGGAGACCCTGGTCGTGACCCTGACTTCCGCCGCCACCGCCGGCGCGGCCTCCGTGAGCGCCACGGCCGGCAACGCGCGCATTGTCATTCCCGAAAGCGCAGCCCCGGTGCGCACCTTGACCGTCACCGGGCCGGCGATGGTCACCGAAGGCACCGGGCCAACCAGCGCGCGCATCGAGTACACCGTGACCCGCACTGGCATGGCGTTCTCCGCGCCGGCCAAACTCACCTGGACGATTGCCCACGCCCAATCCGATGCCGGCGCCGGCACCACCGACTCCGACTTCGCCGCCACCACCGGCGCATTCACCTTCACCGACGACGCGGCCGAGACCGAGCAAACCGCGCAGTTTGAGGTGTCCGTGAACGGCGATGTCGACAGCGAGTCGACAGAGGCTTTTGGAATTCAAATCGCCGCCACCGACCCCGCGGCCGATGGCGGCAGCGCATCCGGCGCGGCGTATGTCACCCGCATCATCGACGACGATTCTATCCGCGTCACCATCAGCGTGCTGCGGCCGGCCGACCCGGAGCTGGATGCCGTGGCCGAGAACGCGGGGCGCGCCACTTTCCGCATCCGCCTCGGCGGCGGTACGCGCAGCGGTGATGTGATTGTGCCGTTCACCTTGAGCGGCTTGGCGGCCGCGGAATTCACCGCCGCCTCCGCCGCCGGCGTGACCATGAACGAGGACGGTTTGGGCGGCGTGGCGGTGTTCGCGGCGGGGCCTTCGGCAAGGTCCGATGAATCCATCGACCTGGACTTCACGATGGTGGACGATTCGCTGAACGAGCCGCTCGAGACCTTCACCATTACCGGCGCGGCCGCGGGCCCGGCCGGCTTGCGCACGGCCGGCGTCATCGCCTACACCGATGGCGGCGATGAAGTCGAGGTGCGCATCGCCGACAACGACCCCATCACCGTCTCCCTCGCCGCCTCCGCGCTCACTATCCGCGAGGGCGAGCGGGCGGATGTCGTCGTGCAACTCAGCGGGCCGTCGGCCGGCGCCATCACCGTGCAACGCCGCATCACCCAATTCGGCGTGCCGGACAGTTACTTCTTGAATCACGCCCCCATCGCGGCCGGCGCCACCACCACCCGCATCCCCGTCGGCGCGCGCAACACCGCCACCGACAGCGGCAGCGGTCGCATCGAGGTGGACCTGCTCGGCGTGACCGCGCCGAACAGCGGCATGGTGACCCTCGGCACGCCGACCAGGACGACCGTGACTGTGAACTTCCACTCGCAAGCGCGCGAGTTGACCGTCACCGGCCCGGCGACGGTTGCCGAGACCGATGCCGCGCAGGAAATCGCCTTCACGGTGACCCGCACCGGCCAGGCCTTCGCCGCCGCCACCACCGTGAACTGGGAAATCGCGCACGCCGACTCGGCCGACACCACCGGCGAATTCACCGTCACCCTGGCCGGCGACAACTTGAACGAGGCCACGGAGAACTTCAGCGTGGCGGTGAGCGTGCCGCCCACGCTGGCATCGGAAACCGCCATCGGCGCTGCCGTGGCCGTGGCCGTGACCGACGACGACGCGCTCACCGTCACCCTGCCCGCCGCCGCCCAAGTCACCGAAGGCCAGGCGCTCAGCGTCTCGGCGGTCATCAGCGGCGCGGAAGTGAATGGCGAAGTGGAACTCACCTGGGCGACCGCGCCCGGCAGCGCGACCATCCACGACTTCACCACCGCCGGCGGCACGCTGACCGCCGCCGACGCCGCCGACACCTTCGACCTCAGCGTGCAGACCACCGCGGACGGCGCGCCGGCCGAGCCCGGCGAGACTTTCACCATCACCGCCTCGGCCACCGCCGTCGGCGCGGTCACGGTGGCAAATACGCCGCTCACGGTGACCATCATCGACCGCACGGTGGGGCTGGGCTTGAGGCGGGATACCACGGCCGGGGCGCTGACTGAGAGCGCCGGTGAGGTGGCGTACACGGTCTCGCTCCTCAGTTTTGGCAGCGGCGGCCGCACGCTGTATTTCAACACCGTGGATTTGAGCGTGGTCCCGGCGAGCGGCGGCGTGGACGGCGCCACCGCCGGCGACTACCGGGTCACCGCGCCCACGGGTTTGACCGTCGACAGCGGCGGCGCCAGGCGCGGGCGTTTGCGCCTGGTGCCCCCGCACTACAACGCCAACATACGCCTCTCCATCCTCGACGACCGGTTGTTGGAAAACACCGAGGCGTTCACGGTCACGGTCGCGGTGCCGGGCACCGGCGGCGCGGTCTCCGCCTCCGACACGGTCACCATCACCGACAACGAGACCGCGGCCGCGGACCTCGCGCGCACCGACCGCGACGGCTTTGCCGAGGGCGCGGCCGGAGCGGGCGGCGAAGCCGAGTTCACGGTCACCGTCACCGGCGCCACCTTGAGCGCCGACGCCGACTTCGCTTTCACGGTCGCGGGTTGCGGCCCCGGCTGCACTTTTGCTCCGGCTTCGCCGCTGCGCATCGGCGCCGGCCGGCAAAGCGGCGTCATCACCGTGGGCGCCGGCCCGGACGACGCTGCCGCCGAGATGCAGGACATCGTGGTGACTGTCACCGCCGTGGATACGCCCGGCGCGGTGACCGGCTTGCCGGCCTCGGCAAGCGCGCGCCTCAGCGAGGACGATTATCTGGAAGCGGGCGTTACCGCAGCCGCGGTCGATGTCGCCGAGGCCGGCGGCGCGACTGTGGTGTTCGACCTCGCGCTCAGCGCCGCCGTAGCGCGGGATGTCGTCGTCATCTACCAACTCGGCGGCGATGCCGCGCGCGGCGCGGACTACAGCGGCCACGGCGTCGCGGCAACGCAAACCGCGGAAACCGACTACGCGGTCGCTTTCGATGCCGGCGACACCGCCGCGCAACTCGCGTTCACGCTGGCCGATGAAGGCGCGGCGGAAGCGGACGAGACGCTGCGCGTCACCGTCACCGAAGTGCGCGCGCCCGGCTACCAAACCCGCCCGCAACCGGACGCGGCCACGGCCGAGACCACGATTCTCGACGCGCAGCCGCGCCTGGCCGCCGCTTGCCCGGCAATTACGGAAAGCGATGCCGCGCAGACGGTGACTTGCACCGTGGCGCGCAGCCGCGGGGAATTCGCCGCCGAGACCACGGTTAATTGGACTCTTGCCTACGACACCGCGAGCGCCGCTGACTTCACTGGCGCGACTGCCGGCAGCGTCACCTTCGCGCCCGGCGATGACGAGGAAACTTTCCAACTCACCATCGCCGGCGACGGCATCAACGAAGCCGCCGAACATTTCAGCGTCGCCACCGGCGGCCACGCCGCCACCGTCAACCACGCGCCGGCCGCGCGGGTGGCAATCGCCGACGACGACCGCATCGCCGTGACCGTGAGCGCGACCGCCACCGCGGTCGTTGAGGGCGGCAACGCGGTTGTGAACATCGACTTGGGCGCGATTCCCAGCCGCCAAGTCACCATTGATTACAGTTTCGGCAGCAAGCGCAGCGGCCTGGCAAGCACCGCGGCCGATGATGATGTGGACGCCTCGCTCAGCGCCGACCTCGGCGCCGTCACGCCGGCCAACAGCCGGGTCACGGTCGCGGCCGCGACCGACCCGCCCACCGCCACTTTGACCATCCCGGTGACCGCCGACAACCTGAACGAAGGCGCGGAGACTTTCCAAGTGCTCACCACCGCGGCCGATATCGAAGGCGCGCACGGCCCGGCCACGGTCGCGGCCGGCGGGGCGTTGACATTCACCATCGCGGCCTCGGACCCCTTGACCGCCTCCGTCGCCGCGGACTCGGCCACGGCAAACGAGGGCGGCACGGCGGCGTTCACGGTCACGCTGAGCGGCGCCTCCAACGGCTCGGCCGCGGCCATCACGGTGCCGTATACGGTCACCAGCAGCGGCGCTTACCACATCGCTCCGGCGGCCCGCAGCGGCAGTGTGAGCATCGCCGCCGGGCGCACCAGCGCCGGCTTCACCCTGGCCCTGCCGTTCAACGCAGCCTTCGGCGCCGACGCCGACGCCGACCAGACTTTGAGCGCGCGCTTGAGCGCCGATGACCCGGCCACCGCTGGCATCGACGAAGGCCCGACGGCCGGCACCGGCGGCGGCGTGGTGACGCGCACCGCCGAGGCCGCCGGGCAACGCGCTGAGGTGGCGGTGAGTTTCGTGGACGCCCCGACTTTCACCATCGCCGCTCCGCCGGAGGCGGCGGAAGGCGATGCTTTAGTGTTCCGCGTGGTCGGCAGCGGCGATGCGCCCGGCACCCCGGTCACCGTCACCTGCACCGCGGCCGGCCTCGCCGAGCCGGCATCCGGCGACGACCCCGGCAGCGACGCGGCCACCGCCGGCGACCTGCGCGCCAACGCCGCCGCATCCACCGCGGCCGCGTCTTTCCCCATGCCGCAGTTGACCTTCACCGCTGCCGACTACACCGCGCCGCAGCACTGCGTGTTCTACACTTTTGACGACGCCACCGGCGAAGGGCGCGAAGCGGTGCAAGTGACCTTGACCGTATCCGGCGGCGGCGCCACCGTGGACGCCGGCGCCGCCACCGCCATCGGCCGCATTTCCGCCTCGGATACCGCGCGCACCGCGGACCTGGTGGTGGTGCCGGAAGGCGGCGCCGTCGACCGC
>JAPPQJ010000149.1 GCA_028817015.1 Gammaproteobacteria bacterium
CGTCGTAAGTGGCCGACCGGGTGTTGAGTTCCGAGGTTTTCTTCTCGAAGAACGGGCCCTCCGGCAGAGTGTCGTGCTCGACCCGGATGCCGGTCAGTTCGGTGAACGCCGGGATGATCCGGGTCAGATAAGTGGCATACGGATGCTTGGGCAGCAGCACCTTGATGGTTTTGCCTTCGTGCTTTCGCCAGTTGAAATCCTGGGCCATGGCGCGATTGGCGACCGAACTTAACACCCCGCCGGCGGCGGCCGCGCCGATTCCTAAGCGGCTCATGCGCGTTAGAAAGGAGCGTCTGCTCATTTTGCCCGCCAGCGCACAGCGGGCCAGATCTTCGATTTTTGACTTGTTCATGGTGTTTCCTCCCGGATGGTTTGCGAAAAGAATGGTTGGAAAAAAATAAACGAAAAAAGGGTTAAGCGTATTTTGACGAAGGCGCGGCGCGGGCCATTTTCATGATGGCGGCGGCGGTGTTTTCATCGGTTACCAGACCGGTTACCACGCCGCTTCGAAGCGCGGCGGTGATAGCCGCCTGCTTGGCGCTGCCGCCGGCGATGGCCAGCACCGGCTTGCCGCGCAACGGCGCCAGCCCGACCGTGACCGCGCGCTGGTTGATGCCGCATTCCACCACCCGGCCGGCGGAGTCGATGAAACAGCCGAGAATATCGCCGACCGCCCCCTTGTCGAGCAGCGCGGCGCGCTCGCTGGCGGTGACCTTGTTGAACAAATACGACCGGCGCCCCATGTCGCCGATGCCGATCACATAAAAATCCGCCTCCATTCCCATTTTCACCACCTTGCGGGTCAGTTTCTGCTGCATCAGCATGCGCTTGTCCTTCTGGCTTGCGGCGAACAGCGGCGCCGGCAGGTAGTAGCATTCCGCTTCGGTGATTTTGCACAAGTGGTGAACCACATCCAGCGGGTCGGCGGCGCCAACCCGGCTGAGGCAGCCGAGCACCGAGACAAAGCGCAGGCGCTTGTGGGCTTTATGCGGAAGCGCCTCGACCGTGGCTTCCAGGGTGCGGCCGTGGCCGACCCCGATCACCTTGCGCTGCGGGTCGGCAAACTCCCGCTGCAGAACCAGCGCGCCGGCGGCGGCCAGCGAGGCGAGGGGCAAATCCTGGTCGGCGACCGTGGGCACCACAAAACACGACGACAGACCGAAGGCGCGTATCATCCGGTCTTCCAGCGCCACGCACTCGACCGGCACGCTTTCAACCGAGAATCGCACCAACTTGAGTTCAATCGCCCGCGCGATCAACCGGTTGGCCTTAATCCGCGAAATTCCCAGCCGGTCGGCGATTTGCTTTTGCGACAGGTCGCCGACAAACGACAACCACGCAGCGCGCGCCATCAGGTCGGGTTCGTATGATTTGGGTGCCATGTTCGGGCCTTGGGCGGCTCGCTTGAATTGAACTTTATTTCATCAATGATACAAAATAACAAATGAAGTGTATAGCACATCATTTCGCGCATATCCACCCCGGTTTGCCCAACTTCCCCGGTGGATCGGCGTGAGCCCTGTAAAAACAAGAAGTTGATGGCTTTTATCTCCCGGACGGCGCTCCCCGGGTGGCATCAGGGCGTTTTGCCGGCCGGGCCGGCGGACTTTCCGCGACCCGGCGCTGTGCCCGGGCGGTCAGCCGCACAGGTCATTGACTGGCCGCGGTGAAAAACGGGACAATCGCTGGCCGGTATTCGGCATTTACATTCAATCGGGCATTCATTATGAAATCACGCGACCGGCGGCGGGGGATTACCCTGGTGCACACCGGAGAAGGCAAGGGCAAGTCGTCCAGCGCATTTGGGGTGGTCTTTCGGGCCGCGGGCTGGGGGATGAAGGTATGTGTCATCCAGTTTATCAAGGGCAAATGGAAGACCGGCGAGCAGCGCGCGGCGGCCAAATTCGACAATGTCGAATGGCATATCATGGGAGACGGCTTCACCTGGGACACCAAAAACCCGGCGCAGGACATCGCCACCAGCCGGGGAATCTGGGAATTCGGCCAGGAAAAAATCCTGTCCGAGGAATTCGATTTGGTGCTCCTCGACGAAATCAACTACTGCAGCGGTTACGGCTGGATTCCCGGTGAAGAGATCGCCGCTTTCGTGCGCGAGCGCAAACCCGCCTGGCTGCACTTGATCATGACCGGCCGCGGCGCGCCGCCGGAGGTCATCGAAGTGGCCGACACGGTCACCGAGATGAAGAAGATTAAACACGTCTTCGACCAGGGCGTCCGGGCGGTGCAGGGTGTGGAGTTTTAGGCGATGGAAGCGGCGGTGAAACATTCGAGTCTTGCGCGCAACCGCATCCACCACGGCGACTTCTTCGATTACGCCGGCGGCATCATCGACGAATCGGTGGACTTGATTGTCTGCGACGGGCCTTACGGCGTCACCCAAAACGCCTGGGACCGCATCGCGTCGATTCAGCAATTCAACCTGAACCTCATCAAACTGTCCGCCCGCATGCTGAAACCCGGCGGCGCGCTGTATTTGTTCGGCAAGCCCGACTGCATC
>JAPPQJ010000144.1 GCA_028817015.1 Gammaproteobacteria bacterium
GACATCCGCACCGCGATTCTGCCGTTCCTGTTCATCTTCAACACCGAACTGCTGATGGTCGGCATCGAGAGTTGGTGGCATCTTGCGCTGGTGGTGACTTCCGCGACCGCCGCCATGCTGTTGTTCGCCGCCGCCACGCAGCGGTTTTTCATCACCCGCAACCGGGCCTGGGAAACCGCGGCGTTGCTGCTGATTTCCTTCACCCTGTTCAGGCCCGGATTCTGGATGGACCGAATCTATCCGCCGCTGGAAAAAGTCGATGCCGGGCGCATTTATGAAGTGGTCGAGGCCATGCCGGTCAATTCCCAGGTGCGCGTGCAGGTCATCGGCGAAACACTGGAAGGCGATGCGGTTGACAAAGTGGTGATGCTGCCGCTCGGCCCGGCCGCCCCGGGCGCGCAACGCCTGGCCGAATCCGCCGGCCTGGAACTGCGCGAGGAAGGCGGCAGGTGGTTGGTTGACAACCTGACCTTCGGCGGCCCGGCCGAGCGCCAGCACATCGACTTCGACTGGGAAATCGCCGGCATCCAGCGCAAGGCCGAACGCCCGGCCAAGCAGTGGTTCTTCCTGCCGGCTATGGGCCTGTTGGCGCTGGTCGTCTTGTTGCAGAGACGGCGCCGGGGTGTGATGGCTGGAGCGGCGATGACTTGACCGTGCGGTTGGCAGTGGAGAACGGTTTGTGCTCCTTTAGCCGATTTTGGCCCGCCTCAGCGCAGCGCCTTGCGCATATAAACGCGCTCATACCCCCGCTCCCTGCGGCGTGCGGTTTCGGCATAGCCGGCGCGCCGGTAGAAGGCGATGTTCTCGGCCATGCGCTCATGCGTATACAACTCCAACTGCGAATAGCCGAGCGCGCGAGTTTCGGACTCGGCCAGTGCCAGCAGGCGGCGGCCGATGCCCCGGCGCTGGTGTTCGGGGTGAACGGCGATGTTGTCGAGCAGCATGCCGCGCGGCGTGCGCATCAGCACCAGCACGCCGGCCGGCGCGCCGCTCATTTCGGCGATGAACACGCGGTGCCGCCGCACCACCTCCGCGTAGTCGTCTTGCATCGGGCCGGGCGGTTTGCCGATGCGCGGGATGTAATGGCGATACGCGGCTTCGACGCAATGCGCGATGGCGGCGGCATCGTCATCATGCGCCGGGCGCAGAACGATGTCCGGCGCCGGCGCGCGTGCGCCGTCATTCGTCGGAGCCGGCATCGTTGTCGGCCGCGCCGCCCGAAGTTTCGCCCGCCGCTTCCTTCTGCAATTTCCACATCTGCGCGTATAACCCGTCCCGCGCCAGCAGCGCCTCGTGCGCGCCCCGTTCGACGATGCGCCCCTGGTCGAGGACGATGATTTCATCGGCGCCGACAATGGTGGACAGGCGGTGGGCGATGACCACGGTGGTGCTGTTTTGCGCGACTCTTTCCAGCGCCTGCTGAATGGCTTTCTCGGCGCGGCTGTCGAGCGATGAGGTGGCTTCGTCGAAGATGAGAATCGGCGCGCCCTTGAGCGCGGTGCGGGCGATGGCCACGCGCTGCTTCTCGCCGCCGGAGAGTTTCAGGCCGCGCTCGCCGACCAGGATGTCGTAGCCCTGCGGATGCTGCGCGATGAAGTCGTCGAGGCGCGCGACGCGGGCCGCGGCCGCGATGTCTTCGCGACTCGCCTGCGGGCGGCCGTAGGCGATGTTGTAGCCGATGCTCTCGTTGAACAATACCGTGTCCTGCGGCACCACGCCGAGCGCCGCGCGCAAACTGGACAGGGTGATGTCGCGCAAGTCCTGGCCGTCGATGAGGATGCGCCCGCGGTCGGGGTCGTAAAAGCGCAGCAGCAGCCTCGAGATGGTGGATTTGCCGGAGCCGGACGGGCCGACCACCGCCACCATGCGGCCGCCCGGCACATGGAAGTCGATGTCGCGCAATACTTCCTGCGCATCCAGATAGCGGAACGATACATTCTCGAAACGAATCTCGCCTTTGCCGATGCGCAGCGCGCCGGCGTTCGGCGGTTCCGCCACCGCGGATTTTTCATCCAGCAGGCCGAACATGTCGCCCATGTCGAGCAATGACTGGTTGATGTCGCGGTAAATCGAGCCCATGAAGTTGAGCGGGATATACAACTGAATCAAAAACGCATTAATCATCACAAAATCGCCGAGCGTCATCCCGCCCGCGCCCACGCCGCGCGCCGCCAGCAGCAACAGCGCGGTCAACCCGCCGGCCACAATCGCCGCCTGGCCGATGTTCAGCCACGCCAGTGTGCTGTTGCTTTTCAGCGACGCGCGCACCCAGCCCATCAGCGAGTCGCCGTAGCGCGCCACCTCCCGCGCCTCGTTGCCGAAAATTTTCACCGTCTCGTAGTTCAGAAGCGAATCCAGCGCGCGGCCGTGCGCGGCCGATTCGGCGGTGTTCATCTGCCGGCGAAACTGCACCCGCCACTGCGTCACCTTCACGGTGAAGACGCTGTATAAGACGATAACGCCCACCGTAATCGCCGCAAACTGAATCTCAAACTGCACCAACAAAAC
>JAPPQJ010000055.1:0-355 GCA_028817015.1 Gammaproteobacteria bacterium
CGCGCAGTTGCGGGTCCTGGGTGGCGACGCCGACCGGGCAGGTGTTCAGGTGGCATTTGCGCATCATGATGCAGCCGGACGCGACCAACGGCGCGGTGGCGAAACCGAATTCGTCCGCACCGAGCAGCGCGCCGATGACCACATCGCGGCCGGTGCGCAAGCCGCCGTCGACCTGCACCGCGATGCGCCCGCGCAGGCGGTTGAGAACCAGCGTCTGATGCGTCTCCGCCAGGCCGATTTCCCACGGCGAGCCGGCGTGCTTGATGGAAGTCAGCGGGCTGGCGCCGGTGCCGCCTTCGTTGCCGGAGATGGTCACATGGTCGGCGTGCGCTTTGGAGACGCCGGCCGCGACCGT
>JAPPQJ010000055.1:365-7488 GCA_028817015.1 Gammaproteobacteria bacterium
CGAGATGCGCGCGCGCGGGTTGACATTCTTCAAGTCGTGAATCAACTGCGCCAAATCCTCGATGGAATAGATGTCGTGGTGCGGCGGCGGCGAAATCAGGCCCACGCCGGGCGTGGAATGGCGCACCCGGGCGATTTGCGCGTTGACTTTGTGGCCCGGCAACTGCCCGCCCTCGCCCGGCTTGGCGCCCTGCGCCATTTTGATTTGCAAATCATCGGCGTTGACCAGATAGTCGGTGGTCACGCCGAAGCGGCCCGAAGCGACTTGCTTGATGGCCGAGCGCTCGGGGTTGGCGGTGCCGTCGGGTAGCGGGTTGTAGCGCGACGCCTCCTCGCCGCCCTCGCCGGTGTTGGACTTGCCGCCCAGGCGGTTCATCGCCCGGGCCAGGTTGGCGTGCGCCTCGTAGGAAATGGAGCCGAACGACATCGCGCCGGTGGAAAAGCGCTTGACCAGTTGCGATGCCGGCTCCACTTCATCAAGCGGCAGCGGCGCATCGCTCCAGTTGAACTCAAACAGCCCGCGCAGGTTGAAAAGTTGTTTGTCCTGCGCGTCGATGGCGGCGGCGAACGCTTCATACTGGCCGGCGTCGTTGCCGCGCGCGGCCTGCTGCAGGCTGGCGATGGTGTCGGGATTCCACGCATGCGCCTCGCCGCCTACGCGGTAGGCATAGTCGCCGCCGGCGTCCAGCCGCGCCGGCCGGCCCTCGGCAAACGCATGGCGGTGCCATTGACAGGCGTCGAAGGCGATTTGCTCCAAGCCCACGCCCTCGACGGCGGTGGCGGTGCCGGTGAAGTATTTGGCGACGAACGCCGCCGACAACCCCACCGCGTCAAAAATCTGCGCACCGCAATACGACTGGCAGGTGGAGATGCCCATCTTCGACATGACCTTCTTCAAGCCGGCGCCGAGCGCGGCGATATACCGCGCCTGCGCTTCCTCGAGGCCGGTCTCGGGCGCGAAGCGCGGCAGCAATTCAGCGATGGTGTCGAACGCGGTATACGGGTGAATCGCCTCCGCGCCGTAGCCGATGAGCGTGGCCGCGTGGTGGACTTCCATGCATGCGCCGGTCTCGACCACCAGTCCGGTCCTGGTGCGAAGGCCCTGGCGAATCAGGTGGTGGTGCACGGCCGCGGTCGCCAGCAGCGCGGGGATGGCGATGCGCGCGGCATCCATGCGGCGGTCGGACAGGATGAGGATGTTGACGCCGTCCTCCACCTCCCGCTCAGCCGCTTCGCACAATGCATCGACGGCGGATTCCATGCCGGCCGCGTCGGCCGTGGCGTCCGCGGCCGGGAAGCAGATGTCGAGCGTGCGGCTGGATAGCGCGCCGGCGGTGGCGTCTTCGATGCGCTGGATGCCCTGCAATTCGGCGGCGGTCAAAATCGGCTGGGCCGCGGCCACGCGCATGCCGCGCTGGCCCTGGCCGCCGCCGAGGCCGAGCAAGTTGGGGCGCGGGCCGATGAGCATGCGCAACTCCATGACCAACTGCTCGCGAATCGGGTCGATGGGCGGATTGGTCACCTGCGCGAAGTTCTGCTTGAAGTAACTCGCCAGCGGCTTGTTGCGCGCCGACAGCACCGACGGCGGCACATCGGTGCCCATCGAGCCGATGGCCTCGGCACCGTCGCGCATCATCGGCAGCAGCAGAAACTTCAGGTCTTCCTGGGTGTAGCCGAAGGCCTGTTGGGTTTTAAGCAAGGCGCCGGAATCGGGCGCGGCGGCGCGGGGCAAGTCCGGGGCGCCCGATGCATTCAATGCGCTTAATTCAATCTGACTGTGGTCCAGCCAGCGCCGGTAATCGTGCATGGACGCAAGGTCATTTTTGATTTCCTCGTCGTCGATAATCCGCCCCTGCGCCAAATCGATGAGGAGCATTTTGCCGGGCTGCAGCCGCCACTTGGTTACGATATCGGACTCAGGGATGTCCAACACGCCCATCTCCGAGGCCATCACCACCACGCCGTCGCGGGTCACCAGATAGCGCGCCGGGCGCAGGCCGTTGCGGTCGAGGGTGGCGCCGATTTGCCGGCCGTCGGTGAACGCCACCGCCGCCGGGCCGTCCCACGGCTCCATCAGCGCCGCGTGGTATTCGTAGAACGCGCGGCGCTTTTCGTCCATCAACGGATTGCCCGACCACGCTTCGGGAATCAGCAGCATCATCGCGTGCGCCAATGAGTAGCCGCCGAGGGTCAGCAGTTCCAAGGCGTTGTCGAACGACGCCGAGTCCGACTGCCCGTCGGCAATCAACGGCCACACCTTGTCGAGGTCGTCGCCGAACAGTTCCGATGACATCGCCCGGCGGCGCGCCGCCAGCCAGTTGATATTGCCGCGCAGCGTGTTGATTTCGCCGTTGTGGGCGATCATTCGGTAGGGATGCGCCATCTTCCACGCCGGGAAGGTGTTGGTGGAAAACCGCTGATGCACCAGCGCCAGCGCCGACTCCATGCGCGGGTCGGCGAGGTCGGGGTAGTATTCGCCGAGTTGCCCGGCCAGCAGCATGCCCTTGTAGTTGACCACCCGCGATGACAGCGAGGCGACATGAAAATCCGCGGCCCCGGGCAAGCCGGATTCGCGGATGTGGTTTTCGATTTGCTTGCGGATGACGAATAGTTTGCGCTCGAAGGCATCGGAGGCGGCGGAATCATCGGCGGAGGCCGGCGCGCGGGCGTTGGTGTGGTCGCCGCGGCTGATAAATACCTGCCAAATGGCCGGCTCGGTCGGCAGCACGCTGGGGCCGAGGCCGCTGTTGTCGACCGGCACCTCGCGCCAGCCCAATACGCCCGCCCCCTCGGCACGCGCATAGCGCTCCACCACCGCCTTGCTTTCGGCCACCGCCGCCGGCGGCATGAACAGCATCCCCACCGCATACTGGCCGGCGCCCGGCAAGTCGAACGCCGCGGCCTCGGCGAAAAACCGCTCCGGCAACTGCAGCAACAGCCCCGCGCCGTCGCCGGCCAGCGGGTCGGCCCCGACCGCGCCGCGGTGGCTTAAGTTTTTCAGGATTTCCAGGCCGTCATCGATGATTTTGCGCCGCTTCCCGCCGCCAATATCGACCACAAACGCCACCCCGCAGGCGTCGTGCTCGCGCGCCGGGTCATACAAGCCTTGCGGGGGCGGCAGTGCACCGGGGGTGGTCATGGTCGAGTCGGGGTTCGGGATGTGTGAATGATTGGAATGCCAGGGCAATGCCGTTGAAGCGTGCGCGGCCGGCCCTGGCGAGCGCGGCGATGCGCTTTAAGTCGGTCATAATAAAGCAGTTTGACCGGGATTTCCAGTTTCCCGGCGGCGAAGGCGGCGGCGCCCGGCGGCGGCTTAGCCGATGCGCGACAACTTCATCAGTTTCTTCAAGTCTTTGAGCAACAGGCGGGGGTCGAGGGCGGCGGGGATGGCCATCATCACATTGCCGAGGGGGTCGATGAGCAGCGCATCGGCGGCGCCTAAGTTGCGGCGGCGGCGAATCGGCGCCAACTGATCCTCGAGGCCGCCTTCGGCATACAGCAGGCGGGTGGAGTCGGGGTGGTCGGAGGCCAGCGGCGCCAACTGCGCGCGGCCGGCGCCGAGCAGAATGCGGCGCACGCGCGGCGCGTCGCGGCCCAACGCCAGGCGCGCCTGGCGGGTGTTATACAACGAGCGCCGGCAACTGTCCGCGCACGAGTCGGGCAGCAGATGCACCACATGCCAGCGGCGTTTCAACTTCTCCAAATCGAACGGCGCGCCGCCCTCGGCCACGGGGTTGGCAAACGCCCGCAACGCGACCGGCGGCGAAATCAGCGGCGCGTGGTTGGTGGTGGCGCGCGTGGCCGCCGCGCCGCCGAGGCCGTAATACCAGCCGAAGGCGGCTAACAGCGGCCCGAGAAACACCGCGAAAATGACCGCGAGTTTGAGGCGGCCGCGGTTCATCGGCGGTGCAGCGACGGTTCACGGCGGCGCCGGGCCGCCCGGCCGCGCCAGATGACCCCGAACACCAGCAGCGTGGCGGCCAGCCCCCACCACTGCACGGCGTAGCCGAAATGCCGCATGGAGGTGACCGCCGCGCCCCGCCAGATGCGCTCGAAGGCGCGCGGATGGCCGGCGTCCAGCGCCACCGCCGCCGGCTGCAACGCGCTGCCGAACACCTCCGACCAGGCGGCGGCGTCGAAATACTGGAATACCTCGGCGCCGCCCGGCCGTTGCGCCGCCGGGCTGTGCGCGGCACCGAGCGTGAATCCCTTTTGCGGCAGGTAGAGGCGGCCGCTGACTGCGGCGTCGGCGCCGGCATCCTGCCATCCGGCCGGGGCCGCGCTGTCGGAGGCGTCCAGCCAGCCGCGGTTGACCAGCAGCGTGGCGCGGTCGCCGGCCAGTTGGAACGGGCTGAACACTTCGTAGCCGGGGCGCCCGCGGTGGATGCGGTTGGCCAGCAGAAAAACCGGGCCGGTCAGCCATGCGCCTTCCAGTCGCACCCGCCGCCAGGCGACGGCGTTCCAGTCTGGCGGCGCGCGGTCAAGCGTGATATAGTGATTGCGCTCGAGTTGCGTTTCGATCGCCGCCTTTTCCGCGCCGCGCCGCCACTGCCAGTTGCCTAACGACAGCAGCAGCGCCAGCGCGGCGAAGAACAGCACATAAGCGGCGGTCGCGGCCGCCGGGCGATTTAAGTTACCGCGCATGCCGTCCCTTTTCGTAGCGCCCGCACAACCCGTTCATGCTCCTTGTCAAACTCATCATCGTCATCTTCCTGCTGTTCGTGGTCGGCAGTTTGTTCTCGGCGCTGTATTTTCTGGTGAAGGACCCGTCCAGTTCGCGCCGGGTGGTCAAGTCGCTAAGTTGGCGAATCGCGCTGTCGCTGTTTCTGCTGCTGTTGCTGGTCGCCGGCATTCAGTTCGGCTTGATTGTGCCGCACGATGTCGGCGGCTAAGCCGGCGGGCGCCGCTCACAAGATATAGACGAACAAGAACAACCCCAGCCACACCACATCCACGAAATGCCAATACCACGCCGCCGCCTCGAAGGCGAAGTGGCGCTCGGGCGTGAAGTGGCCGCGGATGGCGCGAAACAGCATCACCGTGAGCATAATCGCGCCCAAGGTGACATGAAGGCCGTGGAAGCCGGTCAGCATGAAGAAGGTCGAGCCGTAGATGCCGCTGGTGAGTTTCAGCCCCTCGTGATACGCCTCTTTGTATTCGACCGCCTGCAGGAACACGAACAGGAAGCCCAGCGCCACGGTCAGGAACAGGCCGAGGATAATCCGGCCGCGCTGGTTGTCCTTGATGGCGTGGTGCGCCCAGGTGACGGTCAGGCCCGAGGTCAGCAGAATCACCGTGTTGATGAACGGCAGCGGCCACCAGCCCATGCGGAAGTCGTTGCCGCCCAGGTCTTCCGGGCCGTTGGTGGGCCACAACTCGGTGTAGGTGCTCCATAAAAATTGATGGGTCTGCGCGCCGCTGCCCTCGCCCAGCAGCCACGGCACCGACAAACTGCGCGCATAAAACAGCGCGCCGAAAAAGGCGGCGAAGAACATCACCTCGGAGAAGATGAACCACGCCATGCCGATGCGGAAGGATTTGTCCTCCCACGATTTATAGGCGCCGTTTTCGCTCTCGCTGACCACCGTGCCGAACCAGCCGAACAGCATCACCACCATCACCGCCAGGCCGGCCCACATCAGGTTGGCGCCGTAGGCGGCTTCGTTCAGGTATGCGGCAAAACCGCCCAACAACAGCGTCAACCCGACCGAGCCGATGAGCGGCCAGCGGGCGGTGTGGGGAACGTAGTAGGCGTCTCCTGCGGTGTGTGCCATGGTTTGTCTGCGGGTTGCGTGGTGCGGGTTACTGGTGGTCAGCGTGGGCCGGCCGGGAGCCGGCCTGAACCAGCGGCGCGTGAACTTCGGATTGCTTTGCGCCGTGACTGGGTTGGCCGCCGTGGTCGCCATGGCTTGATTCGCCGCCGTGCACGCCCGGCTGGGAGTCGTCGCCGGCCACTTCAAAGAAAGTATACGCCAGGGTCACGGTGTCGATGTCGTCGGGCAGGTCGGGGTGGATGATGAAGCGCACCGGCAGGTCGCGCGACTCGTGCGCGGTGAATTCCTGCCGGGTGAAGCAGAAGCATTCGGTTTTGTTGAAGTAGGTCGATGCACGCGACGGCGACACGCTGGGCACCGCCTGGCTCGTCAGATGCACGGCGCTGGTGTTGCGGGCGCGGTAGGTGGTTTGATACGGCTTGCCGGGATGCACTTGCATGCTGGCCTGCGCGGGGCTGAAGTCGATGGGCGTGTCGCGGTTCAAGTTGGCCATGAACTCGACCGTAACCAGGCGCGATTCATCCGGCTGCATGCGTTTGACCTCGACCAGTTCCACGCGCCCGGTCTTGCCGTTCAGCCCGGTGATTTCGCAGAAGATATCGTAGATCGGCACCATCAAGTAACCGAAACCGAACATTAGAACGGGAATTAAAAACAGCGCGAGGATGTTCCTGCGCGGGTGCGAGATTTTCACGGGGCTTTTCATAATGCGTTCAACACGCTCATTAAGATGAAGCCGAAATAGAACACGGCGGCAACGGCGAACAGCACGATGACGGTGCGTTTAACGCCGGAGGTCATGCGCTTGATTCGGCGGACAGGTCGAGGTCGATGACCGGCGCGACTTCCACGCTGCCGCCGCTCGCCAAAATGGGGCAGCACCTGGCGTGCGCGATGGCCGCGTCTTCACCCTCGGCGATGATGAAACTCATGCCGGCGACCGGATTGCTGCCGCCGTCCCGGGTGACCGAGCCGTCCGGATGCACGGTGCACGACATGCCGACCGGATTGCCGGCATCGGCGACCGCGTCCCCCATGCCGGCCAGCCACTTGCGCCACGCATCCATGACGCGCTCGGTCTCTTCCGGCGTCTGCGGATGCGCGCCGCCGTGATAGACGAATGCGAATTTCATGGCATGTCTCCGGCGGAGTTATTTCACCACCGGCTGCGGCGAGAACGAGTGATACGGCGGCGGCGAGGACAGCGTCCACTCCAGGCCGTGCGCGCCGTCCCACACCTGGTCAGTGGCTTTGCGCCCGCCGCGAATGCTCTGCACCACAACGACAAGAAGCAGGATTTGCGCGAAGCCGAAACCGAACGCGCCGAGCGTGGCGATGGCGTTGAAGTCG
>JAPPQJ010000059.1:0-402 GCA_028817015.1 Gammaproteobacteria bacterium
CATGGTCGGCGGGCGCATGGTCCTGCGCGAGCGGCGGTTCGTGGATTTCGACTACAACGGCTTGCGGCGCCGAATTGCACCCGCCATGGAGCGGTTAAACCGGGCCACGGCCGCCCGACGGAAACTGGCATTGAGACTCGAGCCACTGGTGGGGCGGTATTGCGCCGGCTTGTCGCGCCGCGCTACAGACCAAATTCCCGCTTGACGATTCATCCCGCCGCCGCACCGGCCAATCACTTCCCTCCGCCGTCCACCCGGTCGGTGTCGCGGGTCAGAAAATACGCGAGGAGAATCGGCACCAAGGTCGCGGCGATGACGAACACCGCGACCACATTGGTCACCGGGCGCTGGCGCGGGCGCACCAGTTCGCTCAGCATCCAAATCGGCAGCGTGGTCTGCTGG
>JAPPQJ010000059.1:434-7467 GCA_028817015.1 Gammaproteobacteria bacterium
CTTCGTCGAAACTCAGCGCGAACGCCAGCAGGCCGCCGACCAACAGCGCGGTGGAGGACGTTTGACACCACTATTAGGAAATGGCTGGTGAAACAAAAGGAATTGCGGCATCAAGCGCTCGGGATTGCTCTACATTCATCCGCCGACTGCTGAAAGATGCCATGCACCGGCAACACCCTTGATATTCCGGCCAGCCTTGAATAAACGATTGTATCGAAAAATTCGGAAATTAAGAATGCGATGATATTTGAGTATTATAAGCGATCACTTGTCATGGTGCACCGTTACCGAGTTTGGTACGTTGCATAATCGCTCTATCAATCAACCCACCAACTGTTAAATCAACATTACGCATGGTGATTTGTCTCATGAAAGCATGAGGTCCCATATCCACAAACAGACGCCCAAACACTTCGTCAGCGAAGCTGCTTGATATGACGCTAATGCCGTCAAAGTCAAGGATAATCGGGCGCCGTTCGCGCAACAAATTTTCTATCATACCGCGAATTCTGCGCCCGCCTTGACGAGAGCCAAGATCAAGTTGCGCTTTTTCTTTTATGCTGAAAATTAAGTGGCCCGAACCATCTTCAAAATAGTGCTCAATGTGATCATAGGGCGGATCATAAGGTTCTCCTTTGAAGCGAAGAGCTTTGTCAAGAAGTTTGCTGTCGCTAAGTCCTATCCCGCATCGCACTGACGTGCCGCTATAAGGAATAGATTCTTTTTGAATCACTAAGTCTTCCTCTGGATGGTGCTTATGCTGAAAAAAACCATTCAAGGAGTGAATCTCGAATATTCCACCTGAAAGACTTGCCACTCGATAGCTTCCATAAAGACCGTTTCCGGCATTATTTTCTTTATCTCTGGTAACACCTTCATCGATAGCCTTCTGGATGGCCACTTCATGATCATCTATACCAATACTTTGAGGAATACCGCAACCAATGTCAGCAACTACAAACTCGACCAGATTTGTTCTTTTGAATGCCGTTGCTTGCACGAATCCTCCGACTGGTGATGCCGCATGGTTGGAAACGTTGTCCATGATCTCCCAGAGTGACCATTCGACCGCCTTTAAGACGGATCGCTCCACTTCTAACTGGCCCAATATCATATTCATGATTCTTCCGAGAATCCCGGTAGCCTCTTCGGAATCGGTGTCGCCATCTCCAAAGCGAAGTGCAGGAACATGATCGCCTTTATATGAAGTTTGGGGATATTTGTGAGGATTCATATGATATGCCCAATTCGTGTTAAGAAACAGTCGTTCAAGTTGCCTGTCTTGGGGGAAAACACACTCGAAACCAACTCCTTTTTTACGGTAATCTGCAATAAGCGGTAGGACCGGAAGCATCACAGATTCCGTAATTTTGTCGCAAACAGAAAAATCCAGGACAATGTCCTGAAATCCTCGTTTTTCCACCGCATCGTATAGTTTCGCGCACACCCACCGCATATGATATGGGTTTATGATGCCCTTGATTAAGACACGATTACCCGCGCGTCGAATTTCACCCGTCATGCTGATAATCTCGTAAAATGTATTAGTGATAAACGAGTGTAAATAGTAACGCCTTCAACCACCCGACGGTCCGAGAGTTAATGCTTTCATCCCAGAAAGCAAGTGGAAGTAATTAGTCAAAATCAAACCCCGGCGACTGGCGGAGAGAGAGGGATTCGAACCCTCGATACGCGGTTGGCGTATACACACTTTCCAGGCGTGCTCCTTAAACCACTCGGACATCTCTCCGGTTGTCGGTGCGCTTGCGCGTCATGGAGACAAGCGGCTGATTTTCCAGCCGCCGGGCCCATCGGCGCCGGCGGCGCGGGTATACAAGATTCGGTCGTGCAGGCGGTGGATGCGCCCCTGCCAGAATTCCATGCGGTGCGGGCGAATGCGGTAACCGCCCCAGAATTCCGGCAGCGGCACTTGGGCGCCGTCGAAGCGCTCGGTGATGCGGGCCATGCGGGATTCCAACTCGCGACGCGACGCCAATGTTTCGCTTTGCCGCGACGCCCACGCGCCCAACTGGGCGTCTCGCGGTCGCGAGTGAAAATAGTCTCGCGACTCATCAGCGCCGATGCGCTGCACGACGCCCTCGATAATCACCTGGCGCTGCAGCGCATACCACGGAAACAGCGCCGACACGCGGGTGTTGTCGCGCATCTGCTTCGCCTTGCGGCTGCCGTGATTGGTGAAGAAGACGAAACCGTCGGCGTCGAAACCTTTCATCAAAACGCTGCGCTGCGAAGGCGCGGCGGGGCCGGGGTCGGCGGTCGCCAGCGACATCGCGTTGGGCTCCCAAATGCCCGCGTCACGGGCCTGCTCAAGCCATCCGCCGAACTGCACTAACGGGTCGCGGTGCACCTGCTCCCGGGCCAGGCCGGCGGCGGCGTATTGCGCGCGCAGGTTTTCCGCCGGCCGGTTCACGGCGCGCGACAATACCCGCGCCGCCGGGCGCGCAGCCGAAGGCGGCCGGGGCGGCGGTTAGAACGGAATGTCGTCATCGAAATCTTCCGCAGGGGCGCCGGCCGGAGAACCCTGCCCCCGCCCCTGCGATGAAGATGGAGCGGACTGGTCGAAATTGCCGCCGCCGCGGCTGTCCAGCATCTGCATTTCGTTGGCGACCACTTCCGTGGTGTAACGGTCCTGGCCGCTTTTGTCCTGCCACTTGCGGGTCTGCAAACGCCCCTCGACATAGATCTTCGAGCCCTTTTTCAGGAATTCGCCGACGATTTCCGCGAGGCGCGCGAAAAACACCACGCGATGCCATTCGGTGCGCTCCTGCTGCTCGCCGGTCTGTTTGTCTTTCCACGACTCGCTGGTGGCGATGTTGACATTGGCGACCGCCGAGCCGCCGGCGGTGTAGCGAACCTCCGGGTCGGCGCCTAAATTGCCGATCAGAATGACTTTGTTGATTCCCCGTGCCATATCAGACTCCTTTCATGTTCATCAGATTAATGTTGAAATCGAGCGCGGACCCCGCCCTCGGTGAAGCGCTATTCTACCAGACATTCCGATTAGCGCGAGTCCCAATGCGAACGCGCCCCGATAGCGGGCATTTCCCTGTCGCCGCTGTCGAGGCGGAATTTCGGCGCCGCAGCCACGCCCAACAGCCACAACCCGGTGACCGCTGCGCACGCCGCATACACTCCGGCGGCGCCGAAGCGGCCGCTGAGCCAGCCGGCCACGGCGCCGCCGGCGAACATGCCCAGGAATTGGAAGGTATTGTATGCGCCGATGGCCGCCCCCTTGCCGGTGGCCGGCGCGATGCGCGACACCAACGACGGCAGGAGCGCTTCGAGCGCATTGAAGGCCACGAAAAACAGCCACAGCGCCGCCAACAACGCCAGGAGTCCGGCGCCGGCGCCAACCGCCCAGGCCATAGACGCGGTGGCCGACGCCAACAGCGCCACTGCGCCGGCGAAGGCGGCGGCGATGCCGCGGTTGTGCGAACCCAAATACACCAGGGGCAGCATTCCCACCACCGACAGCAGCAGCACCGGCGCATAAAGTTTCCAGTGGCCGGCCAACGGCAGGCCGCTTTTTTCTTGCAACATCTGCGGCAAGACCACGAACACGGCGGTCAGCGACAGGTGCAGGCAGAACACGCCGGCATTGAGCCGCATGAGTTGACGGTCAGCGAGGATGCCGCCGAAGCGCTGCGCCCAGGGCCGGGGGTCGATCACCGCATCCGCCACGGCGCCGGCAGCGGGGTTGGGGACCACTCGCCATAAAACCCCCACCGCCACCGCCGCCAATCCGGCGCCCAAGTAGAAAATCCCGGTTACCCCGATGGCGCCCTGCAGCGGCGGTGCCAACATCAGCGACAAAATGAACACCGCACCGATGCTGACGCCGATCACCGCCATGGCCTTGGTGCGCTGCTGTTCGCCGGTCAGGTCGGCGGTCAGCGCCAGCGCCGCCGCCGAGATCGCCCCGGCCCCCTGAATGGCGCGGCCGATGATCAGCCCGGTGATGGAATCGGCCAGCGCCGCGATCACGCTGCCGGCGGCGAACACCAGCAGCCCGGCGGTGATCACCCGTTTGCGGCCAAAACGGTCCGAAGCGGCCCCGAAGGCGAACTGCAGCAGGCCCTGGGTGAGCCCGTAAACGCCCAACGCCAGGCCGACCAGCAACGGCGTGCTGGCCGGCAATCGGGCGGCGTATACGGCCAGCACCGGCAGCAACATAAACAGGCCGAACATGCGCAGCGCGAAGATTCCAGCCAGGGCCGACACCGCTTTTTTCTCCGCCGCATTCATGGCCCGGGAGGGACGATTGCTCAATTGATTTGTCCTGAGAGAGGCAAGGCGGGTATAGTAACCGATTGCCGTTTTATCCCGGGAATCATCCGTGAGCATCCACACCATCGAAATCCGCGGGGCGCGCACCCACAACTTGAAGAGCGTTGACCTGGACCTGCCGCGCGACCAACTCATCGTGATCACCGGGCTGTCGGGCTCGGGCAAATCGTCGTTGGCCTTCGACACCATCTACGCCGAGGGCCAGCGCCGCTATGTGGAGTCGCTTTCGACCTACGCCCGGCAGTTCCTGTCGATGATGGAGAAGCCGGATGTGGACTTGATCGAGGGCCTGTCGCCGGCCATCAGCATCGAGCAGAAATCGTCCTCTCACAACCCGCGCTCCACGGTCGGCACGGTCACCGAAATTTACGATTATCTGCGCCTGCTGTTCGCCCGGGTCGGCGAGCCTCGATGCCCGCAGCACGGCATCACTTTAAGCGCGCAGACCGTGAGCCAGATGGTGGACCAGGTGATGACCCTGCCGGAAGGCTCGCGCCTGCTGCTGCTGGCGCCGGTGGTCAATCAGCGCAAGGGCGAGTTTCAGCAACTGCTCGGCGAACTGCACTCGCAGGGTTTCATCCGCGCGCTGATCGACGGCAAACCGGTCGAGTTGGACGATCCGCCGCGCCTCGACAAGCGCTACAAGCACAGCATCGAAGTGATCGTGGACCGCGTGACCGCGCGCCCCGGCAACCAGCAGCGCCTGGCCGAATCGTTTGAAACCGCGCTGCATTTAGCCGACGGGGCGGCCCGGGTGGCGGTTCTCAACGAGCAGCGCGAAATCATCGACGACATCCTGTTCTCCAGCCAATTCGCCTGCCCGCACTGCGGCTACAGCCTGGGCGAACTGGAGCCGCGGCTGTTTTCCTTCAACAACCCGGCCGGCGCCTGCCCGGACTGCGATGGTCTCGGCTTCAAGCAGTTCTTCGACCCGCAGCGCATCATCCAGAACGACGCCCTGTCATTGGCCGCCGGGGCGATTCGCGGCTGGGACCGGCGCCACGCCTACCATTACACCCAGTTGCATTGCCTGGCCAAACACTACGGCTTCAGCCTGGACACGCCGTTTCGCGATTTAAGCGAGGAAGACCGGCACCGGGTGCTGTATGGCAGCGGCGGCGAGGCGGTCGATTTTGTGTATACGCGCCCGCGCCGCACCTACCGCAAACGGCATCCGTTCGACGGCGTGGTGGCCAACTTCGAGCGCCGCTACCGGGACACCGACTCTTCGTTTGCCCGGGAGGAACTGGCCAAGGCCCTGAGCACCAAGGTGTGCGGCGGGTGCGGCGGCAGCCGCCTGCGGCGCGCGGCGCGCCATGTGTTCGTCCAGGAGCGCACCATCCAGGATTTAACCCGGATGCCGGTGGGCCAATGTCTGGCATTTTTCCAGTCCCTGGAACTGCCCGGGCGGCGCGCCGAGATCGCCGACAAAATCGTCAAGGAAATCGCCGCCCGGCTGGGCTTTCTCATCAATGTCGGCTTGAACTACCTGTCGCTGTCGCGGGCCGCGGAAACCCTGTCCGGGGGCGAGGCGCAGCGCATCCGCCTCGCCTCCCAGATCGGCTCCGGCCTGGTCGGGGTCATGTATGTGCTCGACGAGCCGTCCATCGGCCTGCACCAGCGCGACAACGCGCGGCTGCTCGACACCCTGTTCAGCCTGCGCGACCTCGGCAACACGGTGATCGTGGTCGAGCACGACGAGGAAGCCATCCGCCAGGCCGATTATGTGGTCGATCTCGGCCCCGGCGCCGGGCGGCACGGCGGCGCCGTGGTTGCCCGCGGCGCGCCGGCGGCCATTGAAGGGTGCGCCGAATCGCTGACCGGCCGTTATCTAAGCGGCGCGGAAGCCATCCCCATGCCGGCCGCACGCACTCTCGCCAACCGCAAAAAAGCCCTGACCATCGCCGGCGCCGACGGCAACAACCTGAAACGCATTACCGCGCGCATTCCGGTCGGCCTCTTCACTTGCGTAACCGGCGTTTCCGGGTCGGGCAAATCCACCCTGGTCAACGGCACGCTGTATCCGGCGGTGGCCCGCCACCTGAAACTGCTGCGCGCCAATCCGCAGTCTTTTGAGCGCATCGACGGCCTCGAGCATTTCGACAAAATCATCTCCATCGACCAAAGCCCCATCGGCCGCACGCCGCGCTCCAACCCCGCGACCTACACCGGGCTGTTCACCCATATCCGCGAACTCTATGCCGCCACCAGAGAGTCGCGCGCGCGCGGCTACAAGCCGGGGCGTTTCTCGTTCAATGTGGCCGGCGGAAGGTGCGAGGCGTGCCGGGGCGACGGCTTAATCCGCGTGGAAATGCACTTCCTGCCGGACATCTATGTGCCCTGCGATGTGTGCAAGGGCGGCCGCTACAACCGCGAAACCCTGGACATTCGCTACAAGGACAACACCATCAGCGAGACGCTCAACATGACCATCGAGGACGCCCGCGAGTTCTTTGCCGCGGTGCCGGTGATTGCGCGCAAATTGGACACGCTGTTGGATGTCGGCTTGGGCTACATCACCCTCGGCCAGAGCGCAACCACGCTGTCCGGCGGCGAAGCGCAGCGCGTGAAACTGTCGCGCGAACTCTCCAAGCGCGACACCGGCCGCACCCTGTATGTGCTCGACGAGCCGACCACCGGCCTGCACTTCCACGACATCCGCCAGTTGCTGACCGTGCTGCACCGCCTGCGCGACCACGGCAACACCGTCATCGTCATCGAGCAC
>JAPPQJ010000170.1 GCA_028817015.1 Gammaproteobacteria bacterium
GGGTTGCGCCGGACAAGGTGACGGTGAGGCTGGCATCCGCGCCCTCGGCCACCGAGTCGCCGCCGCCGGACAAGGTGGCGGTGAGCGTGTCGTCGTCGGTGATGGTCGTCGTTGCCGGGCTGCCGTAGGCGGTGCCGCCGTCGGCGTCGGCATCGGCAACGCTGATTTGCACGCTGAAAGTTTCCCTCGCCTCGTTCAAGTCATCGCCGGCGATGGTCAGGGTGAAAGTCTGGCTAGTGTCGGTGGTGGCGAAAGACACCGTGCCGCTGCGGTCGGTTGCCGCGACAAAATCCGCATCGGCGGTTGTGCCGTTGGTCACCGTCCAAGTCACCGTAGTCGCCGAGGAAAAAGCCGTGCCGGTCAGCGCGATGGTGTAGTTGCCACTTTCCACGCCGGAGTCGGTTTCGGTGAGGGTGGATGGCCCGGTGACGGTCAAGGTGCGGCCGGCGGGTTGGTCGCTGGCGGCGATGACGATTCTGGGGCCGGAGTTCAAACCGGATACAATCACCGTTTCGGTGGATTCATATCCGGTAACCTCGACGATGAATTCTTCGGTCGGCTCCGGCTCGTCATCGTTAACGATGGTGATGGGAAAAGTGGCCCTGAAACCGCCAACAATGTCGCCGGGTCGGATGATGACTCTGCCGTTGTTGGGGTCGGTCATGTCTGCGTCGGGACCGGTCAGAGTGGCGACGGCATGGCGCACAACCAAACTCCGAAAGTCCTGTACGCGACTGAATCGATACAAGAGTGTCAGAGGCGCGCTCAAGTTTGTAATGGTAAGTGGGAGCTGCACCGTTTCCCCTTCCGACACATTGATATTATTGGAGAGTACAGCAAGAGAAGCCTGTGCATGCGCCGGCGGGGCGGTCACGAAAAACGCGGCGAGGAGGATGCCGCCGAGGGTGAGGGCGCTACTTAATCCCCGAAATCGGGGGGGGGGGGGGGGCGACAAAAACGGCAGGTTTGGTGGTGTTCATGGCGTTGGTCCTCCGGTGGCGGGTGAAAAGTTGAGGGGAGTGTAGCACAAGTCGGGCCGGGCAGTGTTAATGCGTGTATCATCCACCCATCCGCCCGGTTTCCCCATGCGCCGCCACATCAACATCATCTGCTTGACCTTGCCGGCGTTGCTCTTGGGCGCGCCGGCCGCGGCCGAGTTCGCCGATGGCGAGGCGGTGATGCGGGCGGTGTATGAGCAAGCGCGGCGGCATGAGAATCAGAGCGCCGAGGTGGAGTTGGTCATCACCGACCGGAGCGGCCGGAAGCGCGCGCGGGGGTTTCGCCTGCTGCATAAAATTCTGCCGGGGCGCACCAAGAGTCTGGTGAAGTTCCACCGCCCGGCCAGCGTGAAGGGCACCGGGCTGCTCAGCGAGACGCCGGACGGGGCGGCGCGTGCGACGCAGTGGATTTATCTGCCGGCGTTGCGCACGGTGAAGCGGCTGAACGCGGACGACCAGAACAACAGTTTTGTCGGCTCGGATTTCAGCAACGGCGACATCGCCGGCCGCCAGGTGTCGCGCGACCGCCACGCAATCACGGCCCGGCGCGACGGCAAAATTTACATCCGCAGCACGCCGAGGGACGCCGGCGATTTTTACTCGCGCATCGATTCGGTGGTGCTGCGCGATATTTTGGTGCCGGAGACCATCGTGTTTTACGACCGCAGCGGCGCAAAATTGAAAACCCTCGCCAACCGCCGCGTGCGCAAAATCGGCGGCATGTATCTGGTGACCGAGGCGGTGATGACCAACCACCAAAGCGGCGGCGCGACCACGCTGACCAAGCGGCGCATTGACTTGGAGCGCGCCATCGACGAGCGGCGCGTGGGCATGCAGGGCCTGCGGATGTGAGCGCGTTTTGGGGGCGCGGCGGGCGTGGCGGCCATGGTCGGCGGGTTGTGGCGGTGTTGGTTTGGGGGGCGTTGGTTGTTGCCGCCGCCGCGCATTTGCCGCGTCTTTCTTTTGACAACGACACTTGGCTACCGGGCGCCAATCCGCTGCGCGCCGAATTGGAAAACTTCCGCGCCGAGTTTGAGCCGGACGAGGCGTTGTTGGTGGCGGTTGAATTGCCGGAGGATTTTTTTGCGCCGGCGATGACGCGGGCGATGCAGGAACTGGACGCCGCGCTCGCCGCGTTGCCGGCGGTGCGGCATGTTCTCTCGCCGGTGAGCGCGACCACGATTTTGGGGCGCGGCGATGCGCTGGAAATCGGCGATTTCGGCGATGCGCTGGTTCAGGGGTTTTTGGATGCGGATTCCTTCCAGAAGCGGTTCGACGGCTCGCCGTACGCCGGCAAGTTGCTTTCCGATGACCACCGCGTGGCGGCGTTGCGGGTGGCGATTGCGCGGGCCGGGGCCGAGGCGCGGGGTGTGGCCGTGGCCGCCGTGGTGGAGACCGCGCGCCGACATGTCGATGCCCTCGGCGGGGCCGCTCACTTCGCCGGCGAGGCCGCGCTGAAGGACGAACTCAACCGCGCCACCCGCGCG
>JAPPQJ010000126.1 GCA_028817015.1 Gammaproteobacteria bacterium
TCCGCCGACTTGCATTTGGGCGAAATCAGTTTGGAATGCTCGCGCGCCGGCGCCTCGGCGGTCGCGTTGTGGGCCACCCAGCAACTGCTGCCGATGGCACCCGGCGGCGAGTTCGCCCGCGGCCTGGAACATTGCCGCGCCGCCGCTTTGAAGTGGCATCAGCAGCGCGCCGCCGACCCGCGCGACTTGACGCTGTTTGAACCGGAGTTGGACATCGTGTTATGGGCGCCGCGCGCGAACAACGCATCGGCCGTCTCCCGTCTCAGTCAAGCGGTGTTCGACGCCTGCGCCCGCGCCGGCCTGCATTTGGCGGTGATGCGGTTGCCGGCGGAGTTGCTGCGCGCGCACTGGCCGCGGGTCGAATTCGACTGCGATACGGTCACCGTGCTGCGCTCCTGCATGATGAAAGCGGAGCACCTGCAATGGCTGGAGCGCATCGAGTCGGTCTACCGGCGGGCGAGGGATTGCGTGGATGAGTCGGCCGAAAGTTAACCCGGCGCCAGCACAAAATTGAATTCCACCTCCCAGTATTCGCCGTCGAAGTCGAGTTCTTTCGCTTTTTGCGGGTTGCCGATTTTTTGGAAGTCCGCTGTCAAACTCTCCTTGACGCCGAACACCGCGTCCGAATGAATATACGGGTCGTCCGGGTCGAAGATGTGCGTGGTCAGGGTGTCGAAACCTTCGCGGGAGATGATGAAGTGCAAATGCGCCGGACGCCGCGGGTGGCGGCCCAGGGAATCGAGCATTTTTCCGACCGGGCCGTCGTGCGGGATGGAATAGAACTTGGGTTTAACCGACCGGAACCAGTAACCGCCCTGTTCGTCGGTCGTGAATACGCCGCGCAGATTAAAAGCCGGTTGCAGGTCTTTTTGCTGCACATCGTAGAAGCCCTCGTCGTTGGCTTGCCACACATCCACCGTGGCGCCGGCGACGGGGTTGCCGTCGATGTCGAGCACGCGCCCGCGCACCACCAAATCCTCGCCTTTGCGGTCGAGGCAGATATTCCGCCCGTGCTCATACTTCGGTGCACCGTCGATGTGAAACGGCCCCAGCACGGTGTTTTCGGATGCGCCCTCGGGCCGCCCGGCGTTGATGGCGTCGACCAGCATGGACACGCCTAACACATCGGACAGCAGGATGAATTCCTGCCGCCACCGGTCGCATTTGTGCCCGGTTGCGGTCAGGAACTCAATCGCCTTCGACCATTCCGCCTGCGTGGGTTTGATTTCCTTGACCGCCGCGTGCAGATGGCGGATGACGACTTCCATCACCTCTTTGAGGCGCTCGTCCTTGCAGGCCGCGTTGCGCCCGGCGACGATGTCGGCGGAGCTCTCTTCGGTGAAATAACCGGTTTCATGTTCATTCATCGTGGATTCCTCGCCGGGCCAGTTCGACCCGGTAGTTCGCTTCGGTTGCCGCCGCCACCTGCGCCTCGCTCACCCCCGGCATGAGTTTGACCAGCACCAGTTCGGTTGAGGTTTCGGTTTTGCGCGCATGAAACACGCCGAGTTCGGTGATGATGACATCGACCGCGGCGCGCGCGGTCAGCGGCAAATCGCACTCAACTTTAACTTTGGAGTCGCCGTCGCGGTTCGTGTGCGTCATGGTGACCACCAGCTTCTTTGCGCCGACGGCCAGGTCCATCGCGCCGCCGACTCCGAGCAGCGGTTTGCCCGGCACCGCCCAGTTGGCCAGGTTGCCCATCTGGTCGACTTGCAGGCCGCCCATGACCGCGACATCGACATGCCCGCCGCGAATCATCGCGAACGACATGGCGCTGTCGAAATAACTGCCGCCGGGCAGCGCGGTGACCGGAATTTTGCCGGCGTTGACCGGGTAGTTCATCGCGCCGCCGCCGCCCGGTTCCGGCCCCACGCCCAACATGCCGTTCTCGGTGTGTATGATGATTCCCGACTCCGCGGTAATCAGGTCGGCGACCAGAGTCGGAATGCCGATTCCTAAGTTGACGACATCGCCGGCTTTGAGTTCGGCCAGCGCGGCGCGCGCCATGTTCATTCGCGCATCGCTGACTTTCTTCAAACTGCTTGCGACCGAAAATGATGAGCCTAAATCTTCCGGGCGCAGTGCTTCCTGCACCAAATAGTCGACGAAACATCCCGGTGTGTGAACGGCGTTCGGGTCAATCTCCCCGACCGCGACGATTTCTTCGACTTCGGCGATGACCAAATCCGCCGCGGTGGCCGCCGCCGCGTTGAAATTGCTTTCGGTCATGCGGTAGCGAAGGTTGCCCGCGGTGTCCGCGCACCAGGCGCGAATGAACGCCACATTGGCGCGAATCGGCTCGACAAACACCATGTCAACGCCGTCGATGCGGCGCGTCTCCCTGCCGTCGGCCAGCACGGTGTTGGCCGAGGTGGGCGTGAAAAACCCGCCCAGCCCGGCGCCGCCGGCGCGGATGGCTTCGGCTAATGTGCCCTGCGGCAGCAATTCCACTTCCAAATCGCCGCGCTGCGCGGCCTCGACCGCCTCAAAGTTGCTGGTGAAATAGGAGCCGACGGCTTTTTTGATTTGCCCGTTGCGCAGCAGTTTGCCGCCGCCCAGCCCGGGCTCGCCGACATTGTTGCCGATGAAGGTCAAGTCGCCGGTGTCGCATTCGGACAGCGCATCGAGCAGGTGCACCGGATTGCCGGTCATGCCGAAGCCGCCGGCCAGCAGGCGGTCGCCGCTTCGAACCATGGCCGCCGCCTGATGGCGGTCGATAACCGGCACGCTTGTCACGACCCGCCCCGCGCCATAATTTGTTTCAGCGCCCGCGCCAGTTCCGCGGCCGGGTCGGCGACCAGTTCCTCGGCCCGCCACGCGACATGCTGGTCGGGCCTGACCAGCAGGCAGCCGCTGTCGCTGATTTCAGACGCGCGCGCCCAGTCTCCGGTGTGGTCGACATGCGCTTTGCGCGGGCCGATGGCGCGCGTTCGGATTTCCAATCCCAGCGATTCGCCGGCGCTTTTGGCCGCCTCCAACCAGGCCTCGCCGCCGATGCCGGTAAACAGCGTAAAACGCCCGCGCCCGCACAAGTCCAAGGTCGACACCTGCGCGCCCGATTCCAACTCGAACACCCACACATGCGGCAGCCGCGCGCCGGGCCAGGTGGTGGACTGGTGGTGAAGTTCCGCATCCAGTTCAAACGCCGGCTCCATCTGCCCGTCGGTGACCACGGCGCCGGATTGGTATCGCTGATTCATCTCCACGCCGTGCGCGTCGAACTCGTATTTCTTGAAGTCGATGGCGTCGCGAATCGCGGCGCGCTGTTTCTCGGCGTCGATGCCGGCGTCGCAGCGGGCGTCCATGCTGGCTTTAATGCGCGCGTAGTCGGTGCCGCCGGTCATGCCCAACGACCGGAAAATGGGGCCGAACTCGGCGATGGACTGGTTGGCGCGGGTGACGATTTGTTTGGCGATGGGCGCGCGCTCCGCGCTGTAACTGTCGAGCAACGCCGCACCCGCCTGACCGTGAACGACCGCCGCCAGCTTCCACGCCAGGTTATATGCGTCTTGAATCGAAGTGTTGGAGCCGAGGCCGTTGGATGGCGGATGCCGGTGCGCGGCATCGCCGATGATGAACACGCGGCCGCGTTGCATGCTCGTGGCATACATGTTGTTGACCGTCCAGGTGTTCGCGCTCAAAAGCTCGATTTCCAAGTCCGGGTCGCCGACCAACTGGCGCGCCACACCGGCGGCGAATTCCGGCGTCACCTGCGGCGCCGGCTGGTGGATGTCGTAGCCCCAAACGATGAGCCATTCATACCACGGGCGCACCATCCGCACCAATCCCATGCCGATGCCGCCGACATCGGCGCCGGGCTGCATAATCCAGTAGAGCACGCTGGGGCGGTGCGCGACATACTTCGACAAGTCGGCGCGGAACAGGATGTTCATCGACCCGCCCACGCCCATCTTCCCCTCAAACGGCAGTTCGCAGTGCGCGGCCACCGCCGAGTTGCCGCCGTCGGCGCCGATTAAGAATTTGGAACGCACTTGATATTCGCGCTTCGACAGGCGGTCGAGGAGCGTGGCGGTTACGCCGTCGGCGTCCTGTTCGTGGGTCAAGTATTCGGTGCTCATCCGCGCCTGCGTGCCGCGCGCGCAGGCGGTTTTGAAAAGCAACGGCTCCATGAAAGTCTGCGGCAGGTCGTTCATAAAGCACGGACTCGACAACCGGTGCTCGGCCCGCGACAGCGGGTGTTTGCCCCAACTTTTCATGCGGCCGATTTCCTCGCCGGCCAGGCTCTCGCAGAACACGTTCTCGCCCATCAAGTCCTGATCGGTGGCGTGCAGATACGCTTCCGCTTCCACCTCGGGTCCCAAGTCGCGCAGCACTTCCATGGTGCGCTGGTTGGTGATGTGCGCGCGCGGCGTGTCGGCCAGCCATCTGTAGCGGTTGACTAACATGTTGTCGACGCCGTAACTCGACAACAACGCCGCGGCCGCCGAGCCCGCGGGGCCGGTGCCGATGGTGAGTATATCAGTGGTGATTTCTGACACTGTTTTCCCCCGTTTTATTCGAGTGTTGAACGAGCAGGCGGCGAATCGGAAAGCATTGAACGCCGGTGCGGTCGCTGATCAACCCCCACAGGCCGCGCGGGGCGAACAGCATCACGGTGATGCCGGCAACCCCCAACGACAGCAGATACCAACTTCCGTAGTCCGCTAACAGGGATTGCAGCAGGTAGAAAACCAGCACGCCCAAAATCGGGCCCTCGATGGTGCCGATGCCGCCGATGACCACGATAAAAATGATGTAGGCGGTCCAGTCGGTGACTGAAAACGCCGCATCCGGGCTGATGCGCGCCTTCTGCAAATAAATCAACGCGCCGGTGATTCCGGTGCCGAAGGCGGAGGCTAAAAAGATTTGCCATTTGAGTCGGTGTGCGTTGACGCCGACCGAGCGCGCCACCTCGGCGTTGTCGCGCACCGCGGACAACGCCAGCCCCTGTTTGCTTCTGAGCAGGTAGTAAATGCCGGCGATGGCGGCGGCCGCCAGCGCCAGCGCCAGCCAGTAAGCCAGAATATCGCGGGCGGCGGCGCTTTTGACATCGAACACCTCCTTCACCCAGTCGGCGCCCCACAGGTTGCGCGTGGCGGCGCGCGGCAGCGAGGTGCCGGTGCCGCCGCCCAACGCCTTGAACTGAGCCACCAGCAGGCGCAGGACTTCGGCCAGCACCCAGGTGCCGATGGCGAAATACGCGCCGTGCAGCCGGAACGAGAAAAACCCCATGGGAATGGACACTAACAACGCGGCGCAGCCGGCCACCGCCACCGCGGCCAGCGGGTCCCAGCCGTGCAGAATGACGAGCGCGAACATCGCGTATCCGCCGACGCCGACGAAAGCCTGCTGGCCGATGCTGAGCAGGCCGCCGTAGCCGGCCAGCAAATTCCAGAACTGCGCCAGCGTCAGCATGGTGAGAATGAAGAACATATCCTGCAGCAAACCGCGCGAGGCGTAGGCCGGCAGCAACGCCAGCATGAAAACCATCGCCACCGCCAGCGCCAGCGACACGCGCGAAAAACGCGTCGAGGTCTGAATGGAATATCGCATTTCGCCGGCCGTCAATCGAAAGCGCGGGGGAAGAGGCCGCGGGGTTTGAGGAGCAGCACCAGCAGAAACGCGATGTGGCCGGAGAGAATCTGCCATTCAGGATTAATCGCGGCGCCGATGGTCTGCGCCAGGCCGATGGTGATGCCGCCGGCCAGGGTGCCCCACAGACTGCCGAGTCCGCCGATGATGACCGCCTCAAACGCATAGATAAGGCGGGCCGGGCCGATGCTCGGGTCGAAGTTGGCGCGCGTGCCCAAATACAACGCGGCGATGGTGACCACTAACATGGCAATCGCAGTCGCGCCGGAAAAAATGCGCTGCGGTTGTATGCCCATCAGTCGCGCGGTGTCGGCGTCGTCGGAGGTGGCGCGAAAGGCGCGGCCCAGTTCGGTGCGGTAAAACAACTGGTTGAGCGCGATGATGACGACAATCGCCGAGGCGAAGGTCAGCAACGGCAGCACGCCGACACTGACCGGCCCGAGGTCAATCGAAGCGGTCGCCAGCGCGCCGCTGTTCAGGCGCCGGCTGTCGGCGCTGAACCCTTGCAGCAGCGCGTTTTGCAATGCGATGGAAAGGCCGAAGGTCACCAGCAGCGGCGGCAGGATGTCGGCGCCCAGTGTGCGGCCCAGGACATGCCGCTGCAACAACCAGCCGATGCCGAACATCAAAGGCGCGACCGCCGCTGCGGCGACAAACGGAGAGAGGCCGAGCACTGATGCGGTGATGAGAAGCAAATACGCGGCCAGGACAATGAGGTCGCCGTGCGCGAGATTGACCAGGCGCATAATGCCGAACACGAGGCTCAGGCCCGCGGCGAACAACGCATAGAGTCCGCCGAGCAGAACGCCCTGGACGACGGTGTCGAGATAGTTCATGCGCCCACCCCGAAGTAGGCGTCGTGAATGGCGTCGCGGCTGGCGTTTTCGGGCTCGCCGCTCAGCGTCACGCGCCCCTCCATGATGCAGTAAAAACGATTCGCCGCGCTGAGCGCGCGCGAAATATCCTGCTCAACCAAAATCACGCCGGCTCCCTGCGACCGGATGCCGGGCAGCGCGTTGTAGATGTCGCGGATGACCGCGGGCGCCAGGCCGAGGCTGATTTCGTCGCACAACAACACCTTCGGGTTTGACATCAGCGCCCGGCCAATCGCGACCATCTGCTGCTGGCCGCCGGACAGGCGGGTGGCGGGTTGGCGGCGGCGCTCGCCCAACACCGGGAAAAGTTCGTATAGTTTGGCCAGGTTCCAGAATCCGCCCGCGCCGCCGGCATAGCCGCCGATTTGCAGGTTTTCCTCCACCGACAACGAGGGAAACAGTTTGCGGCCTTCCGGCACCATGGCGATGCCGCGGCGCACCACCTGCTCGGCGCTTAGCGCGCCGACCGGCTCGCCGTCAAACACGATTTGCTCCGGGGCATTGGCCAGCGCCCCGCACAAGGAGCGCAGCAGGGTGGTCTTGCCCGCGCCGTTGGCGCCGATAATCGCCACGGTCTCGCCGGCGTCCAGATGCAGGTCGACGGCAAACAGCGCCTGAAAATCGTTGTAGTGCGCCGCCAGCCGGTTGGTCTTCAGCAGGCACATCAGGCTTCGATTCCCAAATAGACGGTTTTCACCGCCTCGGAATTCATCATGTCGAAAGGTGCGCCGATGCCGATGACTCGGCCGAAGTCCAGCACCATCAAACGCTCGACCACCGAGTTCAGCGCGTGCAGCACATGCTCAATCCAGATAAGGGTCGCACCGCCTTTGTGAATCGCGCGAATAGTCGCCACCAGACTGGCGGATTCGCACTCGGTTAAGCCGCCGGCGATTTCGTCCAGCAGCAGCAACTTGGGTCCGGTCGCCATCGCGCGCGCCAGTTCCAGCCGTTTGCGCTGCAGCAGCCGCAGGCCGCCCGCCCGCTGATTGGCCACCGTCATCAGTTCCGTTTGTTCCAGAATTTCGCCGCACTTGTCGCATGCGTCATGCTCGGACAGCCCCCGGCCATGCGCTGCGGCCACGAGGAGATTCTCAAACACCGTCAGTTCGTCAAACGGCTGCGGAATCTGAAATGACCGGCCCACGCCGGCGATGCATCTTTGCATCGGCGGCATCCCGGTCACATCGCCCATGTCCATGAGTTCAATCCGCCCCGAGTCCGGGCGGAGGTTGCCGGTAATCAGGTTGAACAGCGTCGACTTGCCGGCGCCGTTTGGCCCGATGATGCCGAGCGCTTCGCCCTGCGACACGCTGAAACTCACCGAGTTGCTGACTTTAAGCGAGTTGAAACTTTTGCACAGCCGGTCGACTTTGAGCATGGGCGCGCGCATGGCGGCCTCCGCGCGGGCGTTGCAGTGAAAACCGTGCGCTCAGGTGATGGCCTGCATCGAGCCGGCGGCGGGAATCTCCGGCGCGGCCGAGTTGTCGACGATAATCAAGTCGTAGCCGCCGCCATCTCGCCGGCGCCACTGCCCGCCGACCAGCGGCGTTTTGGCCACATTGCTCGCGGCAAACGGCGGCAGGCCGGCGCCGTCAAAAGCGATGCGGCCGACCGCCGAGTCCAACTCGGTGGCGGCGATGGCCGCGGCGACTGCATCCGCATCGCCGCTGTCTTCGACCCGGCCCATCACATCGGCGGCCATTTCAAACAGCGCGTGAACAAAACCGATGGGCTGCGTCCACTGTTTGCCGGTGGCTCGGGTGTAACCGGCGGCCACTTCGCCGGCGCGCTGGCCGGTGAGGGAGGAGGTGAACGGATGCGAAGGCGACCACCACACTTCGGAACTTAAGTTATGCCCGGTGTCGCCGAGCGCTTCGACCGCCTGCGGGAAGAGAATCGCTTTGCCGATGCTCGCCGCTTTGGGGGTAAAGCCCTGCTGTTTGGATTGCGTCCAGAAGGTGGTGAAGTCGGGCGGTATCGGTACCCCGGTCACGATTTCGACCCGGTTACGCTTGAAGGTGTTGATTTGCGCGCTGAAATCGTCGGTGAGATTCTGATAACGCCCGGTGTCGGTGAGCGCGTAGCCTAACTCCGACAACACCGGCGGAAAGCCGGCCTCGGGGTCGCCCCAGGCGTTGCCGTCGCCGTCGTTGGGAAACAGGCCGCCGACCTGTTTGTTGGTGTCCAATCGCCCCCACATGGCGGTGAACACCGCGATCACATCTTCCAGGCCCCAGAAGAAATGATAACTATAGTCGAACGGCGTCCATGAGTCGGGGTCGCGGGGGTTGCCCTGCTGGCCGATGAAGTAGGGCTGCCACGGGGCGACTGTCGAGATGCACGGGATTTCCTCCGATTCGCAGGCGGTGGCCACGGGGTTGGTGGTCTCCGGCGTCGAAGCGACCAGCATCAGGTCGATGTCGTCTTCCACAATCAACTCGCGGGCGACCGCGGCCGCGCGGTTGGGGTTGGACTGGCTGTCCTTGACCGCCACCTCGAAGTGCCGGCCCGCTTCGCTCTCGGCGAAGGTTTTCAGGATGTAGTCGTCGGCCTCCGAAAACGCGGCTAACGGCCCGGATTGCGGGCTGACATAACCTAATTTGATTTTGGCGCCGGTGGCGATGGCCGGTGCCCCCAGGAGGCCGGCGCCGAGGCCCACCGAAGTCGCCGCGGCATTTTTCAGCAACTCGCGTCGTGTAATCATGATTTTTCTCCTGTTGATGGATTAATGCGCGCCCGGCGCCGGGGGTTCGCTTCCGCGCCAGGCGTTTTGCAACAGTTCACGGATGGCGCCGCGCTCGATGGGGCGGGGATTCCAGTACGGATTTTGCACGGCCAGGTCGGCGGCGCGGTCCAGGTCGGATTCTTCGAGTCCGAGGCCGGCCAGCGCGCGCGGCGCATCGAGCGCGCCGGCAAACCGCCACAGGGCCCGGCCGGCGCCGCCGCCGCCGAACACGCCGGCCACCGGGGCCAGTTGGTCCGCGACTTCAACTTCGTTAAAGGCGGCCGCGTGCGGCAACACGACCGCATGCGTCTGCGCATGCGGCAGGTCAAAACTGCCGCCCAAAGTGTGGCAGAGTTTGTGATGAAGCGCCATGCCGACCGACCCGAGCACCGTGCCGGCCGCCCAGGCGCCCTTCATGGTCGCCGCGCGGGCCTCCAAATCATGCGGGTCTTTAACCACCGCCGGCAGTGAATGCGCGAACGCTTCGATGCTTGTCATCGCAAGTTGGGTGGAATCTTCGTCGCGGTCCCGGGCATACAACGCTTCCACGGCATGCGCGAGCGCGTTGAAGCCGCTGGCGACCGACAACGCCGCCGGCAACGCGGTGATGAGTTCCGGATCATACAGCACGACCTCCGGCAGCACTGTGGAATCGCTGACCGTGGTCTTAACGCCGTCTTCGGTCTGCCCCAAAATCGGCGTGCACTCGCTGCCGGCGTAGGTGGTGGGAATGACGATGTGCGGCAAATCGGTGCGCAGAGCCAGCGCCTTCCCAAGCCCGGTGGTCGAGCCGCCGCCGACCGACACCAGGCAGTCGGCCTCGACGCTGGTAAGATGGTCGAGCGCATGGCGGGTGACTTCCACCGGCGTATGCATCACCGCCCGGCTGTAGACGCCGGCGGCCGAGCGGCCGAGATGGCCGGCGATGTCCAGCGCCAGGTCGGATTGGCCCGGCACCGACAGGATGAGCGCCCGTTTTGCACCCAGTGCATCGACATGCAGGCCCGTCCGGTGGCGGGCGCCGTTGCCGATAAACACCTGCTGATTCTTGGCGTTCAGTTGTTGCATCTCAACTGGCCGGATGGCCGATGGTTCCAACGACAACGATGATAGGGCTGAAAAATGCGGATATAATCAAAATTCGGCGGGTTAATATAACCGTTTGCTATGAAACTGGATCCGAATCATCTGGAAATTCTCTACGCCATCGTCGAGCGGGGCGGACTGGCCGAGGGAGCGGCGGCCATCGGCAAATCGCAGCCGAGCGTGTCTCGAACCCTGGCGAAGTTGGAAGACCGCATCGGCGTCAAGTTGTTCGAGGCCCGGCGGCGGCCGCTTGTGCCTACGGAGTTGTGCGCCCTGCTGGCCCACGAGGGGCGCAAAATCCACCAGGCCGGGCGCGCCTCGAGCCAGATTATGGACGACTATTACCGGGGCAAAACCGGCGCGGTGCGGGTCGCCGGCACGCCTTTTTTCATGGACGGCGTGATTTCGGAGTTGCTTGCGTCATTCCAGTCGGCCGACGGCAATGTGCGCATCGACCAGTCGTACGGTTTCCCCGCCGACCTCCTGGCGCAGTTAAACGACGCCGGGCTGGAACTGGCTGTGATGCCGATGCGCGAGGGTTCGGTGCCGGACAACTTCGAGTTCCACAGGATTCTGCCGGCGCGAAATGTCATCGCCTGCCGAAGCGCCCATCCGCTGGCGCGCAAAACGCCGATTCGCCTGAACGATATTCTGGGCTATTCCTGGCTCGCGCCGCCGGCCGACAGCCCGCTTTACCACGATTTGCGAAACGCGCTGGAGAGTCTCGGCGTCAACGAGATTCAAATCAGTTTCACCGGCGGCTCACTCAGCGCCGTCACCGCCATCCTGGCGCGCTCCGATGCGCTGACGATACTGCCTTATTCGGTGGTGTATATGCTCAAGCGCCGAACCGCGCTGACCAGTCTGCCCATCCGCATCGGCGACCCCGACCGTCATTTGGGCATTTTGACCAGCAAAGACACCGCCCTTTCTCCGCAGGCGAACCGCTTGCGAAAATACCTGATTGCCGAGTTCAGAACCTTAAGCAAAAACATCCACCGCGCCGACCAGCATTCGTTGTGGCGTCAATGAGCACCGCGCCGGCCCCGGGCGCTGGCCGCGTATTACCGGTGGTGCTCGTGTCTCGACCGCAATGTCGGGCGCATCCTCGATGCGTTGCGCGCGCCCCCGCAGATTCCTTCCCCGCGCTGCCGGCCGTTGCGGCATTCACGCGGTCACCGCCCCAATGCGCCTTCGTGATTGAGCAGCCACGACTGCCTGTCGGTGCCGCCGGCATAGCCGCGCAGCGAGCCGTCGGCGCCGATGACGCGGTGGCAGGGGATGATGAGGGCGAGGGGGTTGCGCGCATTGGCGGCGCCGGCTGCGCGAATGGCGCGCGGCCGGCCGATGGCGGCGGCCAACTGGCGGTAGGAAATCGCCTGGCCGGCGCGGATGGCGCGAAGGCCGCGCCACACCGCGCGCTGAAAATCGGTGCCGCCGGTGTCGAGGCCGAGGCCGTCGAAGGCGTTCCACTGGCCGGCGAAGTAGCGGTCAAGCCGCGCCCGCAGGCCGGGCAGGGTGCCGGGCTGAAGCGAAAACGTGCGGTAGCGGGCGGTTAAGAGTTTCTCCAGTCGCCGGCCGTTATCGGCGAAGTCGAGGTAACAAAGCCGGCCGCTGTCGGCTAACATCATTAATTCGCCGATGGGGCTGTTGTAGCGTTCTGAGTGAAGAAGTTTCATGATCGGGTGCAGGGTTGTGAGGCGACCGCGCCGCTTCCGCTGCATCCTTTTCGCAAAGCCGGGGGCGGGGCGCTGTATAACTTGTGGAAGGTGCCGTTGCACCGGCGGATGTTGCAAAACCCGGCCGCGTGGGCCGTGCCGGCCATCGGCCGGACTCCGCCGACAATCAGTTTTCGGGCTAACCATGCCCGCCGGCTTCGCGGCACCGCCATCGGGCCGGCATCGACAGGGGCCGCCAACAACCGCCGCAGATACCATTCGCCGACCCCCGGGCGTTGCGCCAGGCGGCTGACGCTGTGCTGTTCCGGCGCCTCCTGTTCAATGGGTTTCAAGGCCCGCGACACGGTGGTCTTGACGCCGTTTTGCGCCGGGCTGTGGGGCGCCGATTGGGGGCGGAGTCCGGCGGCCATGGCGGCCGCCGCAGACGGGAAAAGCCGGCGTAAAATGTCGGTGCGGGTCTCCCCAATGAATAATCGCCCGTCACAGCGGAGAACGCAACTTTGAGGCGCGCGGCGGCAGGGTTGGAAGTCGAACTTCATGCCGCCAGTATATCCGCAATCGCGGGACAAACTGGCGCAAAACGGCCCTGTTCCTGCCGGCGCGCCGGCGGGCTGCGCCCGGCTGAGGCGGAGGCGCAATCGGGCCACCGCATCAGCCCTGGGCCCGTGTAGCCGGCCTGCGGCCTGCGCGGATGGCTATCACCCCAAAACCCGCCAGCGCCAGCGGGTAAACGATGCCGCGCGGGGTCGCTGAGAAAATCAGCAGCGCGCATACCAGGGCAAACGTCGCCCCCGCCAAAGTCTTTCTGATGATGCCGTCCAGTTTGCACACCGCCACCAGGGTCATCAGGCCGTAAAGCACAAAAAAATTCAACCCGGCATATGACAGGAAATCATCCACTGCCAGCGGGCTTGCGCGCTCCGCGAGCAACACCGACCAGCCGACGGCAAGGAACAATAACACCGCATTGCGCGGGGCGCCGCCGGCGGACAGTCTGCCGATGGCCGGCGGCAACACGCCCGCGCCCGCCAAAGTGAACAGCAGGCGCGACACGCTCCAGATGGCGGCAAACAAATTAATCGTGATGAACAAGACCGCGCCGGCCGCCAGCACCCCGCCAAAGCGCGCCGGCAGCAGCGTCGCGAATGCCGCTTCATGCCAGGTGTCCGGGCCGGCCAGCAGCACCAGCAATACGCATCCCATGCTCAATGCGACGGCTATTGAAAAGGACGCGGCAATCGCAACCGGGATATTGCGGGACGGGTTTTTAAATTCGCCGCCCATGCCAACCGCCACTTCCCAGCCGGTGAAAGCAAAAAACACCATGAAAAAAACCGCCGATGCGGCCCTCCAATCAAGTTGTGCGGGCGCGATGATGGCGTGTAACTTCTCCCGCGCTTCCGCCGCGGTTGTTTCCACGGACAACGCCAGCGCGCCGGCGGCAATCATGCAGCAGAGAAAGGCGCCGATTAAGACCGCCGCTGAAGCGCCGATTTTCCTGGCGGTGTCGGGCGCGTAGAGATTGAGGCCGCAAGCCAGACCCAACAAGCACAACGCCGCCAGGTTGGCGTCGGCGAGCCACGCCGGCGCGCCGGCGGCGGAGGCAAGCGATGCGTAATAATAGCCGCCGGTCAAGGCCACCGATGGCAGGCCCAGCGAAACCGCCCCCAAAAAAACAAGCGACGCGGCCACGAACCCGCGGCGCCCGAAAGTTTGTCCAACGATGTGCGCGATGCCGCCGGTGTGCGGGAAAAGCGCGCTTAGCAGCGCGAACACCCACAGCAACGGAATCGACACCGCCGCCGCCGCGACCCATGCCCAAAATGCCGCCAGCCCCGAGACTTTGGCCGCCAGCCCCGGCAAAATCAACAGCCCGGTTCCCAACACGACATTCAACATCATCGCGGTTCCGCTGAACGCCCCCAGCGTTTTTTTAAGTTCATTCATTGGCGGCTTGTTCGCAATGTTTGCGCCTGACGGCGATGCGGTGGAATCCGGTCGAATCTTGATTTCCGAAATTCGGCGTGACAATATCCGACGCAGCGAAGAAATGGCATCTTGCAAATCGCCGTTGTTTTGTCATTTTGTCCGGTTTGGCGGAGTTTTTCTTTGCAAACTGTAACTTCGATGCGAATGTAAGATCGATATCATCCATGCTGACGGAACTCGACAAAAAAATTCTCGCCGCGCTTAAGCAGGACGGCCGGGCAAGCTGGGCTTCGCTGGCTCGGCGGTTCTCGGTTTCTCGCGTCACCATTCAAAATAGAGTGGAATCCATGCGGGTGCGGAAAATCATCCGGGGGTATACGGTGATTGCGGACCCGGACTCGATGCGAACTGCGGCGTTCGGCGAAAAGGCGTTTTTGCTGGTGCGGTTCGCGCCGGGCGCCTCGGTGTTTCAGTTGCAAAAGTTGTTGTCGGTTTGGCCGGGCGTGCTTGGCGTATGGGGCGTGACCGGCAAATGGGATTGTCTGGCGCTGATTCGAGCGGTTAGTTTGCAGCAGATGGCCGAGTTGCGCGAACATATCGTGAATAAAATCAAAATCAGCAGGCTGGAAACTTACCCGGTATTGGATGATTTCGCGCCGGTTTTCCATGGCGGCGAAGTGCACCCGAGCAGCGCCGATTAAATTCGCAATGCGCGACTTCCGCAACTTCCACCGGCGCTGAATCTTGTTCGACTCGCCCATGGCTCAGCGCTGCGTCCGCGCCTTTCATCCGCATTCAGGGGGTGAGTAAGCGCTTCGGCGCCTCCACCGCGGCCAGTTGTTTTCGCCGCTCAGCGGTTCCGGCTGTGGCAAGACCGAGATTGACCCCGCGCAGCACCGGCGTCCCAGCCGGCAACTTGCCGGTCACCGGGCACAAAAAATCGGCGCGATGGTGTTCCGGGTGATGAATAAAAACGCATGGTTTGTAAAAACGCCGGCACGCTTGACGGTCGGCCGGCGCTTGGGGCAAAGCGCCGTCTTGCGTGCGCGCTCGAATGGCCCTGCCGGGGCTTCACCCGCTTTCACGACCGGCGCGGGGTGCACGGGTCGATGGGCGCCAACGGCCCGCCAACGGTGATTTCAACAGCGCGTGCCGCCGCCAGCAGCGCGGCCTCGCCGCGCGGCTGGCCGATCAACTGCAATCCCACCGGCATCCCCTGGTCGCTAAAGCCCACCGGCATCGACAGCGCCGGCAACCCGGTGGCGGTGGCGAGGTATGAGAAGCGCAGCCACTCAATGTAATCCGTCAGCGGTTTGCCGTCGATCTCGGTCGGAAATTCTTCTTCCACCGGCCCGGGCGGCAAACCGACCGTTGGGCAGGCCAGCAAATCATAATCGCGGAGGAACGACTGCATGTTGTCGAACAGGCGGCTGCGCCCGCGCTGCATCCGATAGACATCGTCGATGTCGAGGCGGCGTCCGAAATCGATGTTGTCCCGCAGGGTGGCTTTGTAGTGGCGCTGCACGGATTCGGGCGCTTTGCCGGGCCCCGCAGCCCACAGCATCGCGCGCAGCACGCGGTAGGTGTGGTCAAGGTCCGGCAGTTCCGGGCAAGTTTCCTCAATACATGCGCCCTCGCGTTCCAATTGCCCCAGCGCGCCCCGGATAACGTCGTCAATGGCCGCCACCACCGGTGCGAAGCCGTTGAGAGTCGGCGCGTAAGCGATGCGCAGCGCCGGTGCAGGATGCGCCACGGCTTGCCGGAAAGGCTCGTCCGGCGGCGGGAAGGTGATCGGCGAGCGCCGCTCGAAACCCGCCATCGCGTCGAGAAACAGCGCGCAATCGGTCACGCTGCGGGCCATCGGCCCCTGGACGCCGTCGGTGTTGAAAAGGAGGTCGGCGGAGCCGACGCCGGCGCGTCCCGGCGACGGCCTGAGGCCGACCACGCCGCAATAGGCGGCGGGCGTGCGCAACGAGCCGGCCAGGTCTGATCCATGCGACAGCCATACCTGGCCGGTGGCCAGCGACACCGCCGCACCGCCCGATGAGCCGCCGGCGTTGCGGTCGGTGTTCCAGGGGTTGCGGGTGGCGCCATAGACATCGTTGAAGGTGTTGCCGCCGGCGCCCATTTCCGGGGTGTTGGTTTTGCCGACGACAAGCGCGCCGCGCGCCTCCAAGCGCTCGACCAACGGGTCGCTGCGGGGCGGCACATGGTCACGCAAGCCGAGCGTGCCGAACGAGGTCGGCACGCCGGATACGTTGTTCAAGTCCTTAATGCCGACCGGCAGGCCGCCGAGCCAGCCCGCCGCCCCGCGCCCGCCGACGTTGCCGCCGGCCCGCCACGCCGCCAATTGGCGCTCGGCGCGGTCGAAGCAGCGCACCGGCATGGCGTTGACTTCGGCGTCGGCCGACTCGATGCGCCGCCTCGACGCCTCCAGCAACTCCGCCGCGTCGATGTCCCCCGCCCCAAGCATCGCCACCACCTCATGCGCCTCCAGCCGACACAGTTCCGGCCCGGAAAAAGCGCGGTTGGGCTTGCCTTTCATGCCGGCCCCGCAAGGGCGAAGAAATTGGCGCAGGTTTTCGCTGCCGGCGTTGCCGCGAAGTTTCGCAACATGAACATCAAAGTCTTTGTCTGTATTTGGCGGAGGACCAGTTCGGTTCAATCATCGGCATGGTGAAGTGTATGAAATCCTGCTCAATTCATGCAGAAAATCACCGCTCAACTTGTGATGACCTTTTTGATTTGTGCGGCATTCCCCCGCGTCCTCCGCGCTTTGGGCCGCCACATTTCGCCCCGGCATCCGGGCAAATCTCTGATATTATACGCATTCCCGGCGCTTGCCGGGGCGCGGGCTGAGTCCGCCCGGGCGCTTGGTCATCCGGGTGTTGCGGGTTTGCCGGCTCAGCACAAACCGCCCGGACTGTTGTAGAATTAGCCGGGCGGCGTTCGTTTTGTATTCCGTGGGTCTGTAGCTCAGTCGGTTAGAGCGCACCCCTGATAAGGGTGAGGTCGGAAGTTCAAATCTTCCCAGACCCACCATCGGTTATGCGGCTGCCGGTGGTGTTGCAAGGCGTTTTTTGACGAGGGTTTCCCATCCCATTCGGGGGCACAACAGCCACGCCCCGAAGTCACAGCCAAAACCGCGACAGTTGGCCAGGAGGCGGTCAGGATGACCGCAAGGGTTTCGAATAGCAGGCCGAGTAGCGGCATCAGCGCATTCACCAACGGCGGTTGCACCAAACGGAGACAGTCCCGCGGCAAGCGGCCGGGGGCTGGAAACCCTCTCGGCCAACAGGCATCGGCCCGAATCCCCGGCGCTTCGCCGCATCGTATCGCCGGGTTATACTGCGGCAGAATCGTGCAAGCGGAGCCGCCCATGCGGGGATTTACCATGCCATTGAACCTTGATGCAGCCAGCCTGGCGCACGCGGGTTGCGCGTGTCCCCCACCTCGGCTGGCAGCAGCATGACCGGGAGTGGCGCCGCCCCGGCGTGGATTGCGCTGGTTCGCCACGGCATAACCGAATGGAATGAACGCGGCCTCATTCAAGGGCACACCGATATCCCGTTAAGCGCCGCCGGGATGGCCGGGTTGCGGCGGGTGCGGGTGGGCGCTGGTTTCCTCGCCGCCCGGTGGGTGACCAGCCCGCTGAGGCGCGCGGTGCAGACCGCCGCCATCCTCAATCCCGGCGTCAAAGCGGACATTCACCCGGCGCTGGTCGAGGCCAAATGGGGCGACTTCGAGGGCCTTCGCCGCGACCAACTGGCCCGGCAAATCAGCGACCTCGGCCTCAAGCCGGAGCGCGGGCTGGACTTTGCACCGCCCGCAGGGGAAAGCCCGCGCCAGGTTCAGCGGCGGTTGAGGCGCTGGTTTGAGGCGACCGCGGCCGCCAACCCCGGCCGGGCGGTGGTTGCGGTGACCCACAAGGGGGTGATTCGAAGCGCGCTCAGCATCGCCTGCCACTGGGATATGACGGCCGATTTCGGGGCGAAAACGCACTGGTCATTGCCGCATATTTTTCGCTTCAGCGGTGGCGGCGAACTGCAACTGGCCCGCCTGAACTGCCCCTGGGATCAACCGCCGGACACCCCCGGGGATAACGCGGCACCGCCGGCGTAGCGTTCCAGGGTGCTGCGGATATTGCGGCGCGCGCGGGCCTCACACAGGTCGTGGAAAAACACGGTGTGGTAGATGCGCTCGCGGTCCAGCAGGTTCTGCAGAAAGCAGGTCTGCCCGCGGATGAATTCGGCGTCGCTCAGGTGGGCGAATTCCCTGCGAATGTTGTCGCCGTCCCGCTGGAACATGTCCGTCTCCATGCCGAGCCCGCTTAAGTCAACATCGACCACCCATTTGGCCCCGTCATCGGCCGGCGGTTGGCAGTGGGTGGTGCTCATGATGTAGTTTTCCACCCGGCGGATGCGGGCCGGGGTCAGCAGCCCGGCCGCTTGTTCGGCGAACCAGTCGGCGCTGCGCCGCTCATTATCGGCGGCGCCGGGCTGGTAGATGACATCGTGGAACCACACCGCCAATTCGACGCTGTCCGAATGTACCAGTTGCGCCGCCGCCATATCCATCCTCGACAGGCAGTCTTCGATGTGGATGCCGGTGTGATAATGGCGGTGCGGCTCGCTATAATACGCATCCAGCGCCGAGAACAGCGCCGCCGTCCGGTGTTGACCAGCGCCGGTGCAGCGATTCCAAAGTCGGCAAAATCGTTCTTTATCCATATCGGCTCCGCGGGGGCGGGTAGTGGCAAACGGAAGTCATTTTAACCCGATTGCGTCCGATTGGAAGCGCTGCCCCGCACATCCGAGCGGTATTCGGTATACTGAATTGAGACTTTTCACGCGGAGACCCCGACATGATCGTTGAACAAATCTGGACCGGCAACGCCTATCGCAATTTCAACTACCTGATCGCCTGCCCGCAAACCGGCGAGGCCCTGGCCATCGACCCGCTGGATCACCAAAAATGCCTGAATCTGGCGCGCGACAAGGGGTGGGAGATTACCCGGGTGGTCAACACCCACGAGCACGAGGACCATATCGGCGGCAACCGCGAAGTGGTGGAAGCCACCGGCGCGCGGATTTTGGCGCACGCCGGCGCCTCCGCAGCCATTCCGGGGATGGACCGCGGCCTGGCGGCCGGCGACAAGGTGCGCTTCGGCGGCGTGGAACTGGAGGTGCTGGATACGCCCGGGCATACCATGACCCATGTCTGCCTGCTGTCCAGGGGCGAGCCGCCGGCGCTGTTCTGCGGCGACACGCTTTTTAACGCCGGCGCCGGCAACTGCCACCACGGCGGCCACCCGGAAGAACTCTATCAGACCTTCGCCGACCAACTGGCGGAAATGCCGGACGATACGCGCATTTACCCCGGCCACGATTATCTGGAAAACAACCTGCGCTTCACCCTCGACCGCGAGCCGGCCAATCGCGATGCCCGCGACCTGCTGGATACGGCGGCGGTGCAGGACCCGAACAACGCGATGGTCACCACCCTTGGGCAGGAAAAAAGCATCAACACCTTTTTTCGCCTGCAAAACCCCGAAGTCATCGCCCGCCTCATGGACCAATACCCCGACCTCGGCGACTCGCCGGACGCCAAAACGGTGTTTCTGAAACTGCGCGAACTGCGCAATCAGTGGTGAGGCGAATCAACCGGCCGGCGATGCCGCCGGGGAGAAAAGGCGCCGGATTCCTGGTCGATAAAAAATCCGCCGTGTTCACAGAAAATAAAACTGTCGTCATCGGTGGCGAGGATGATCTCGGGGTCGGTTTGCCGTTTGCCCCTGCGATTGCCGGGGGGTGTGCGGTAGTGGTTCCGCCACCGCACACACAAAACCCGGAAGCGCTCAAAAAGATATCGACAGGCTGTTTGCAGAAATCAGTTCATTGGACATTTAGTTTTATGCTTCCTTGAATACGCGATTCGCCAACTGATTGTCAGGCAAATTACAGGAAGTTCGCCGCCCACAAAGAACGCGATGCTTTCATTCACCGCTTGGTGGCAAATTGCAACTCCCCCGACTGAAATGTCCGAACTACAAAATTGGGTATTATTCGGTGTCAAACTGCCATCCCCCGTGTTGCACTTCACGGTTGATCCGCCCGCCAACAGAAACACTGAAATCCGGCGAGACTGTACACCGCCGAGCGGGGGTTCAGCGCCTTTTGCTGTGATAGCAAGATAGTCGGGCCGGGTGCGGTTATTCCAGACAGTCGGCCAACGCATCAGCCAAGCCGTTCATCAGGTCGAACCATGCTTGCGGGCCGGGGGTCAGCGCCGCGCCTAACGGGTCGAGGACGCCGACTGATGCGCCGGTGTCGGCGGCCAAGGTGTGCACCAAGTCCGGCTGGAACTGCGGCTCGCTGAAAACGCATCGCGCGCCGCGGTCGCGGATGGCTTGCTTGATGTCGCGGATGCGGCGGGCACCGGGCGACTGCTCCGGGCTGATGGTCACCGCACCGAGCGGCTGCAAGCCGAACTCGTTCTCAAAATAGTGGTAGGCGTCGTGGAAGACCACATAGCGCGCGTCGAGTCCATCCCGGGCCGCGCCTAACCGCTCGCCCACATCCCGTCGCAATGCCGCGAGCTGCGCCAGCGCCTCGAGCCGGTTGGCGTCGTATTGCGCGGCGTTGGCCGGGTCTGCCGCGGCTAATTCGCGCGCCACGATGTCGACAATGGCGCGCGCGTTTTCGACCGACAGCCAGATATGCGGGTCGATGCGCCAGTCCGCGTGGCGGTCATCGGCATGGTCGTCGTGTTCATCTTTATGCGCATCGCCATGGCCGTGTTCATCGTGGTCGCCATGGTCATCGTGCTCGTCATGCGCGTCGCCGTGAGCGTGTTCCTCATGCCCGTCCTCGTGTTCGTCATGGCCGTGCGCGTGGTCATGCGCCTCCCACAGGCCGCCGTCGCGTACCGGCAGGTGCAGAATGGAATCGTCTTCCAGCAGCGTGACCATGCGCGCGCCGCCGTTCTCGCGCGGGCGGGCGATGATTTTTGCCAGTGACTGCTCGAACGACGGCCCGACCCAGACGATTAAATCGGCGCCTTCCAGTTGCCTGACCTGCGACGGCTTCAACTGCGCGGCGTGCGGCGACTGGCCGGCCGGCATGAGAAGATGCGGCGCACCGACCCCGCGCATGAGATTCGCCGTCAACGAATGCAACGGCAAAATTGAGACCACCACCTCCGGCGCGGCGCGGGCCGGCGACGCCAGCGCCAGCGCGGCGGACAACAATGCGAACTGAAAGACGCGGCGGAATCGACGAATGAAAACGGGCGAACGCATGATAGAATCCTCGGAAAAAAGTGATTGAAACAGAAAAAGTAATGTTATACTATAACATTACTTTTTGTCAACCATGCAACAATTGCCGCAGGCCGCGCCGCGCCAACTCCAACGCGAGCCGGCCTTGACACACCAAACATCGAAAACCCATGCCCGCCAACACCTTCCGGTCATTCCATTCCCGAAGCCACGACCACCGCGACTGCGTGGCCGCGGCGCTGGCGCGCGCCGAGGCGCTGTGTCGGCGGCGCGGCGCGCGCTTCACCCGCATTCGCCGGCGCGTGCTGGAACTGATTTGGGCCGGCCACCGCCCGCTGCCGGCGTACGAATTGCTGGCGCAACTGCGGCGCGAAAAGCACAACGCCACGCCGCCGACCGTCTACCGCGCGCTCGACTTCCTGCTCGCCCACCGCCTAGCGCACAAAATCGAATCGCTGAACGCGTATATCGGCTGCACCCGCCCGCAGCAC
>JAPPQJ010000216.1:0-16219 GCA_028817015.1 Gammaproteobacteria bacterium
AAGCAGTCATCGGCGGCGTAGTAGAGGTCCAGCCCCGGCATTTTGTTGAAGCCGATGATTAAGCGCGGCGAAAACGCCGCCACCACGTCCGGCAACCGCCTGGCGAAGCGGCGGTTTTTGCCGGGATTGGTCAGCGCGTTTGACGGCACGATTTGCACCTCCAAATCATCGTCCACCGGCCCGCGGCACGCCCCGGCATACACCCGCACCCGGTGCCCCCGCCGCCGGCACGCCCGCGCAATGGCCGTCATGTCCCGGGTCAGCCCGCCAAACGGAAAATAAGTGAACAGCGCGAAGGCGAGATTCATCTTGGGGCTTTGCCGGTTGCGTTTGTTTGAGTGTATCATAGCCGGCCGATTTGCCGGATGATTGGGCGCTGGCGCCGCAACCCAAACACAGGGGCTCGAAATGGAAAAGGTGTTCATCTACTGGGACAACTCCAACCTGTTCGTCGGCGCGAGAGAAATCGCCGCCGAGCGCGAGGGCGGCGACGCACGCTACCGCATGCGCCTCCACTTTCGCAGTCTTTTGCGCCTGGCGCATGCCGACCGCCCCATTGAGAGCGCGGTTGCCGTCGGCTCGGTGCCGCCGGAGTTGCGCTATGTTTGGACGCGGCTGGAAAACGAGGGCGTGCGGGTTGAACTTTCCGAGCGCGGGGCGTTGCACGGCACCGAACAGGGCGTGGACCAGAAGTTGCAAGTGCACATGCTGCGCGATGCGTTTGACTACAACGGCGACCCCGGTATCGCGGTGCTGCTGACCGGCGACGGCAGCGGGTTTTATGACGGCGCCGGTTTTCATGCCGACCTGGAACGCATGCACCGCAAGGGGTGGCGCATCGAGGTGTTGTCGTGGACCGACAGTTGCAACCGCCGAATGAAAGAATGGGCGGCGCGCAACGGCAAATTCATCGCGCTGGACGATTATTACGACAGCATTACTTTCTTGGAACCGCCGCAGCCCGGACGCCCGGCGGCGGAGCCCCGGGAAGCCGCGCCATTGCACCTTTCGTTTCGTCCCGCCTGAATAACGCGCGGCTACCCTCACCCGCCGCCCATGCAGGCGCGCAAAAAACCGGCGATGTCGTCTATTTCCTGCGGCGAGACGCTGTGTTCAATCGGGTACTCGCGCCACTCGACCGAATAGCCGGCGCGCATCAGGTGCTGCCGGTTGCGGCGCGCCAGGGCGATGGGGATGAGCGGGTCGTGCGCGCCGTGCGCCATGAAAATCGGCGTGCGGCAACAGGCATCGGAGCGCTCGGCGGCGAGCGAGTCGGCGTGCGGCAGGTAGGTGGACAGCGCGATGACACCGGCCAACTTTTGCTCGAAGCGCGCGGCGGTGTGCAGGGCCACCGCGCCGCCCTGGGAAAATCCGGCGATGAAAATGCGGTCGGCGGCGCTTCCGCGGCGCTTCTCCCGCGCCATCAACGCGCGCAGCGTGGCCGCCGACTCCTCAATGCCGGCGCGGTCCTGGCCGCGTTCAAAGTCCATGTCGGTGATGTCATACCAGCCGCGCATGCGGGCCTGGCCGTTGATGGTAATCGGGCGCACCGGCGCATGCGGAAAAACGAACCGCACCGGGGTTTGCGGCGCCATGCGCAATGCCGGAACGAGCGGCGAAAAGTCGTGACCGTCGGCCCCGAGGCCGTGCAGCCAAATCACCGAATATGCGGGGCCGGGACCGGTTTCGGTTTCGATGTATTCCAGTTCGGGGCCGGGTTCGGGGCGGGCGCGGTCGATGGTCATGGCAATGGCGGGTGTCGGATGACGGGATGAAGCGATCTTACTCCATCCCTGGCGCTGCCCGGCCACCGCACCAGCAGCCCGCCAGCGCCGGGCGGCCTCACCATTTGGCCGCCGGACAGCGGGTGCGAATATGCACGGGGCGGGCTTTGGGCCGGTATGCCGGCATCAAACAAGCGGTTGTTATGTGAAGATCGGGTGTTTATAATCCGCCCTTTTCAGGCCGTCCGGCGGAGAAAACCCTTTGCCGTATGGCGGGAAAACAACCAGACGCATCGACTGCAACAGCATTCAGGATCATTAATGAGCTCCCCTGCTCCGTATTCCCTGGCGGGGAAACGCCTGTGGGTGGCCGGGCATCGCGGCATGGTCGGGCAGGCTTTGTTGCGCCGCCTGCGGCATGGCAAGGAGTTTGAAACATGCGAAATTCTGACCGCCGCCCGCGACGAATTGGACCTGCGCAACCAGCAGGCGGTGGCAACCTGGGTTCGGCGGAAAAAACCGCAGGCGGTGATCATCTCCGTCGCCCGCGTCGGCAACATTTATTCCAACAACATGTTCCCGGCGGAAATCCTTTATGACAATCTAATGATCACGGTCAATATCATTCACGCCGCTTATCTCTCGGGGGTGGAGAAACTGCTTTTTATCGGGTCCTCCTGCATCTATCCGCGCCTTGCTGAACAGCCGATCAAGGAAGACGCTTTGCTCTCCGGGAAGTTAGATCCGGATCATGAGTCTTATGCGGTCGCCAAAATCGCCGGCATTAAACTGTGCCAGGCCTATCGCCGCCAATACCGGTGCGATTATATTTCCGCGATACCCGCCAACCTTTACGGTCCCGAAGATGATTTTAATATTCGCAGCAGCCATGTGTCGGCGGCGTTGCTGAAAAAATTCCATGACGCGACTGTGCACAATCACGATACGGTTACGGTATGGGGCACGGGCAAACCCAGGCGGGAATTTCTTCATGTCGATGATGCGGCTGACGCTTTCCTGTTTTTGTTGCGGCATTACAGCGATGCGAACATTATCAACGTCGGCAGCGGTGAAGAGGTGACGGTTTCCGCCTTTGCCCGTTATATCATCGACATCACCGGTTTCAAGGGGCGCGTCGTGTATGACCCTTCTTATCCGGATGGTGTGCCGCGCAGGGTGTTGGATGTTTCGGCCTTGCATAAAATGGGCTGGCGCGCGAAGATTCCCCTGGATAAAGGATTGCGGCTTTACTATGATTGGTTTCTGGATAGCCGGCACCGCTTGCGTCACGCGGATTATCCTCCTGAATCCTCTCCCCAGCCTGTATGAGCGGGAGGAACGGTTTTGGAAAAAGGCAACCGAAAGGCCCCGTTTTTCTGGCCCCTTATGAAAGAAACGGTAACCGTTGAAGACCGCAGGAGTATCGCGGAATTCGTGCTGTCCGCCGAGTGGTTAACCAACGGTCCGAAAGTCGGCGAGTTTGAAAAAGCGTGGAGTGAATGGCAGGGATGCGAGCATTCGCTTTTTGTCTCATCCGGAAGCGCTGCCAACCTGTTGTTGCTCGCCGGCGCGATTGAGCATTACGGGATAAAGCCCGGTGCAAAGGTCGCAGTCCCCGCCATAACATGGTCAACGCACATTACGCCGGTTATTCAAATGGGCCTTACGCCGGTTTTCTGCGATGTCAATCCGCGGAACTTCGCCATGGACCCCGCGCATCTGCAAAGAATTTCCGACGAAAACCCGGATATGAACATTATTTTTGCCGCCCATCTGCTCGGCATTCCGGCCCCGGTGAAACAATACCGCGAAATTCTGCCCAACGCCGTTTTTCTGGAGGACTCTTGTGAATCTCACGGCGCACAAACCCCGCACGGGAAAGTCGGGAGTCTTTTTTCGGGCGGCACTTTCAGTTTCTATTTTGGCCATCACATGACAACGCTGGAAGGCGGAATGGTGTGCGTAAAAGAGGAAAACCTTTATGAGATTATGCGCGCAAAAAGGTCTCACGGCCTGGCGAGGGAATGCGGAAAAAACAGGTTTGAACGCTTCAAATCCCAATCCCCGGATGTGGATGAGAGGTTTCTGTTCATCACCGACGGCTTTAACTGCCGCAACACCGAGATAGGCGCCGTGCTTGGGTTGAGGCAACTTGAACGGCTGGACGCCATGATCGCGAGGCGCCGGGAAGTCCTGGGCAAGTTTGGGAACATGACATGGGAAAAGCATCCCGATTTGTTTTCGTCCTTCCAAACCGAAGGGAACAGCAGTTTCTGTTTGCCGTTTGCCTGTAAAACGCAAGCAATGAATACGGATCTCCGGAAATTTCTATACGACAAAGGCGTCGACAGCCGCCCTTTCTGTGGCGGCAATCTTTTGCGCCAGCCGTTTCTCGCCGGAAAATTCGGCGCACCGGAAGATTTTCCAAATGCGGATTATCTGCATTTTCACGGCTTTTACATCGGGAACAATCATTTGATCACGGATGACGAAATTGAGACATTGGAAAATCTGCTGGAGGAGTTTTTGGGGCAGTCGATGTATGCACAAAGAGGGGGGCGGGGCGGAAGATAAAAAACGATTGAACCGTTTTTGCCGATTGGATAAAACAGCGCGCCCGGCCTTTTGAGTTTTGGGCACCGGTAACCCATCCATGTCAAAGTGGAAATCAAACAATTGTCAACATAGCGGCTCTTAATGCGGTTGCCGGGTTTATCATGGCGGGGCGGCCCACTCAGCCACATTGCGATACGACCGATCCGTTATAATCCGCCGATGAATGCGCTCGAACAAATCGTCGCCCGGGCGAGCGAACACAAAAAAACCATCGTCCTTCCCGAAGGCGCCGACGCTCGCGTGCTGAGCGCCGCCGCGCATGCGGCCGGTCGCGGTTTGGCGGAAATCGTCATCCTCGGCGACTCCGATGAGACCGCCGCACTGGCCGATTCGCATGGGCATGGCCTGGACAATCTCAATGTGATCGACCCGCAGCACAACGACCGGGCCGAGGAATACGCCGACCTTTTGCTGAAGGTGCGCGCGCGCCGGGACATGCCCCCTGCCGGCGCGCTTGAGGCGGTTCGCACGCCGCTGACTCTGGCGATGTGCATGGTGGCCGGCGGCGATGCCGATGGGTGTGTGGCCGGCGCCGTGCATTTGACCGCCGATGTGGTGCGCGCCGCGTTGCGCATCGTCGGCGTGAAGCGCAACAACGGTCTGGTGTCCAGTTTCTTCATCATGCAGCACGATCTTCGGCACCAGGCGCTGCGCGGGCCCGCGGTGTTCGCCGATTGCGCGATGGTCATCGACCCGGACGCCGCGCAACTGGCGCGCATCGCCATCGACACCGCCGACAGCGCTGCGCGGCTGGTTCACCTCAAGCCGCGGGTCGCGCTGCTGTCGTTTTCCACCGCCGGCAGCGCCCGCCATCCGCTGGTTGACAAGGTGCGGCAAGCGGGGGCGTTGGTCGCCGAACAGCGCCCGGACATCGAATTGATGACGGAAGTACAGTTTGACGCCGCGATCATCCCCGACATTCTGAATCGCAAAGCGCCCGGCATCGGCGTTCAGGCGCCGGCCAATGTGTTCATCTTCCCGGACTTGCAGTCGGCCAATATCGGCTACAAAATCGCCCAGCGCATCGGCGGCGCGGAGGCGGTCGGGCCCATCCTGCAGGGGCTGCGCCGCCCGGTCAACGATTTGTCGCGCGGCTGTGCGGTCGAGGACATCGTTAAACTCATCGCGGTCACCGCCGTGCAGGCGCGCGCCGCGGGTTGACTGGCCGGGCGCATGGACATCGCCTTTCGCACCATTCGCCTGCGCAAGCGCGTCGCCCTGGCCATCAGCCGCGGGGTGAGCGGCGACTCGGACAACCTGTTCGTGTCGGTAACCTGCGGCGGCGTGACCGGCTGGGGGGAAATGGCGCCGGGCGTCTCGCAGGGCGCGGCGACCGCGCAGGCCGGCGAGGCCGCATTGCGCGCCTTCTGCGCCGAATTAGATGCCGATGGCGCCGCCCCGCCGCCGTTGCCGGGCATCATGCAAATTCACGACCGTGCGCTGCGCCGCCGGGTGCCGGCGTGCGCGCTGGCGGCGCTCGACATGGCGCTGTGGGACGCGCGCGCGCGCCGGGCGCGCATGCCGCTTTATCAACTGTTGGGCATCGCCCGCCCGCGCGCGCCGACCTCCATCACCCTCGGCATCTCGCCGCCCGAGGTGGTGCGCGAGCGCATCCCGCAACTGCTCGGCGGCGGCAATGGCATTCGGGCGCTCAAAGTGAAACTCGGCTCAAAGCACGGCATCGCCGCCGACCAGGCGATGTTCGCCGCGGTGTTGGAAAGCGTGCGCTGCTTGGGGCGCGCGGTCAGTTTGCGGGTCGACGCCAACGGCGGCTGGGATGTGCATGAAGCGCAAGTGATGATGAAATGGCTGGCCGGGCACGGCGTGGAGTTCGTCGAGCAGCCGCTGGAGGCCGGGCGCGAGGCCGATTTGCCGGCGTTATACAAAAACCGCCCGCTGCCGATTTTTGTTGACGAATCGTGCCGTTTCGCCGACGACATTCCGGCCTGGGCCGAATCAGTGGATGGCGTCAATCTCAAACTGATGAAATGCGGCGGCATCACCGGCGCGCTGCGCATCATCGCCGTGGCCGGGGCGCTGCGCCTGAAAATCATGGCCGGCTGTATGAGCGAATCGTCGCTGTCCATTTCCGCGGCCGCCGCGCTCGGCGGCGCGCTGGATTACATCGACCTCGACTCGCAGTTGAACCTGGCCCCCGACCCGTGCCGCGGCGCGCAACTGGTGGACGGCATCGTCACCCCGCCCGAAAGCCCGGGCCACGGCGCGCAAATCATCGCCGCCGACCCCCGCCATGCTGAATAAAACGCAAAAAATCGCCATCTACATGGAGGGACACCTCGACAGCGACTACGGCAAGATGGGCTTCGGGGTGATGCGCTACGGCGTCAACCCGGTGTGCTGCGTGATCGACTCCGTCTACGCCGGGCGGCGCGTCAGCGAGGCGTGCCGGTTGCCGTTCGACTATCCGGTGGTGGCCGGCATCGGCGAAGCGGCCGCCCTGGGCGCGCAGGTTCTCATTCTCGGCACCGCGCCATCCGGCGGCCGCACGCCACCCGAGTGGGAGGCCCCGCTGCGCGAAGCCTTAAGTCTCGGCCTGTCCATCGTCAACGGCCTGCACGACAACCTGAACGAGCGCTTCGGACACCTCCTTAAAACCGGGCAGTGGGTCTGGGATGTGCGCCGGCCGACCTTCACGCCGGCCATCGCCGCGGCTCGGGCGGCTGCGCTCGACAACAAGCGGGTGCTGCTGGTGGGCACCGACATGGCGGTCGGCAAAATGAGCGCCGGCCTGGAAATTCACCGTTGGCTGCGCGGCCGCGGGCACGACGCGGCGTTCCTGGCCACCGGGCAAATCGGCATCACCCTCACCGGCCGCGGTATTCCGCTGGATGCGTTCAAGGTGGACCACGCATGCGGCGCGGTGGAGCACATGGTGATGGAAGCGGCCGGCCACGACATCGTTTTCATCGAGGGCCAGGGCTCGCTGCTGCACCCCGGCAGTTCCGCCACGCTGCCGCTGCTGCGCGGCAGTTGCGCAACGCATTTAATCATGTGCCACCGCGCGCGTGCGACGCATCTTCGCCAGCCGCATTCGGTGAAGATTCCGCCGCTTAAGGATTTTATCCGCTTGAACGAAGAAGTCGCGCGCGTCTGCGGCTCGCTGAGCGCTGCGGCAACACTCGGCGTCGCCCTCAACACCGCCCACCTGGACGACGCCGGCGCGCGCGCCGCCATCGACCAACTCGAACAGGAGGTGCATCTGCCGGTGGCCGATGTGGTGCGCTATGATGCCGGCAAACTCGGCGCGCTGTTGCTCTGAAATATGAACCTGCGCATGAAAAAACCCGGCAAACCCGCCATCGGCATCACCGCGCTTTTGTCCGCGACCACCGCCGGGCTGGTGCTGTTGTCGGCCGGGCTGGTGCTGGCACTGTCGATGAAGACCGCGTGGCGCGGTACCAGCGAATTGCTCTACACCCAGGCCGAGTTGGCCATGACCCTCATCGAGGGGGAGATTTACAACCACATCAATCCGGCACTGGAAATCTCGAAGTTCATCCACGCGCAGGTCGCCGCCGGGCTGGTGGACCCCGGCAATCCCGGCGAGTTGGCGGCGGTGTTCAAGGGCGCGCTGGCTGCGGCCCCGCAGGTCGCCGCGGTGGTGCTGTGGGATGAAAACCTGATGCGCCAGGAAATCCGGCGAGACCAACACGGCCTGGTGACGGTGGTCGGCCGCCAGGATGAAATCACGCCGTCGCTGCGCGAAATGGCGGCGGCCATCCGCACCGCCGGCGGGCCGTCGTGGGGGCCGCCGACCGAGGGCGATTCGCAATCGAACTATGTCAACGCGCGCACGCCGCTCGATTACCGGGGCCGGCACTGGGGCGTCATGGCTACAGGCGTGACCATCAACAACCTGTCGACCATCGTCAAGCGCATCGGCGAGTCGCTCGACATGACCGCGTTCATTTTATACGGCGACCACCTGCTGGCGCATCCGGCACTCGACGATTTGCCCGCGGTGCGCGGCGATGACAACTTCGCGCGCCTGCGCATCCCCGCCGAAGTCGGCGACCCGGTGGTCGCGCAGTTCCACGGCACCGATACGCTGAGCGAATGGGAGTGGAGCGACGGCCTGGAGGCCCGGCTCATCCGCAATCCGGCGGACGATTTGGAATACCTGGTGCTGTCGCGGACGCATCGCGAGTTCGGCTACCTGCCGTGGCACATCGGCGTCTACGGGCCGGTCGATACACTGGATGAATATTTCGACCGTCTGTTCGCCGCGTTGGCCGCCGGCGTCGGCGTGCTGTTAGTCGCCATCGCTTGCGCGCTGTGGCTGGCGCGCAAAATCTCCCGCCCGATTCGCAAGTTGGCCGCTTCCGCCGAGCAAATCGGCATGCTGGAACTGGCCAATGTCGGCGCCATCAAACGCTCCGGCATCCGCGAACTGGACGAGCAGGCCGGCGCGTTCAACCAGATGATCGAAGGCCTGAGGTGGTTTGAGACCTATGTTCCCAAACGCCTGGTGCGCAAACTCATCCAAAACCGCGATGCGGTGGCCTCGCAAGAGGTCGAGTTGAGCGTCATGTTCACCGACATCATCGGCTTCACCTCGATTTCCGAATCGATGCAGCCGGGCGAGGTCGGCGACCTGGTCAACGCCCATTTCGAGATTCTCGCGCGCTGCATTGAGGCCCACGGCGGCACCCTCGACAAATACATCGGCGACGCGGTTATGGCGTTCTGGGGCGCGCCCGAAGCGCAACCCGACCATGCCCGCCGCGCCTGCCGGGCCGCGTTGGCCGTCGCCGACGAACTGGCCGCGGCCGGCGGCCGCCCGGCGCTGCGAATCAAAATCGCCATTCACAGCGGCCCGCTGCTGGTCGGCAACATCGGCGCCAGCGCGCGCATGAACTACACCGTCATCGGCGACACCGTGAACACCTGCAGCCGCATCGAATCTCTGTGCGGCCAATTCGACGACGGCGCCCCCGCCATCGTTCTGGTCAGCGCCGACACCGTGCGCCTGGCCGGCGACGATGCGGAGTTGGACTTTGAAGAAGTCGGCGGCTTCGAAGTCAAAGGCCGCAGCGGGCAGGTGCATGTCAGCCGGCTGCGACGAAACAAACCATCGGCGAGATGACTCTTCCCCGCCCCGCCCGCGGTCCCGTTCAAGCCGAGGGCATGCTCTTAAGATCGCATGGGAAAAGCCCGCATGACCCCGTATCGCCTTTTCCGCGGTTGCGAAGTCGCGCTTATGGGTTGAGTGCGCACCGCTTCAATCCGCGGTCCGCGCCGCGGCCCAGATGCTGACGGTGCGCACGCCGGCGCGTTTCAACTCGCGGGCGGCGGCGTTGGCGGTGCTGCCGCTGGTCACCACATCGTCCACTAACGCCACATGCGCGGGGACGGCGGCGGCGGCCCGGAATGCGCCGCGCACATTGCGCCGCCGCTCGGTGCGGCTCAAGGCGGTTTGCGGGGCGGTATGCCTGACCCGCTCGAGCAGCGAATGGCGCACTTCGATGCCGAGTTCGGCGCCGACCCGGCGGGCGATTTCCAGCGACTGATTGAAGCCGCGCTGGCGCAGGCGGCGGCGGTGCAGCGGCACGGGAATGAGCGCCTGCGGCGGCGGGCGCGGGTCTTTCCACGCGCGCGCGCAAATCATCGCTGCCAGGGCCGTGGCGTAGCGCAGTTGCCGGTGGTATTTCAGCGCCTGAATGTGGCCCGACACCGGCGCGCCGTACTTGAACGGAATCACCGCGTGGTCGTAGTATGGGCGGCTGGCCTGGCAGTTGCCGCACACGCCGGCATCCGCGGCCTCGGTGATCTCGGGCAGCGGGGTGCCGCACATTTCGCATGCCGCCAATATCCACGGCAGCAGCGGCCGGCAATCGTCGCAGAAACCGTGACCGGCGCGCGCCGCACACAGCGGGCAGCGCGGCGGCAGCAGGGCGTCGAGCAATTTCATCACGCGGCGCACGGCGGCCGGCGAACGCGGTGATGGCGGTGGTGAACGGTCGCCGGGAGCATATCGTATTGGAACTTGATTTAAGCCAAATCGCAAGTTGCCGGGCGCGACGCGGCCGCGCAATGGATTACCTGCTGACGGGCATTCGGCGCGAGCTCGAGGCGAGATGGGCGGCGGCCGAGGTGGCGCGCGGCGGCAGGCAGGGTAACGATCAAGGCGGCGCACAACGCCGGGTTTTGTTGCTGGACCGTAACGGCAGCGACTTTTGTTTGGGTGATGGCCTGGAGGTGCGGCGGGTGTGCGCCCTGGATGCGGCGGCGGCCGCGCAAGCGCCATTGGCGGCGGCGGCGGGCGGCTTCGACGGCGTGGTCATCTGCCTGCAAGCGGCGTGGCTGGAGTGGCCGGCGTGGCCGGCCGAGGTGCTGGGCGTTCTGCGCCCCGGCGGCCGCCTGTTGTTCTGCACCTTCGGCCCCGACACCCTGCAGCAACTGCGCCAGGCGTGGCGGCAGGCCGACGATGCGCCGCATGTGCATCCGTTCCTCGACATGCACCTCATCGGCGACCAACTGCTGCGCTGCGGTTTCACCGACCCGATTGTCGATGCCGACTGGGTGACCGTGCAGTATCCGCAAGAGGCGGCGCTGTATGCCGACCTTCGCGCCGAGGGTTTCACCAACATCCTGGCGGCGCGGCGCAAGACGCTGACCGGCAAGGCGCGCTTTAGGCGGTATCAGGAGGCCCTGAATGAACTGCGCGGGCCGGGCCGGCCGCTGGCCGTTACTTTTGAGTTGATCTACGGCGTGGCCGGCGCACCGCCATCAAGGGCGGGCCGGATTCAAGTGGCGCCGCCGCGCATCCCCGCCTGAAGCCGCGCCGTTATTGCTGCTGCAACAACTGTTTATGGACGATTTTTTCAAGTTCGCTCAGGCGCGCGCTGACGCTGTTGTAGAGATACCCCTCCTTGGAATCGCTCGCCTGCAGGGCCAGTTTCAGCGCCGAGATGGCCTCCGGGTATTCGCCCAGGGCGGCATAATATTCGGCCTCGGCCTGGTGCGATTCCGGCATCATGCCCAGTTTGGCGTTGCTCTTCGCCAGCAGCCGATACAGCGTATACATCTCCTTGTGGCGGCGCAACTGGCGGCGCACGATGCGCTTGGCGTCGGCCGCCTCGCCGTTGTCGATCAGCGCTTCGGCCTGGTAGTGTGTGAGATAGGCCAACTGCGGTTGCGCCGCCACCAGCCGCTCGTAGCGGGCCGCCGCCGGCGCCGGGCGGCCCGAAGTGCGGTCGATCTCGGCTTGGGCCAACTGGAACGCGACCTCGCCGGGATGAGAGTCGAGCAGCGGTTTCAGGGTGGCGCGAGCCTGGTCGAATTGCCGGTGTTTCCACAGGGCCAGCGCCAGGCCGTAAACCGCCGCGTCTTTTTGGTCGCCCGAAGTGTTTGCAACCTGGTCGGTGAAGTGTTTAATCGCCTCGCGGGGGTTGGATGCCGTATACAGGGCGCGGATTTTTGCCCTGATTAAAAAGAACGCGCGGCTGCCCGGATAGTCCCCCGGCGAGTGGGTTGAGGAGCGGTTTTCAGCCTCGGCGATGCGCGTATAGGAAAGCGGGTGGGTGCGCAGGTATTCGGGGCCTTCGTCGCTAAGCCCGCTGGGCCCCTGCAATTTGCCGAAGAACCGGGCCATGGCCGTTGGATCGAAACCCGAATCGGTCAGCAGTTTGATGCCGATGGCGTCCGCCTCGCGCTCAAAACTCCGGGTGAATGACAGTTGGTGGGACAAAAGGGCCGCGTTGGCCACGGTCAACCCGGCCAGGCCGGTCTGCCCGCCGACCACGATGGATGCCAAAATGGCCGCAGCGGCCGGCAGGCGGCCGGCCTCCATTTTGGCCACCATGCGGGGCAGATGCCGCTGCGAGACATGGGCGATTTCGTGGGCCATCACCGCCGCCAGTTCGTTCTCGTCGTCGGCCGCCAAGATTAAGCCGGTGTGGAAAGTGATGTGGCCGCCGGGAACCGCGAAGGCGTTCAATACCGGGTTGCGCACCAGGTGCACCGAAATCGGCATGCCGCGCAACGAGGCATTGCGGGCGATTTGCGAGCCGAGGCGCCCCATGTAGGTGTTCACTTCCAGGTCGCCGATGTAGGTCGGATCGCTGAACAATTGGCGCCGAAACTGGTCGCCGATGCGCTTTTCCTGGGTCGGTGACAAAAGGCGCTCGGCGCTGTCCCCCAATTCCGGCAACGGCTCGTTTGGGTCGGCGGCCAGCGGCAGTGCGGCCCATGCCGCCAGTACAGCCGACATCACGGCGCTTCGCCAGGCGGTGCGGGGGTTATGAAACAACTTGCGCAGCAATTTGGGAGACAATGTGAACCCCCGGGCCGGTTGGTTTACCTGATAATATATCGCTATACTTGGTGCAGCGACAGCATTAATTCAAGATCAGGCTGGCGGTTTGCGCTCCGTCAGCCCCGTAGCGCATCACCATGTCTGATTATCGGGGAATGCCTGAAGTTTCGCCATTCATCGTGTCATCCGGTTTGCATCCGTGCAGGCCACACCAGACGAGGCCCACCCATGATTGAAGTGACCCGGGAACTGGACACCCGCGGCTTGAACTGCCCGCTGCCCATTCTGCGCGCCAAGAAAACCCTGAACCAGATGGGTGCCGGTGAAGTGCTCGGCATCGTTTCCACCGACCCCGGATCGGTCAAGGATTTCGAGGCCTTCGCCGCGCAAACCGGCAATGAATTGCTGGAGTCGTCGGAAGTGGACGGGGAGTTTCATTTCAAGGTGCGCAAAGTTTGAGCCGGCGGCCCGCCGGCGGTGCCGGTGCAGCGCCCGTTTTAGCGCCATCCCCGCCCCCGTCAGCGCAGCGCCTCCACCCCCGCATCCCCGCCAAGCAGCAGCACATCGGCGCCGCGCAGCGCGAACAGCCCCACCGTCACCACGCCGGGGATTTGGTTGAGGCGCCGCTCCATTTCGACCGGGTTTTGGATGTCGAGGTTGTGCGCATCGAGGATGATATTGCCGTTGTCGGTGGTGAAGCCGGCGCGCAGTTCGGGTTGCGCGCCGAGCGCGGCGATGCTGCGCCCGACCAAACTCCGGGCCATCGGGATCACCTCGATGGGCAGCGGGAAGGCGCCCAGGGTCGCCACCAGTTTGCGGCGTTCGGCGATGCAGACGAATCGCTCGCTGGCCTGGGCCGCGATTTTCTCCCGGGTCAGCGCGCCGCCGCCGCCTTTAATTAAGTGCAGGTGGCGGGTCGCTTCGTCGGTGCCGTCAACATACACCGGCAGGACGCCCACCCGGTTCAAGTCAAGCACCGCGATGCCGTGTTCGCGCAGCCGCCGGGCGCTGGCCTCGGAACTGGCCACGGCGCCGTCTATTTTCCCCTTGATTCCAGCCAGGCTGTCGATGAACAAATCGGCCGTCGAGCCGGTGCCGACGCCGACCACATCGCCCATCTCGATATATTCCAGCGCCGCCTGCGCCACAGCCCGCTTGCCATCGCCAGCGTCCACGGTCAAAACAGCGAAGCGCCCAGTTCGTTGATGGCCTGCAACATGTCGGGGTCGTCGGTCAGGGTTTCCGAGATGGCGCCCCGGCAGGCGGTGCGCGGGTCGATCCCGGCCACCATCAGTTTGGCGGCGTGCACCAGCAGGCGGGTGCTGGCGCCTTCTTCCAGGCCGCTGCCCTTCAAGTTGCGCGTCATGCCGGCGTATTTGACCAGTTTGGCCGACAAAGCCGCATCCAGGCCCGATTCCACGGCGATGATGTCGGCCTCGACAGCCGCGTCTGGATAGGTGAATTCAATCGACACGAAGCGCTGCCGGGTGCTTTGTTTGAGGTCTTTGAGCACGCTCTGATAGCCCGGGTTGTAGGAAATGGCGAGGCAGAATTCGCGCGGGGCGTGCAGCAATTCGCCGGTTTTCTCAATCGGCAATGCGCGCCGGTCGTCGGCCAGCGGGTGGATCACCACCGTGGTGTCCTTGCGCGCCTCGACGATTTCATCGAGATAGCAAATCCCGCCGGCGCGCACCGCCCGGCTCAGCGGGCCATCGACCCAGCGGGTTTCACCGCCGACGATCAGATAGCGCCCCACCAAATCGGCGGCGGTCAAATCATCGTGGCAGGACACCGTAACCAGCGGGCGCCCCAGCCGCCACGCCAGATGCTCGATAAACCGCGTTTTGCCGCAGCCGGTCGGCCCTTTGAGCAGCACCGGGATGGCGTTTCGATAGGCCGCCTCGAACAATTCAATCTCATTGTGCTGCGGGGCGTAGTAGGGCTCGTCGGCGATCAGGTGATTTTCCAGGGGCTGCTTGGGGTTCATGCTGTTTAGCCGTGTGTGATCTCACCCACTGACGGATGAAGGCTCTGTTTCCTCGGGCGGGGAGGCGGGTCTTCAGCACAACGCCTCGCTCATGCGCCGGTTGAAACGCTCCGCCGTGCCGCAACCTCCGCGGGCGATGCCCGATTCTACCGACCGGGAGTCCTGGCAATCAAGCGCAGCGCTCCATTTCGTGCACGATGCCGTTCGCGGCCGGCGGCGACGCGCCGCTATTGCGCGCCCACCGCCGGCGGCACCAGCACCAGTTTCCCGGTGTGTTTTTTGGCCAGGAAATCGCTTTGCGCGGCGGCGATGTCGGCGAGGGGGTAGGTGCGCGCGACCAGCGGGCGGAGGTCGCCGCGCTCGATGGTGCGGATGAGGTTCTCGAACACGATGTCCTCCTGGAAGGTGCAGCCGAACAGCGACAAATCCTTGAGATACAGGGTGCGCACATCCAACTCCACCAGCGGCCCGGCGATGGCGCCGGCCACCGCGTAACGCCCGCCTTTGCGAAGGATTTCCAGATGTTGCGGCCAGCCGGGGCCGGCCACCAGGTCGATGACCACATCGACCGACTCCACGCCCAGTTCGGCGACCAAATCGGCGCCGCGCTCGACCAACTTCGATGCGCCCAACGCGCGCACTTCATCGAACTTGGCCGCGGCCGCCTGGGCGATGACCGTGGCCCCGCGCCGCCTGGCCAACTGCACCGCCGCCGAGCCGACGCCGCCGGATGCGCCGGTGATGAGTACCGTTTCCGCGCCGACCGCCGCGCGGTGCAGCAGGTTTTCGGCGGTGGAATACGCGCACGGAATCGACGCCAACTCGGCGTCACTCCAGTCGCAATTCACCGCCCAAGTGTCGGCGGCCGGCGCCTTGGCGAACTGCGCGAATCCGCCGTCGCATTCGGAGCCCAGGGTTTGACATGCGAACGGCCGGGAGTTGGAGTAGCCGCGCATCATCGACCTGACCAACACGCGCTCGCCGATGCGCGATTGGTCCACGCCCGCACCGACCGCGACGATGCGCCCGCACACATCCGCGCCCTGAATGCGCGGGAATTGCAGCGGCCCGTCCCAGCCGCCGTCCGCGGCGTCGGCCTCGGCGAAGCCGCCCGCGCCGCCGGATTCGGTGGCCGTGCCGACCGCCTTGGAATACCACGCGGTTCGGGTGTTGATGTCGGTGTTGTTGATTCCGGCCGCGCCGACTTGAATCAGCGCCTCGCCCGCGCCCGGCTGCGGCACCGGCACATCGGTGCGGTATTCCAGTTTGTCGAGGCCGCCGTGCCCGGTCAAAAGCACCGCGGCCATAGTGGCGGGGAGGGTCATGGGTTTTTCCTTAAGCGGTGATGATTCAACGGCCGCGCGCGGCAACCATGATTACCAGCAACTATAACCCCCATCCGCCACCACCACCGCGCCGGTCATGAGGCTGGCGGCGTCGGAGGCGAGGAAGTGGACGATGGATGCGATCTCATCCGGCTGGCCGACGCGGGCCATCGGGGTCATGTCTAACCATGTTTGGTACATCGCGGTTTCCTGCATGCCGAATTCGGTGAGCGGAGTTTCGATGTAAGTCGGGGCCACGGCGTTGACGCGCACGCCGCGCGCGGCCCAT
>JAPPQJ010000216.1:16375-21643 GCA_028817015.1 Gammaproteobacteria bacterium
GCGGCAGCACCAGAACACGCCGTCCACATTGACGCGCATGTGATGCCGCCAGTGCTCATCGCCGGTGTCTTCGGCGCGCACATCGCTGACGGCCACGCCGGCGTTATTGACCAAGATGTGGATGCGGCCGTGTTTTTCGAACAAGGCCGCGGCGGTTTGTTCCACGGCGTTTGAGTCGGCGACATCCAGGGTGACGGCATCGGCCGCAACGCCTTTGGCGGCCAGTTGCGCGGCGGTGGCCTCGGCGGTGGCGGCGTTCATGTCGGCGATGACGACCGCGGCGCCGGCTTCGCCCAGGGCCACCGCACAGGCCGCGCCGATGCCCTGGCCGGCGCCGGTGATGACGGCGGTGCGGCCGCTTAAGTTGAGTTTCTGCATGTACATGTTAGACGGCCTCGCCGTTGGCGTTGAAGCGGTGGATGTGTTCGGCGATTGGTGTGAGCCACACGCGGTCGCCGGGGGCGGCGGCGAATTCGCCGGGCGCGCGCACGGTGACGGTGACGCCGCCCACGCTGGCGTATAAAAAAGTGTCGGAGCCGAGATGTTCGGCGATGGTGACTCGGCCTTCCCATGCGCCGCGCTCATGCGACAAGGTGATGTGCTCGGGGCGCATGCCGATGGTGTGGGCGTCACAACTGGAGCCCAAGGCGTTGACAAAATCGCCGCCCAACAAATTCATCTTCGGCGAGCCGATGAAGCCGGCGACGAAAGTGTCGGCCGGGCGGGCGTAGAGTTGCAGCGGCGTACCGACCTGCTCGATGCGACCGGCGTTCAGCACCACGATTTTGTCGGCCATGGTCATGGCCTCCACCTGGTCGTGGGTGACATAAATCATGGTGGCGCGCAGCGACTGGTGCAGTTGGCTGAGTTCCAGGCGCATGTTGACGCGCAGCGCGGCGTCGAGGTTGGACAGCGGCTCGTCGAACAAAAACGCTTTCGGCTCGCGCACTATCGCGCGGCCGATGGCGACGCGCTGACGCTGGCCGCCGGAGAGTTGGCCGGGGCGGCGGTGAAGGTAATCGCTTAAGTTTAATGTCGCGGCCGCGGCCTTCACCTTGCCGGCGATGGCATCCGAATCCATGCCGGCCATCTTCAACGGAAAGGCGATGTTGTGATAGACGCTCATGTGCGGGTAGAGCGCATACGATTGAAACACCATGGCCAGGCCGCGCCTGGCCGGCGGCGTGGCGGTGGCGTCCACGCCGTCGATGGCGACGCGGCCGGCGGACACATCTTCCAAGCCGGCGATGAGGCGCAGCAAAGTCGATTTGCCGCAGCCGGACGGCCCGACGAACACCACGAACTCGCCGTCGCCTACTTCCAGGTCGACGCCGTCGATGGCGGTGGCGCCGTCGAAATGTTTGGTGACGCCGGTTAAGGTGATTGCGCCCATTGTTTTTGTCCGCCCATTTAACCGTTCAGGTCGCAGCCGATGAAATGACGGCCGCGCAGTTTCGCCGCTTCCAGCACGGTGAAGTCGCCGGCCGCGGGGTCAATCACGATGTCGCCCTCGTTGCTGACGGCGGCGATGAGTTCGCCTTGCAAGTCAACCGGCTTTTTGTGCGGATGCCCGTTGCCGCCCGGCGCCTTTTCCCGCCAGGTGTCCGGGATGTTGTGTATTTTCCAAACGCCCTTCGCCTTGCGCGGCTGTTTTTGCAGCACGATGCAATACTCGGTCGCGCGTCGGGTGCGGTAGCCCATGCCGATTTTGCCCTTGTCCCAATTCACCAAATCGACCACATCCAAACCGGTGCCGCCGAACCATTCGCGGAATCCGTTGCACAGGTGAAATTTATCCGCCCACAAAAACAAGTGGCCGCCCGGTATCAGCGCGGCGTCGATGCGCTTAATAAATTCGGCGATGGTTTGCGCGTTCATCTGCTTCAAAGCGCAACGACGCTTGCCTCGCGCTTTGCCCTCGTTGCCGTACGACAGTTTGTCGAGAACGCCGCGATATTGCGGGTCAAAAAACGCCACCGGAATCGACCCCGCCGGCAGTTTCCCCAGCATTTTCAGCCCGTCCATTTTCATGCGCGCGTCGAGTTTCAGCCCACGCGGAACGGCAATGCGCGGCGACTGCACGGTGCGCACGCCGGAGAAGACATTCGCCGCCGGCTCGACTCGCTTTGTCGCTGTTTGTGGCATGGCTACGGAAAGAGTGGAAAGCGCCATTATAGCCGCGCCGCCACTCCACCGCCGAGTCCAGCAAACGGCGTTATTCCGACAGAATGTGTTTTCGGTGCCATTTAAGCGCGCTGGAATCGGGAGCGAGCGCCGGTGTCCCCGGAACTTGAATGGGATGTCCGCGGTATTGCGCCAGAGATTTGTTGACGGGAATGGCCAAAACTTTGGCCGGAATGACCACGGCGTAGTCGGTCTCAATGCCGAAAAGGCCTCGGTCGTAAGCCCAGTGATGCTTGCGGCACAACGCGAGACCGTTTCTCACATCGTCCGAGCCGTGAAATCGCTTGGGAACGATATGCGCGGCTTCGGTCTCGCGAATCCCGTGCGTATCCGCCAGGGAATCCGAGCACAGGCAGCACTGATGATGATACGCGCTTAAAACATGATGGCGAAAAGCCGCGCTGCGCCCGATTCTCGATGAGGTGGTCCTCCCCGGGCTCTCGTCAAACAACGAAAATGCGCCGGCAGGTTCGGGAAGAATTGATGAAAAGCCGTCCTCGAATGCTTGAAACTCCATGGCTTCCTCCCCGACCGATGCGGCGGTGCAGCCGAACTCAAATCGAATGTGATGAATCCTGTCTATTTTGGACAGGATTTTTTCACGCGACGGCGCAGCGCCAAAAACAAAGCCGCTCTTCAGCATCGCATGAACCAGCGCCTTGTTGCTGATGCGCTTTTTGCCGGCGGGCGCGCCTCTCACAGTGGAAAGTTTATCGAGCAACGGCGGCGCCGACCCCACGGGAGAATACGAAAAGCGGTATTGAATCGAACGTTTGTCGACTCCCGCCCCTAAAACGGAATAGCCCTGGGAACCCGGCCCGGGCGCGCAACATTCTTCACCGGTTAATTCCCGGTATGTGGATTCAAATTCATCCCGCTTTTTGGGCGGCACTTGCACATCGTAGTGCATCGACGCGTACGGATGGGCCAGGTATCCCAAGGCCTCGTATACTTCCTTGTCTGAAAGGTGTTGTTGTGGCATGGGCTATGCTTCTTTTCTGAACACGAGAAGATATTCGTGAACTTTGTTGACGATGAATTTGTGCGGGTAACCCAGCGGGCGCATGGCGTTATAATCTTTCTGGCGGTCCCAGACAAGAATGTCGTTTAACACCAGACCGCCGCGTTCCCGCACCACCACGGACGAGTCCTGGTGCAGGGGGTAAAATTGGCTGCCTTTGCGAAGGTCCATCACATTCAGAACCAAATACCCCCGGTGCTTCAGCGCATCGCCGACATTTTGCACCACATCACCCAAGGCGCGCAAAAACTCCTCGTACGACGAAATGTTGCCGATGTCGGAGTCGGAATCGGAATAAGCGATGGCTTCCTTGCCGTCGCTGGAACGCCGCCGGTTTAAGACATCCCAGTAAGGAGGCGAAGTGACGCACAAATCGACGCCGCCCTTTTCCACCACGCCGAAAAAAGCGGCGCGGCTTCTGGCGTCGCAAATTTCATAGCGCCACAAGTTGGTTTTTCCTCTCTGTTGTGAGGCGTCAAACAAATCCAGGCGGCCGAGAAAAACCTCCTTGAATTTCGCATTCACATCCAGCCCGATGGATGGCATGCCCTCGGCCGTTGCGGCGAGCAGGGTGGAACCGGAGCCCACGAAAGGGTCGAGAATCAAACTGTCCGGCCCCTTGGCGTAGCAGTCCAGTATTTTTTTAACCAAGGACACCGGAAAAGACGCGGGGTGGGATTTCCGGTCGCCGTCCCTCGGCAAATCACGCCAGATGCTGAAAGAATTCTTCAGCCACTCGGCGCCGCTTAATTGATTGGCCCGGGAAGCGGTCATGTCGACTCCTTGCCCGCCTCCAGCCCCCAGCCGTCAAATCCCTGATGGGGCCGGCGGGAGAAAACATCCAGCCGGGGGGCGGGGAAATGATCCCTGATGTTGCGGTAAAAACCGGCCGGCTTTTCGCTGTGGCGGGTTACGCGGGCGTCGAAACAGGTCTTCATTTTGCCGAGCGACTTTCTGGCGAATTGGCATTTGCCCCGGTAGCCGAACAGGCAATGCTCGGTGGTGATCTGGTAGGGGCCGAACGGGCAGGGGCCGGTTTTTTTATCCCAGGTCAGCAGGGTGTAATAGCGGAATCCCCACGCTTCCATCAACTCAAACGCCTGCTGCAGGATGGGTTTGCCGCTGGAACGCGAGCGGCTGTTGGTCGCCCACAGCCACAAATAAGCGTTTGTCGCCGCCCATTCCTGCAGCGGCGCCGTGGCAAAAATTTCCTGCCGGGTGAGGGTCGGGTAGTCCAATGCCACCCCCTGATTGGGGCGCGCCGCGCGCCGGCCGGTTTTGCCCTGGTCCCATGGCGGGTCAATCACGATGCAACGGTATTGTCCTTGTTTGGCCGGATTTGGCAGGCGCATCCGGTCGCTTTTCGTCAGCGCCCGCTGGCGCGGATTGGAACTGTCGGCGCGAATGTCGGAGGGGATTTCGCCGTTGCGGTTTTGGTATTGGAGATTGGCGGGCATGGGCGGCGACGGTGAGGGCGGTGGCGGAGAGTATACCGAAAACCGCCGGCGTCCGGAGTTCAGCGTCTTTTTCTTTCTGACGCCACCCTCTCCCCGGCCCTCTCCCAGAGGGAGAGGGGGAGGAGGCGACCGGGGCATTTCCCTGTCCCCTTGGCAAAGAGGTGGCCGGAGCGTTTCCCTCTCCCTTTGGGAGAGGGATAAAGGGAGAGGGGAAATCAACCGCCCCCGCTGTTAGCGAATTTGACATGACAACGGTGACTATGAACCGTCCCCGATTAGAACCGCCATTCCCCGGTCAGCAACCGGGCGATATCGACGCCCGCATCATCGGCAGCGAGGTTCAGGGTGAGGTCGAAGTTGCCGGTGGATTTGCGGATGGTGAGGGTTGCGCGTTGTTCGTCGGCGGCTTGGCCTTGGATGTGGGTGGTGCCGGCGAGGCGCACCAACACGGTGGGGGCTTGCCACTCCAACCCGCCGCCGAGGTCGGCGCCGCCGCCGGTGTCGCCGTCGCCGGAGTCGTGGCGGAGGGCGAAGTTCAGGAACGGTCGCCAAGGGCCGTGCGTCCAGCCGGTTTCGGCGTTGGCGGTTATGCGGATGGTGTCGGCG
>JAPPQJ010000217.1 GCA_028817015.1 Gammaproteobacteria bacterium
GCGGGTCGTCCGGCTCGACCGCGGTCGGCGTGACCACCACTTTGGCGCCGAACGACCGCAAATTTTTAATTTTTTCCTGCGACATTTTGTCCGGCAGAATGAACACGCATTTGTAGCCCTTGATGGCCGCCGCCATCGCCAGGCCGACGCCGGTGTTGCCGCTGGTGCCCTCGATAATTGTGCCGCCCGGCTTCAGCTTGCCGCGCCGCTCGGCGTCCTCAATCATCCAGTGACCGATGCGGTCCTTAATCGACCCGCCGGGATTGGTGAACTCCAGTTTGGCGTAAAGATTGGCCCGCACCCCCCGCGCCACGCGGTTCAACCGCACGACGGGCGTATTGCCGATGGCTTCGATGATGGAGTTGTAGAGCATGGTTGGTTCTCCGTTGTCCGGTTGCCTGCTATCTTCTTCGCTTGGCAAAAATGTATCACAAACCGCATCAAATCCCACACAAAATCTCCCCCGCCCGCTCCAATGTCTCATCCCGCTTGGCGAAGCAAAAGCGGATGATGCGGTTGCCGGGCGGGGTTTGGTGGAACGGCGACAGGGGGATGGCGGCGATGCCTTTTTCGGTGGTGAGCCATTTGGCGAAGGCTAAGTCGTCCAAGTCGCCGCATTCGGGCAATAGCGCGGAGTAGTCGGCCAGTTGGAAATAGGTGCCGGCGCAGGGCAGGGGGCGGAATTGGGAGTCGGCTAACAGGCCGGCGAACAGGTCGCGCTTGCGCTGGTAGAAGGCGGGCAGGCCGAGATACTGGCCGGGCTCATCGCGCACGAAATCGGCCAGCGCCCACTGCATCGGCGCGGCTGTGGCGAAGGTGTTGTATTGGTGAATCTTGCGAACCTCGGCGGTGAATTCCGGCGGCGCGACGCAGTAGCCGACTTTCCAGCCGGTGGCGTGGCAGGTCTTGCCGAAAGAAAACACCGCGAAACTGCGCGGTGCCAGTTGCGGATGGGCGAGGACGCTGGCATGCGTCTCGCCGTCGAAGATGATGTGCTCATAGACTTCGTCGCTCAGCACATAGCAGTCGGGCGCGCCGGCGTCGAGGGCCGCCGCCAGTCGGTCGAGGTCGGCGCGCGTGAGGATGCTGCCGGTCGGGTTGTGCGGCGTGTTGATGATGACCAGGCGCGTGCGCGGGCTCAGCGCGGCGGACAGGGCGTCCCAGTCGATGCGGTAATCGGGGGCGGCCAGCGCAAGGTGCACGGTGTTGCCGCCGGCCAGCCGCACGGCCGGGGCGTAGGAGTCGTAGGCCGGGTCGAATACGATGACTTCATCTCCCGGATGGACCACCGTGTGAATGGCGCAGAACAGCGCCTCGGTGGCGCCGCTGGTGACGGTGACGGCGGCCTCGGCATCGACCTCGACGCCGCTGGTGCGCGCGATTTTGCCGGCGATGGCGCGGCGCAGTTCCGGGACGCCGGTCATCGGCGCATACTGGTTGCGGCCCGATTTCAAGTAATGGGTAACGCGGTCGGTCAGCGCCTCAGGCGGCTCGAAGTCGGGAAAGCCCTGGGACAGGTTGATGGCGTCTCGGGCTTGGGCCAGTTGCGACATCACGCTGAAAATGGTGGTGCCTGTGGCGGGCAGTTTGCTGGCGAGGGGCTTCATCGATGCGGTCTCGGCCGCGCGGTTGGCGGTTCGGGGAGACGACTCTATGCCAATGGCGGCGCAAATACCAGCCGGGCGCAGCGCGCGGCCTTTGTCTGTATAATAGCCCCCGGCCGGGCCTCGGCATGCCGCCGCCGCCCGGTTCGTTTCAGCCGTAACCACCACGCCGATGAGTCGATGAAAATTATCACCTGGAATGTCAACGGAATCCGCGCCGTGGAGCGCAAGGGCGAGTTGCAGAATTTGGTGCGCGCGCAGCCGCCCGATGTGCTGATGCTGCAGGAAATCAAAGGCACCACCGAGCAGTTCAGCGACTTCCTGGTCAAGCACCCGGACTACCACCAGCACTACCACAGCGCCGCCAAGAAGGGCTACGCCGGCACCGCGATTTGGCTCGCCAAGCCGGTCTTCGGCGCGCTCGGCGATTTGCGCTTTCACACGGCCATCCCGCGCGCGCCGAACGCCGACGAGGGGCGCATTTCGCAGTTGTCGTTTGAGTGGAACGGAGAGGCGTGGGACTTGCTGTCGATTTATTTCCCGAACGGCGGCAAGAGCGAGCAGGCGTGGGAGGAGAAACTGGTGTTCTACCGTTGCGTGCTCGACTATATGAACCAGTTGCGCCAGATGGGGCGCATCGTGTTAGTCGGCGGCGACATGAATGTCGCGCACACCGAAATCGACCTGGCCCGCCCGGATGAGAACGACGGCAAGATCGGCTTCCACCCGAAGGAGCGGGCGTGGATGGACCAGGTGATCGCCGACGGCTGGGCCGATGTGTGGCGCGCGCGCAACCCCGGCGTGACCGAGGTCTACTCGTGGTGGCACATGGTC
>JAPPQJ010000208.1:0-20415 GCA_028817015.1 Gammaproteobacteria bacterium
GGTTTGCGCGCGGTAGAAGTCGAGGTGGCGGGTGTCGGCCGGCAAGTCCATCGCCTCCACCGACGAGCCGCCGCCCAAGTGCAATGCGTTCAGCATGTGCGACAGGCGAATCAAATCGCACTGGTCTTTATACGCGCCGGGTCGGCGGCCGTTGTCCAGGTCGGAGATGTTCGGCGGGCCGCTGACCGGGGCGAACACCATGTGGTTGCCGCCGATGACCGCATTTTTGCGCGGATTGCGCGCATGCAACTTAAACGATGCCGGCGCATGGGCGATGTGCCCGCGGATGACGGCGGCGTCGAACTTCGTTACGCCGCTGTCGAAATCCACCGCCGCGCCGTGGTGGTCGAGCACTTCCAGGGCCTCGCGGCTGTGAAACACCAGCCCGCGCTCGGCGAGGATGCCGAGCGCCGCCCGGTCGACGGCCTCAACCTGCCCGGCGCTTAAGATGTCAAGCGGCGGATACGGATTGCGCACCAACTTCCACGGCCGCTGCTGAACGCCGCCGGCCCCGCCGCGACCGTTGCCGCCCGCCCGCCGCCCGCGCGCTCGTTTTTGCCGCATGGGTTGTCCGAAAGATTCGCTGGCAGGAATTGGGCGGGCAAGGTATCATGTTTTGGCGGCGGCTTGTGAGCCGCGCGCAAACAAAGGTCGCTCGCCTCCCAAACGCCGCTTGCCACAAAAGCCAAAAACGCGATGCGTTCAGTTGCCGCGATGGTGTCAAGGGCACGGCCAATTAATTGCCGGCGGTTCGTTGTATAACGAGGGTATCAACAGGCGATCATTCATGTCAATCGACAATTATCTTCTCTATGTGCTGATTGCCGTCGGTTACATCGCATCGCCCGGCCCCGCCGTTCTTGTCGCCATAAACGGCGGCGTTGCGGTGGGCGTGAAACGCACCGCGGCGCTGCTTGCGGGCAACACCGTTGGACTCGGCGCACTCGCTTTCATTTCCGCTTTGGGTGTCGGCGCGCTTATTTTGAACTCGGCAAAACTCACCGTCGCGGTAAAAATACTGGGCGCGCTGTGGCTGGTTTATTTGGGAGTAAAGACGATGCGCTCGCCGGCCGCCCCCGACCCCGGGTTGCACCAGGATCGCCTGCGAAAAATATACGCCGGCGCCGGCGGGCTTGCCGAATTTCGAGACGGCCTGGTGCTGGCGCTGACCAACCCCAAGCCCATCGTGTTTTTCGTTTCCATTTATCCGCAGTTTATCGTTGCCGACGGATCGATTGCGCGCCGGTTTTTACTGTTGGGCGCGACATTCATGTTGCTGTCGTTTGGAATTCTTAATGTATACTCGGCGTTGTCCGCGGTCATCGCCGAACATTTTTTGGACGCAAAGAAAATTCGTTTGGTTAATTATCTGTTCGGAGGCACTTTTCTGGCGCTGGCGCTGTTTTTGCTGGCGGAAACTTACGGTTGACGCAGGAATATCACGCAAAGAATCGATCCGCGCATTGAGAAACCGTCCGAAGGCGCACACCCGGCCACCAACGGGGACTTGCCCGGCCTGATCGTGCAAGGCGACACCCTCACCGAGCCTTGAATTCGCGCGCAACCCGGCGAAATTTCGCCTGTGAGATTCCGGAACGGAAAATATACCGATTAGTTCGCATGCTCCGCCCCGATTAAGTTATCATAAGCCTTGTTTTTGCGCGACCGTCGGCTGTGCGGCGCCCCTCCATTCAAACGACCCATTCCAAACTCATTTCAATAACCCGCTTCCAGGAGTTTCCCATGTACAAACTCACACCCCCCTGCATCCGCAAACGCATGACCGGCGCGGCGCTGGCCGCCGGCCTGTTTTCCCTGCTGCCGCTTGGCGCGGCCGCCGCCGAATACGAAATCGAAATTTCGCTGGAGACGGCGCCGGCGCACATTCGCAACACCACCGTGGTGCGCCTGGCCAGGGAAATCGAAGAAGCCGCCGGCGGCCGGCTGGCGATTAAGGTCTTCCACGGCTCAGCCAAATACAAAGGCAAGGACGAGCCGGTGGCGCTCGGCCAGGGCGCGCTGGACATGGGCGTGGTCGGCAACTGGTACTTAAGCACCGTGGTGCCGGACTTCAGCATCACCGGCCTGCCGATGTTCTACGGCCAGGACCGCGCCGCGCAGTACAAAGTGTGGGACGGTGAAATCGGCAAGGCGTTGAACCGCCAACTGGAGGAGAAATTAGGCGTCAAGGTGTTGGGACGGTGGCTGGACTTGGGCTTCGGCTCGATGTTCTTCATCGACAAACGCGTCACCACCCACGACGATTTAATCGGCCTCAAAATGCGCGCCCCGGGCGGCGCCGTCAACCTCGCGCGATTCAAAGCCTTCGGCGCGGCCGCGGTGTCGATTCCGTTCGCCGACCTGGCGCAGGCGCTGCAGCGCGGCACCGTGGACGGCATGCTGTCCACGCACGAGTCGGTGCGCGCGTCCAAGTTTTGGGACTCCGGCATCCGATACGCCTACGACGATTATCAGGCGTTCTACCAGTATGTGCCGATGATGAGCGGCAAGGCGTGGAACAAACTGCCGGCCGACATTCAACGCCTCATCACCGACACCTGGGAAGCGAATGTCGATGCGGCGCGCGAGTTGGCGGCCGAACGCCAGCGCTCGGCGGTGGTGGAAAGTGCCGCCAACGGTGTCGAGCGCATCACCGGCACACCGGCCGACCTGGCCGCGATGCGGGAAAAACTGATGCGCGACCAGGACGCGTTAGCCAAACAACTGCGCGTCGACCCGCAGTTGGTGGCGCGGGCGATGCGGGTTCTCGGTCAGTGATTGCGCGCCGGCGGCGATAACGATGCCGGACGCGTCGTGAGCGGCGCGGCCGGCGCGGCCGGCATGTTTCGCGCTCGCCGGGAAACTGAATGAACCGCATCGAGCGCCTCTGGGGGCGGGCCGAGGACTTGGTCATCGGCCTGTTCTCGCTCATCGCCCTCGGCCTGGTCTGCTTCGAGGTGCTGGCGCGTTATTTCGTGCCGTCGATTCTGCCCGACTGGGGCGCGGAATTAATCGTCTATCTGATGGTGACCGCCATCCTCATCGCCGGCAGTCCGCTGGTGCTGAACCGCCGCCACATCCGCGCCGATTTGTTCGTGCGCAAGTTGCCGCTCAAGTTGCGCGTGACCGTCGAATTCCTGAACCTGCTGGTCGGGTTCGCCTATTGCGCGCTCATCGCCAAACTGGGCTGGGATGTGGTGGCGTTCGCCAAGTTGCTGGATGTGCGGTCGGACAGTTCGTTGCTGTTTCCGCAGTGGATTTTTTACATCGCGCTGCCGCTGGCTTTCGGCTTGATGGCAGCGCGCTACTTGATTCGCATCGGCCGGTTCGTGTTCCGCTTCGACCGCGCCATGCTCGCCGACGGCGACTTCACCGCCTCCTAATCCGCAATTTCGCCGCGCGCCGCGCCCGCCCCCGGAACCAACCCATGCTGTCCCCGCTCTCGGCGCTGTCGATTTTCTTCACCCTGCTGGTGGCCGGCATGCCGATCTTCCTGGTGCTCGGGGTGCTGGCGTTGATTTTGTTCTGGGCCGAAGGCTATCCGCTCATCGGCTTCGCGCAATTATTCCTCGACCACCTCAAATCCCAAACCCTCATCGCCATCCCGTTCTTCGTCATCGCCGCCACCTTCATGCAGCGCGGCGGCATCGCCAAAGCGCTGGTGGATTGCGCCTACTCCTGGGTCGGCGGGTTGCGCGGCGGCTTGGCGCTGGTGTGCCTACTGGCCACCACCTTGTTCGCCGCCATCTCCGGCTCATCGGTGGCCACGGCCATGGCCATGGGGACGCTGTTGGTGCCGGCCATGCTGGAAAAAAACTACGAGAAGCATTTCGCGCTCGGCGTAGTCGGCGCCTCCGGCACCCTCGGCATCCTCATCCCGCCGTCGCTGGCGATGATTATCTTCGCGGTCATCGCCGAGCAGTCGGTGCCGCGCTTGTTCCTGGCCGGGGTGATTCCCGGCCTGCTGCAGGCCGCGTTGTTCGCGCTGTGGATTGTGTTCTACACCCGCCGCCGCGGCTATCCGCGCGAGCAGCCGCTGCCGCGCGCCGACTTGGTGCGCGTCAATTTGCGCGCGTTGCCGGCCATGTCGCTGCCGGTCATCGTGCTCGGCGGCATTTACAGCGGCATCGTCACCGTCACCGAAGCGGCCGGACTGGCCGCGCTGTCGGCGGTTGTGATTTCGCTATTCTGCTACAAGGGCTGTCGCATGCGCGAGGTGCCGGCCATCATGGCGCAGTCGGTGAAAATCACCGCGGTCATCTTCTTCATCATCATCGGCGCGCTGGCTTTCGGCCACTGGATTACCAGCGCCGGCATCGCCGACCAACTGGTCGAGTTTGCGCGCGAACGCGACTTGCCGGCGTGGCAGTTTTTGCTGTTGGTGAATGCGCTGATGCTGCTGCTCGGCATGTTTTTGGAGACCTTGGCGGTCATCCTGATTACCGTGCCGGTGGTGCTGCCGCTGCTGGAGCCGCTCGGCATCGACCCGATCCACTACGCGGTGGTGGTCACCGTCAACATGGAACTGGCCCTGCTCACGCCGCCCATCGGGATGAACCTCTATGTCCTGTCGTCGATCACCAACACCCGGCTGGAGACCGTCACCCGCGGCGTCATTCCGTTTATCTTCATCATGCTGGGCCTGCTGCTGCTCATCACCTTCGTGCCGGAATTGTCGCTGTTTCTGCCGCAGTGGGTATACGGCAAGTGACGGGTTTGCAATCCGGCCGCCGGAGCGGATGCTGGCGCCGATGATTGAGTCGAAACCCGCGCGCTTTCAGATGCAGGTTGATGCGCGTTATGCCGGAACCGCGAAGAACACAATGCGCGCGTCGTTACAGCGCCTTCACCGCCAACCCCGCCGCCATCACAAAGCAGGCGGTGACGACCACCGGGCGGATGAGCGCCGCGCCTTTTTGCAGCACCATCCTGGCGCCGGTGAACGCGCCGATCATCTGCCCGGCCACCATCACCGCCCCGACCGCCCAGACGATGTCGCCGAACAGGACGAAGTAAAGCAGCGATGAGAGGTTGCTGGTGAAGTTCAGCAACTTGGCATGCGCGGTCGCGGCGGTCAGGCCGCAGCCGCAGCACCACACCAACGCCAGCGCCATTAAACTGCCGGTGCCGGGGCCGAAAAATCCGTCATAGAATCCGAGCAGCGGCGCGATTGAAATCGCAAACGCCAACCATGGCATTTTTTGTTTGCGCGCGAGGTCGTCGATGTTCGGGTTGAGTAGAAAGTACAAACCAACCGCGGCGAGAAGCGGCGGCAGAATCCACGCCAGCACTCGCGCGTCGATTTGCAGCATCGCCCAACTGCCGGCCACCGAGCCGGCGAAGGTCATAACCAGCGGCCACTTGATTCTTGACAAATCGACCGCGCGCTTGCGCATAAAGTACACCGACGCGATGAAAGTGCCGAAACTGCCCTGCACCTTGTTGGTCGCAATCGCCGCCGCCGGCGGCAGGCCGGCGAGCATCATCGCCGGAATGGTCAGCAAGCCTCCGCCGCCCGCAATCACATCCACCCACCCCGCCACCGCCGCGACCGCAAACAACGCCAGATAAATTTCCACGCCGAGTTCCATCAGATATTAGATCAATCCGGCCAAGACGCCCGGTTCATTGTCCCGGCGGAGGTTTCCGGCATGCAGCCGGCAACGCATGCGCCGGGCAGTTGGATTCTCCACCATCGAGGTATTCTATTTGCCGCCACCCGATTTCTCCCTCTCCCGGGGCGTAACCGGTTTGATCGAGGCGGTAACGGGTTAGAATACCCCCAATCCGCGTTTCGCGCATCCGCCAATCCGCCTAATCCGCCAAGATGACCCCGACTCCCTCCGGCCAATTAGCCGCGTTTGCATCCGCGCTTCGCTGCGACGACCTCCCGCCGGCGGTGGTGGACAAGACCCGGGAACTGATGCTCGACTGGCTCGGCTCAGCGCTCGCCGGGGCCGGTGCGCGGCCGGCGGCGGCGCTTGAAAAATTGGCCGCGGAATTGGGGCCGCAAACCGGACCGAGCCAGATTCTCCGCTCGCGCGCCATGACCAGCCCGCTGTTTGCCGCGGCGGTCAACGCGGCCGCATCCCATGTCGTCGAACAGGACGACCTGCACAACCGCTCGGTTTTTCATCCGGGCGCGGTGGTGTTCCCGCCGGTGATGGCGGTGGCCCAGTCGCTCAATTGCTCAGGCGAGGATGTGGTCGCGGCCGTGGTGGCCGGCTACGAATGCGGCATCCGCATCGGCGAATTCCTCGGGGCGAGCCATTACCGCGTTTTCCACACCACCGCCACCGCCGGCACCTTGGCCGCGGCCATGGCGGTGTGCAACCTGCTTAAACTCGACCGCGAGACCACCTGGCACGCCCTCGGCTGCGCCGGCACGCAGGCGGCCGGGCTGTGGGAATTCCTGCGCGATGCGGCGGACTCCAAACAACTGCACACCGCCAAAGCGGCCATGGACGGCATCACCGCCGCCTATGCCGCGCGCCACGGCATGACCGCCGCCCGCCGCATTTTAGAAGGCGGCCAGGGCATGGCCGCAGGGCTGTCAGGGCAAGGCGACCCGGCGGCGATTACCGACCAACTCGGGCGGCGCTGGGCGGTGCTGGAGACTTCGTTCAAATATCACGCATCGTGCCGCCACACCCATCCGGCCGCCGACGCGCTGGCCGGGATTCGGCGCCGCCATCACCCGGACCCGGCGCGCATCTCGCGCATCACCGCCTATGTGTATCAGGCCGCCGCCGATGTGCTCGGGGCGGTGGAATTCCCGCGCAGCATTCACCAGTCGAAATTTTCCATGGGCTTTGTGCTGGCTTTGATCGCCCGTTACGGCCGCGCCGGAGTCAACGAATTTACCGAGGCCGGCCTCGCCGACCGCGAACTTAGGCGCCTGCACGACAGCGTTCGCATGGTCGTCGATGAGCAAATCGATGCGCGCTACCCGCGGCACTGGACCGCCCGGGTGGAAGTCGAACTGGACGACGGAACGGTCCATCGGCACGGGGTGGAGTCGCCCAAAGGCGACCCGGACAACCCGCTGAGCGGCGCTGAACTGGAATGCAAATTCCGCGCCCTGTGTGAATTCGGCGGCGCTGTCAACGCTGCGGAAATCGATGATCTGCTGGCGCAATGCCGGCAACTGCCAGAAATCGCGGATTTCAAGGGTGCGCTAATCCTGCCTGGCCGCCACGCGCAACCGGCGGCCAGCCGGCCAACCGGCGCCTCGCCGCCCTGCGATGGGTAATGCGCTACAGGGCGTGGATGATCAGGTAAACATTGCGCGCCGTCACCAGCCACAGCCCGACAATGACCACCGTCACCGCAATGCCGACCCACTTCGGCGCCAACCGCCGCTGGCTGATGACATAAACCGACAGCGCCACAAACGGCACGATGAGCCCGAACAGGTCGTAAGTGAAAGCGGTGCGCTGGTCGAAGGTGGCAAAAAGCCACGGTGCGACGAAAAACAACCCGGCCACAACCCATACCACGAGCACGGCGAGTGCGGCATAAAATCTGTTGAATTGCATTCGGTTTTGCATGGAAAGCGAGCAGGGGCCGGTCCAGGCAATTTTGCCGTCTGGACTGCGGCGGTTCGGCAATGAGCCATCATATCAGAGAGTGCGGGTCGAGTGTATCGCGGTGGGCATCGGTGTTTATCTGCCGGCCCCCTGAATGGCCACTCGGCAAACCCCCGGGCCGGCTAACCGACAGGCCGGTATGCGCCTCCTCATGGCCTCGGGAGTGCTCCGCGTTTCCGATCTTTGCATCGATTTTCCGCTCCCCGCGCACCGGCGCACAGTCCGCTTTTGCCCTTGAAATTGATTTGGATAACGGCGGCGGGCGGTGTATATTCTGCCGGTCTTTTCCGCCGTTGCGCGCCCTTTTTGCATTCCTTCTCCGCCATGTCGAGCCGCGACGCCCCACCGCCGCTGTGCAAAGCCGCCGGATGAAATTTTCCGGTTTGACCGAGCGCACCGCCGGCGATGGCGTCGACGCCTGGCAGGTGCATTACGACGCGCTGGCGCGCCTGGAGGCCGGCGACGACATCATTTTGCTCAGCGTCGGCCAGGAAACCGAGGAGCGCACCCCGGCCCATATCGTCGATGCCGCTATCGACAGTTTGCGCGCCGGCCGCCACCACTACCCCCCGGTCAGCGGCAACCACGACCTGCGCCGGGCGGTGGCCGACTACCATTTCCAGCGCACCGGGCAGCGCGTCTCCGAGGCCAACTGCGCGATTTTCGCCGGCGCCCAGAACGCGCTGTTTGCGGTTGCCCAGTGCATCCTGGAAGCGGGCGATGAGGTGATTTTGTCGGCGCCGTATTACACCACCTATCCGGCCACCTTCACCGCCTCGGGCGCGGCGCTGGTCAGCGTGCCGGTCAAGGCTAAAAACCAATTCCAAATCGACCCCGGCGACATCATCAAAGCAATGACCCGGCGCACCCGGGCGGTGGTCTTGAATTCGCCGAACAACCCGCTTGGCGTGGTGTATTCGCGCGAGCGTTACGCGCCCATTGTGCGCGCCTGCGTGGAACGGGGCATCTGGCTGATCGCCGACGATGTTTACCAGGAATTGCTGACCGAGGAGGAACTGCGCGAGCGCGGCAGCCCGACCACCCTGCCCGGCGCCGGGCGGGTGTGCGTGAGCGTGTCCAGTCTGTCCAAATCCCACCGCATGACCGGCTGGCGAATCGGCTGGGTGGTCGGGCCGGAGGAACTGGTGCGCCATCTGTATCATCTTGCGGTGTGCATGTCATACGGCTTGCCGGCCTTCATCCAGGATGCGGCGCTGGCGGCGCTGGCCGGCGGCACGGCCACGGCGCGCGAGATTCGCCGCCATTTGGACCGGCGGCGCGACCTGGTGCTGCGTCAACTGGGCGGCGTGCCGGGGCTTGAATTGTTCAGCGCCGCCGGCGGGATGTTCGTGGTGTTCGACATCAGCGGGATGACGGCGGCGGTCTCGGCGCGGCGATTTGCGCGCGGCCTGCTGGAGCGGCACAATGTCGCCATCCTGCCGTGCGACGGTTTCGGCGCCGCCGGCGCCAGATTGCTGCGGGTCAGCCTGTGCGTCGATGAACAGCGCCTGGAAGACGCCTGCGGGCGCATCGCCGACTATGTGGATTCACTGCACTGACCTCGACTGAGACTCAACCATGAAACAACACGCGCAAGTGGCGGTCATCGGCGGCGGGCTGGTGGGCTGCAGCATTCTCTATCACCTGACCCAACTGGGCTGGAACGAAGTCGTGCTGCTGGAGCGCGACGAGTTGACCTCGGGCTCGACCTGGCACGCCGCCGCCGGCACCCACGGCCTGCACGACAACAACAACATCTCCCGGATGCAGTATTACACCATGAAGTTATACGCTGAACTGGAGCGCGAAACCGGCCAGTCGTGCGGCATCCACCAGCCGGGCAGCATCTACCTGGCGTGCAGCAAAGACCGCGTCCACCAGTTGCGCATCCAGGCCGCCAAAGCCGCGGCTTTCGACGCCGAGTTCTTTGAGGTCCCGGCCGGCGAAATCCGCGACCTGCATCCGCTGCTGGAAACCGGGAATGTATTGTGCGCGATGTATGAGCCGCTGGCCGGGCATGTGGACCCGTCCGGGGTGACCCACGCCTACGCCCACGGCGCGCGCCGCCGCGGCGCCCGGATTTACCGCTTCGCCGCGGTGGTGGAGACCAACCCCCGGCCCGCGCACGCCGGCGGCGGCTGGGAGGTGGTGACCACCAAAGGCAGCGTGCAGGCCGAATATGTGGTCAACGCCGCCGGGTTGTGGGCCCGGGAGGTGGCGAAGATGGCCGGTTTCCGGTTGCCGTTGGCGGCCATGGAGCACCAGTATTTCGTCACCGAGGAAATCCCCGCGATTGCGGCGCTCGACCGCGAGTTGCCGGCGGTCGCCGACCGCGACCGGGAATACTACATGCGCCAGGAAGGCAACGGGCTGCTGGTCGGCGCGTATGAGAAAGACGGGCGGTTCTGGAGCGAAAACGGCACACCACCGGACTTCGGCCACGAGTTGCTGCAGCCCGACCTCGAGCGCATCGAGGACAATGTGATGCGCGCCTGCGAGCGCGTGCCGGCGCTGGCCGAAGCCGGCATTAAGCGGGTCATCAACGGCCCGATGATCTGGTCGCCGGATTCAGCCGCGCTGCTTGGCCCGGTGCCCGGCCTTAAGAACTACTTTGTGTGCTGCGGCATTATCCCCGGCTTCAGCCAAAGCGCCGGCCTGGGCCTGACCGTGGCCCAGTGGCTGGTCGAAGGCGAGCCGGAACTGGACCTGTTCGCGTGGGATATAACGCGCTTTGGCGACTGGGCCAACCCCGATTTCACCCGCGCGCGCGCATTGGACACCTATAGTTCGCGGTTTCGCATCCACTTCCCCAACGAGGAGCGCGACGCCGGGCGCCCGGTCAAGACGCGCCCGGTGTATGCGATGCAAAAATCCATGGGCGCGGTGTTCGGACTGTCGTATGGCTGGGAGCATCCGCACTGGTTCGCCACCGCCGGCACCGAGCAACGCGATGATTTCGGTTTCGAGCGCCCGGCGTGGTTTAAGACGGTCGGTCTTGAGTGCCGGGCGCTTAGAACCTCGGTCGGGGTCATCGACACCTCCAATTTCGCCAAGTATGAAATCACCGGGCCCGGCGCACTGGACTGGCTCGACCGCCTGATCGCCAACCGCGTCCCGGCACAGGACGGGCGCACCTGCCTGACCCCGCTGCTGAGCCGGCGCGCCGGGCTGGCCGGGGATTTCACCGTGGCGCGCCTCACCGCCGAGCGTTTGCTGATGATCGGCTCAGGGCCGGCCGAGGGCTACCATTGCCGCATTTTCCAGCAGCACCTGCCGGCCAAAGGGGTGTCGTTTGGTTCGGTAACCGAGGCCCTGGCCGGGTTCAATGTGGCCGGCCCGAATGCCCGCGTCCTGCTGGAGCGGTTGACCGGCCGCCCTTTCAGCAACGACCAACTGCCGTTCATGCACAACCGGTTGGCGGAGATCGGCGGCATCCCCGGCCGGGCGGTGCTGATCCGGGTGTCATTCACCGGCGATCTGGGCTATGAAATCTATGTTGAGCAACAACACCAGTTGCCGCTGTATCAGGCCATTTTTGACCACGGCGCCGACCTCGGCATCGTGCCGGTCGGCTCGCGTGCGCTTGGCTCCATGCGCATTGAAAAAGGCTACGGAAGTTGGGGGCGGGAATATTCGCCGGAGTGGTATCCGCACGAAAGCGGCCTGGCGCAACTGGTGAAAACCGACAAACCCGCCTTCCTCGGCCGCGACGCCTGGCTGCAAATTAAAGACCAGCCGCCGCGCCAACGGCTGTGTTGTTTCGCCGTCGAAACCGGGCACGCCAATGCCGACGCCTGGGGCGGCGAGACCATCCACCACAACGGCCAATACGCGGGGCGCGTCACTTCCGGGGCTTTCGGGTTCAGCGTCGAGCGCTCGGTGGCCCTGGGCTACCTCGACGCCGACCGCATCGAGCCCGGCGGCCGCTATGAAATCGCGGTGCTGGGCCGCCCCCACCGGGCTGAACTGCTACGCGAACCGCCGTTCGACCCGACGGGGTCGCGGCTGCGGGGTTGAGGACGCGCGCGGCGCGGAAAATTCGGTATAATGCCGGCGGTGCCCGTCATCATGGATGAAAGTGGGGATGACATTTATGGTCGAACAAGCAATCCAACCGCAACCATCGCCTCCGCCCCGGCGCGAAACCTGGCTGCGGCTGCTGTTTGTGATTTTGTTTGCGCTGTGCTACCTGGTTGCGGAAGCCGTGGCGCTGGTGGTGGTCGTGATTCAGTTCGGCTTTGTGCTGATTAGCGGTGCGCGCAATCCCCATCTGCTGGCATTCGGCGCCAACTTAAGCGAATACATCTATCGGATTCTGCGCTTTGCGATGTTCAACTCGGATGAGAAGCCCTTTCCGTTTGCCGATTGGCCGGTGGTTGAGCGCGAGGCGTGGTATGACGATGCCGATTGCGGAGAAAGAACATGAACTTAACCCGTGTGGCCAGCCGGGCGGCCGGCGACGCCAGCCGCGCCATCGGCGCATCGCCGAGCAAAGCGGAGATGGACAAGGTGACCGCGATTATCGCCAAAGCCATGGAAACCGCGGTGCTGGAAGCCAGCAGCCAGCATTCCAGCGTCTGCGCCAACTGCGTGAGCCACGATGCCGACCTGGCGCACAAGATTCGCGCCGAAATCGAGCGCAAGAAAATCGGCCTGATCGCCAACCTGTCCAGCCTGCGTTAGGCGTTTTTGATTTTTTGACTTAAAAGGTGAACGATGCCATCGCCACGCCTGCATTTGCCCGGTGCCGCATTAGCGGCCTGCCTGGCGGCCGTTGCCGCACAGGCGCAGGAGGGCGACGATGCGCGCATCAGGGGAATCGTCCAGCAGGAAATTGAGCGCCTGCTGAACACCGAAGGCGCACTGGATGCCGCCATTGAGCGGGGGATTTCCAACTTCATCGACAAACAGCGCGCCGCCTCGGAGCAGGCGCGCGCCGAACGCCGGCAGGTGCGGGCGCGCAACCTGCGCCCGGTTGACGACCGCGACCATCTCTTAGGCGACCGCAATGCGCCGCTGACCCTGATCGAATACTCCGATTTTGAATGCCCGTATTGCAAGCGCTTTCACCCCATCGTGGCGCGCCTGATGCGGAACAATCCGGGCCAGATTCGCTGGGTCTATCGCCACTTCCCGTTGGGCTTTCACAACCCCGGCGCGTATCGCCAGGCCGAAGCCGCCGAGTGCGCGGCCGAGGCCGGCGGCAACCGGGCGTTCTGGGAATACACCGACCTCATCTACCTGCGCACCCAATCCGGCGGCAACGGTTTTCCGCTGCACAATCTGCGCCCGCTGGCCGAGGAAATCGGCCTCGACGGGCGCGCCTTCGACGAGTGCATGGACAGCGGGCGGATGCGGGAGCGCGTTGACCGGGATTTTCAGGACGGCCAGGCGGCCGGCGTGACCGGTACCCCGGCCGGCTTCCTGCTGAACCGGGACGGCGACATGCGCTTCATCGCCGGCGCATTGCCGGTCGAGGAATTGCAGAAGTTGGTGGATGAATTGCTGCGCTGACACCGCCCCGGCCGCCTTGCCAAACGCCTATAAAAGCCCCAACGCCTCTTTCCTTCCGGTGCTCCACGACTGAATAATGCGGTCGGCGATGATGGCGACCAGGGCGATGCCGAGCCCGGCCACCAGACCCAGCCCCGCATCCGCGCTGCTCAGGGCGATATATACCGACTGCCCCAGCCCCCTGCTGCCGACCAAAGCGGTGATCACCAACATGGCCAGCGCAAACAATACGGTCTGATTGACGCCCAACATGATTTCCGGGATGGCCAGCGGCATCTTCACCCCCCACAGCACCTGCCAGGGGGTGGCGCCCATGGATTGCGCCGCCTCCACGGTCTCCGCCGGCACATTGCGCAGGCCGTGCTCGGTATACCGGATGGCGGGCACGATGGCGTAGGCGATAATGGCCAGAAAGGAGGTGAATTCGCCGACCTGAAAAAACATCAGGAAGGGAATCAGAATCACGAACAGCGGCATACTTTGCAAAGTGTCGTTGACCGGGCGCAGGAAGTTGGAGACGCGCCGGTTGTAACCGGCCCAGACACCCAAAGCGCCGCCAAGCAGCGCGCACACGATCACCGCCGCCGCGCACATATACACCGACAGCATGGCCTGCGCCCACACGCCGGTGAACAGCATGAACAACCAGCCGCACAACGACAAAACCGCCACCCGCAATCCGCCGACCTGCCAGGCCAGCAGCGTAGTGGCCAGGATGAACGGCGGCCAGGGCAAGTTGGTGACGCCAAAATACAGCAGCGCGCCGACCAGCACCGCCGCCAGCGCCGCCCGCCCGCCGTGCCGCGCGAACAACCGCCAGGCGATCACGGCGGTCAGCAGCGCATAACCCCAGATCATCGCCGGGGTCAGCGCAAAGCCCCATGAAAACGGCGACACGGCGTTGGCCAAACCGACCTTGAGCGGCAGCAAGTAGTAGAACAACACGGTGTGTTTAATGGCGTTGGTGACCTCGGAGTAATTGGCGGTAATGAAGCGCAGACCGTCGTTGATTAGATCGGCGGGATACACGGTCCACGCCTCCGGGTAGGTTCTCGCCGCCGGGATGAACGCCGCCAGGGCCACGCAAACGGCCATCAACGCAAGCGCGGTAAACCACGGTTTCAGCGGCCCGGTGCGGCCCGGGCGGCGACGCCGCACGGCGCGGGTACGGGCGCGGTCGGCAAACCCCCAACTAATGCGGTCGAGCACCATGGCAATGAGCGCGATGACGATTCCGGCCAGCAGACTCTGGCCGAACTGCGCCTTGCGCATGGTGCTTAGCACCTCCCAGCCGATGTCGGCGGAGCCGCCGATGATGGCGGCGATGATGACCATGCTAAGCGCCGCCATGGTGGTCTGATTGACGCCGACCATGATGTTCGGCAGCGCGCTCGGCACCTGCACCCACCGGAATAATTGGCGTTTGGTGGCGCCGCAAATCAGCCCCGATTCAAGCACCTCGCGCGGCACCCGGCGCAGCCCCAAAATAGTGTTGCGCACCATCGGCGGGCAGGCGTAAATGGCGCTGGCCACCACCCCCACCACCGGCCCGAACCCGAACAGCAGCAGGATCGGAATGAGGTAGGCGAAGGTCGGCACCGTCTGCATCAGGTCCAGCATCGGCTGCACTACGCGGTCAACGCGCGCCGAGCGGTGCGCGGCCACGGCGATGAGAAAGCCGGCCGCCAGCGCCAGCGGAATGGAGATGAACACACTGCCGAGGGTGTTCATGCTCGGCGACCAGTAGCCGGTGAGCGCCATGTAGAACAGCGCCAGGGCGGTGAACAAAGCCAGCCGCCGGCCCGATGCGGCCCACGCTAATGCGCAGAACCCGGCGATGGTGGCCGGCCACGGCAACCATTGCAGCAGCGCCTGCGTGCCGGCCAGCGGCCATGACAACAGCCAGTTAATGGCGCGAAACAGCCCTTTGAACGCGCCGGTGAACCAGTCCATGAAGGCGTTGAACCACTCGCCCACGGGGATCATCATCCGGGGCGGCAAGTCGTTCAACCACGGCGCCCGGCCGCGCAACGCGATGCAAACCGCCGAGGCGAGGATGACCGCCGCCCACGGCGCCAGTTCCCGGATCTCCCCGGCGCGCCACCGCCCGCGCATCAGTCGCGCTCCGAGGCCAGAGCCCTGACCACCTGCTGCGGGGTCACCACGCCGATGTCGGCGCCGCCGCGTTGCACGAGCAGCCCTTCGGGGTGCCGGCCCAGCAGCGGCATGAGTTGTTCCAGCGTGGTGTGCGCGTCGATGCGGCGGTTGAGGCGACACGGGCCGGCGGTTTGGCGGATGTCGGCGATCTCTCCGGCGGTGATGATGCGCGCGCGGGGAACATCCTTGGTGAACTCGGCGACATAGTCGTCGGCGGGGTTCAGCACCAGTTGCGCCGGGGCGCCGAGCTGCACGATTTGCCCGTCTTTCATAATGGCGATGCGGTCGGCCAGCCGCAGCGCCTCGAGAAAATCATGGGTGATGAAGACAATGGTCTTGTGAAGGAGTTTCTGCAGGCGCAGGAACTCGTTCTGCATCTGGCGGCGAATCAGCGGGTCGAGGGCGCTGAACGGCTCGTCCAAAAACCACATCTCCGGCTCCACCGCCAGACTGCGGGCAATGCCGACGCGCTGCTGCTGGCCCCCGGACAGTTGCCGCGGAAAACTGTCCTCGCGCCCCTCGAGGCCGACCAACTGAATAACTTCCCGGGCGCGCGCCTCGCGTTTGCGCGGGTTAATGTTCTGCACCTTGAGCGGGAAGGCGATGTTTTCCAGAACGCTCAGATGCGGCAGCAGGCCGAAATTCTGGAACACCATGCCCATCTTGTGGCGGCGGAATTCGATTAACTCGCGGTCGCTGAGTTGGAGCAAATCCCCGCCATCCACCAGCACCTGGCCGGCGCTCGGCTCGATCAACCTGGACAGGCACCGCACCATGGTGGATTTGCCCGACCCCGACAGGCCCATGATGACGAAGATCTCGCCGGTGCGCACATCGAAACTGACATTGCAGGCGGCGCCGATGTGGCCCCTGGCTTCGAATTCCTCCCACAACGCGCGGGGGTCTTCGATATCGCCGTTGCCGCCGGGGAAAAACTGCGCCGGGTCTTCGCCGTATACCTTCCACACATTGCGGCAGGAGATTTTAACCGGGGCGTTCACTGAGACTCCCTGCGCCGGTCAGCGGGCCGGCCGTTGGCGCGACAAAAACGGCGGCACCGGAATGCCGCCGCCCGTAAACCGCAAACACATCAGACCGCGCACAGCATTAACGCATAGCCGCATCCACCCACGGTTGCCAAGTGGCCTGGTTGGCGTCCAGCCACGCCGCCACCACTTCCTCCAGTTTCCCGCCTTCCTGGTCGATGGCGTTCATCATGGGAATCTGGTCGGCGTTTCGCAGGGTATAGGCGGTCAGCAGTTTGGACGCCGCCGGCCATTTGTCGGCCAGCCCGGCCCAGGCCATTTTCTTAATGTAGCCGCGCGCCCAGTCGCAGTCCCAGGTGGCGTTCGGGTTGACTCCCACCGCCGGGTCGTCGTGGCAGCCTTCCTCAAAAGGCGGCAGGCTGACGGGGGTCAAATCAGCCACCGCGTGCACCCAGTGCGGCGCCCAGAACATCACCAGCAGCGGCTCGCCGCGCGCCTCGGCGCCCTGAATCTCGGCCACTAACGCGCCTTCGCTGCCGGCCGGCACCGAGGTGTAATTAAGGCCGAAGGCTTTGAGGCGGTCCACATTGCTGGTGCCCCAGTCGGCCGGATAATCCACCAGGCGGCCCTTGGGAAAGGTCTCCGCATTGGCAAACACTTCGACGCAGTCGTTCAATGCCTGATAGTCCGGCAGCCCCGGGCATTGCTCCGCCGCCGCGTTGTTGAAAAGCCAGGTTTCAACCGGATTCAGCCCCAGGTCGCCCATCTCAACCACATTGCCCGACGCCAGCGCCTTGTCGTAGTGCTCGCCGATGTTGGAACTCCAAATCTCCAGGGTGGCGGAGATGGTGTTGTCTTCCAGCGCCTGCATTTGCGGATAGTAGCCGGCGGTCACATACTCGACGTTGTATCCCATCCGCTTGAGGATCTCGCCGGCCACCCGGGTGGTGATGTGCTGGCCGGTCCATTCATTGAGCGCCAGTTTAACCGGGTCGTCGGACTCGGGAACCTGCGCCCGGGCATTGGCGGTCAAGCCCAACGCCGCCAACACGATCATGACCAACAAGGCTTTCAGTTTCATCGGCATATCTCCAGGATGTATGGTGGAAATTCAGGATTTACGGGCGCCAGCGGTTGCTTTTGGCCACCCTCACAGGCTGCGTATATTACAATATATCAGGCACCGCAACATCCAAGCCTGCCGCCGTCACTTAACCGGCGGGGAGATGCCGCCATCACCCGCCATCTGCACTCTTGTCCAACCCGAAGATTCCCCCGCCGATGACCAAGGTTCTGCACCGCCACACCCGGATCAGCCTGCCCGAGGCGGCCGGCGGCGATGGCCCCTACCTGATCGACCGCGACGGCAAGCGTTATCTGGACGGCTCCGGCGGCGCGGCGGTGTCGTGCCTCGGGCACAACCACCCGGCGGTGGTCGAGGCGGTGCGCGCGCAACTGGGGCGGCTCAGTTACGCGCACACCGCGTTTTTCACCACCGAAACCTTGGAAGCGTTGGCCGAGCACATGATCGAGCACGCGCCCGGCAACTTAAGCCATGTCTATTTCGTGTGCGGCGGCTCGGAAGCCATGGAGTCGGCGCTTAAATTGGCCCGACAGTATTTCCTCGAGATCGGCGAGCCGCAACGAACCCATTTCATCTCCCGCCGCCAGAGTTATCACGGCAACACCTTAGGCGCGCTGGCGGTCGGCGGCAACGCGCAGCGGCGCGCGCCCTACCAGCCGCTGCTGATGGACGCCGGGCGGGTCGCGCCGTGCTATGCCTACCGCGACCAGGCGGCGGGCGAGTCGGAATTGCAATACGGGCGCCGCGTGGCCGATGAACTGGAACAGAAAATTGTCGAAATCGGCGAACACCGGGTGATCGGTTTCATCGCCGAGACCGTGGTCGGCGCCACCGCCGGTGCGCTGCCGCCGGTGGAAGGCTATTTCCGCCGCATCCGCGACATCTGCGACCGCTACGGCGTTTTGCTGATCCTCGACGAAGTGATGTGCGGCATGGGCCGAACCGGCGATTTATACGCGCACGCGCCGGAGGGCATTCGCGCCGATTTGGTGACCGTGGCCAAGGGCTTGGGCGGCGGCTACCAGCCGATCGGCGCAACGCTGATGGACGCGCGCATCTACCGGGCCATCGCCGGCGGCTCGGGCGCGTTTGCGCACGGTCACACCTATCTCGGCCACGCGCTGGCGGCGGCCGCGGCTTTGGCGGTGCAGCAGACTATCCAGCGCGAAAATCTGCTGGACAATGTGCGGGCGCGCGGCGCGCAGTTGTTCGAGTTGCTGCGGCGGCGGTTGGGCGCCCATCCGCACATCGGCGACATCCGCGGCCGCGGGCTGTTCGCCGGCCTCGAGCTGGTCGCCGACCGCGGCACCGCGGCGCCGTTCCCCGCCGACGTGCCGCTGCATTCGCTGCTTAAACAGGCGGCCATGCAACACGGCCTCGTCATCTACCCCGGCAGCGGCACCATCGACGGCGAGCGCGGCCACCACATCCTGCTGGCGCCGCCGTTCATCTGCCGGCCCGCGCACATGTACGAGTTGGTGGACAAATTGTCGCGCGCCATCGACGCCGCGCTCGACCACATTCCCGGCGATTTACGGCCTTGAGCGCCGCCGCCGCCCGCCGCCCAATGTTAGTCGCATCGGCGCCCAACGGCGCTTACAAGACCCGCCGCGACCACGCCGCCATCCCGCTGACCGCCGGCCAGTTGGCCGACACCGCCGCGCAGGTGTTGCAAGCCGGCGCGCGCATGCTACATTTGCATGTGCGCGACTCAAGCGGCCGCCACACCCTCGACGACCACGCCTATGGCGCGGCCATCGCCGCCATTCGCGCGCGCGTTGGAGGGCAACTGCTCATCCAGTGCACCAGCGAAGCGGCCGGCATCTACGCCGCCGCCGGGCAGCGCCGGGCGGTGCGCCGGATCATCAGCGTGGACGGCGTCGACGGCGTGTCGCTGGCGGTGCGCGAACTGGCCGGCAGCGACGCCGATGCGCAGGCGGCCGGGGCGTTGTTCCACCGCCTCGCCGAGCGCAGCATCCTGGCGCAGTATATTCTCTACTCCGCGGCCGACATCGACCACTACGCCGCGTTGCGCGAACGCGACATCATCCCGGCCGGCCGCCACTCGGTGCTGTTGGTGGTCGGCCAGCGCAACGCCGAGCGTTCATCCGTCCTCGACACGCTGCGGCGAATGGCCGGCGCCTTGCCGGCGGCGGTGCCTTGGATGGCGTGCGCGTTCGGCGAGCACGAGTTTGAATGCCTGACCGAGGCCACCCGGCTCGGCGGCCATGTGCGGGTCGGCTTTGAGAACAGTTTGCGCCTGCGCTGCGGCCGGGCAGCCGCGGATAACCGTCAACTGGTCGCCCAGTTCACGGAATCCGGCAATCCGCACCGCCGCCCGCTGGCCGACCTCCGCCAGGCAAGAGCGGCGCTGGGAGGCGGACCATGAATTCGCCGCCACTTGGCCGGCACTGAACCCGGCGGGCATGCTGTTCGACGAAGCAACCGCGGCACCGTAGTCGAACACGCCCCCCGGCAACCATTTCACCGAAGCCAACGCCGCGCGCCAAAGAGTTTATGAGCCAAATTTGTGATACCCAAGGGCCATGCGGCAAACCCGTGCATACCGGCCCGTTTTTCCCCTATACTTGCGGCAACAGCGAGCAACATCAACATCACCGCGCGATTTTTGCAACCGCCATGGCGATAGCAAGCGTTTATTTCGGAGACGACCTGGGGCGTTACGGGTTTGGCGACGGGCATCCGTTCGGGCCCGACCGCATGCATGCGTTCTGGCGCGAGACGGTGAAGCAGGGGCTGGACAAGCGGGTGCACATCATGGCACCGGTGGCCTGCGATGAAGCGGCGCTGCTGCGCTTTCACACGCCGGAATATGTCGGCCTGGTCAAACACGCCTCCGAGACCGGCGCCGGTTATCTCGACAGCGGCGACACCCCGGCGTTCAAGGGCGTGTTTGAAGCCGGCTGCTATGTGGTCGGCTCGGACTTGGACGCGCTGCATCGAATCGTCAGCGGCGAGACGCCGCGGGTGTTCATTCCCATCGCCGGGCTGCACCATGCGCGGCGCGACAGCGCGGCCGGCTTCTGCGCCTTCAACGACTGCGGCGTCATCATCGAGACGCTGC
>JAPPQJ010000208.1:20582-21077 GCA_028817015.1 Gammaproteobacteria bacterium
GATGCTGCGTTCCACCGCGCCTGGCCGCGCGTCGAAGAATACTTGCGCGCGTTCCAACCGGAAATCATTCTGCTGCAGGCCGGCGCCGACAGCATCGCCGGCGACCCGATTACCCATCTGCGGTTTTCGCCGGCCGCCCACGGCCACGCCGCCGCCGGCCTGGTGCGCATCGCCGATGAATGCTGCGACGGGCGCATCATCGCCATGGGCGGGGGCGGGTATAACCGCAACAACCTGGCGCTGGGCTGGAATGAAGTGCTAAAGGCGTTGTCGGTTTAGCGCGGGGCCGCGGCGGCCGCGCCGCGATTTCACGGTTTTACGGTTTCACAACTTCGCGGCCGCGGATGGCGCGGTGTTCGCGGTCCGCGGTTTGACAGCGCGGCCAAGGAATCAAATCAATCGCCCGGGTTCAACGCAAACCGCTCGCCGGGGAAGTATTTGGCCAAGCGGTCGTCGCCGGTCAGCGCGTGGCCGTGCATGCCTTCGGCGCGGGAG
>JAPPQJ010000154.1 GCA_028817015.1 Gammaproteobacteria bacterium
CTTCAAGGCCAGGGGGGAATAGGTGGCCGTGCTTGCCAAATGGCACATTGTGCGTGATCGTCGACCCTTCTGACGGTGTAGGGTTAGAAAAACTTAAGATTTCGGGGATGTTGAAATTAATCTGGACCGCATCATCCTTGTCAACCGACTATTCCAATATGCGAATAGATGGCACTAGGCTCTATTTCAGCAACAGTTTCGGACTGCAACGCGATACATTCGTGAACTGAACGGACATTGACAATGAAACAAGACGCGTTTGATGTCCAGCGAGAACTCCCGTCATCTGAACTGGATGTCGTGGCTACGAACCTTATTGGTTTTGACGCTCATTATGAAGCGTTGAAAAACCATTTAATGATGATGCTAATGCCTGAGGACGTAGACAAATGGAGCGAGAGACACTACAAAAAAGTTGTCCCCTTATGCCGGTTAATCCAGCAGAGACACCCACTTTTTCTCTTTAGCGGAGACGTGGGAACGGGGAAGACTGTTACTGCGGAGTGCGCGGCAAATCGGTTGACAAGAGAAATGAGGAAAGAGGGCTTTCTGCTCAAATTGAGCACCCGCGTGAGAGGCAGGGGGCTGCACGGTGAAATGAGCCAGCTTATACAGGATGCTTTTGAGAATTTGACAACTCAAGCGGGCAAAAAGCGCTTGTCTTTTTTGTTGATAGACGAGGCCGATTCCATTGCATCGCTCCGGTCCACCGAACAGATGCATCAGGAAGAAAAGGCTGCAGTCAACACGCTGACACAGAAAATTGATGAGGTTCGCCAGTCTGGTGGTCGGGCAGTTGTATTTCTTTGCACCAATAGAGCAAATGTTATTGATCAGGCCATTGTCAGGCGTTCCGCATTGCACATAGAATTCCGTCGACCCAATGAACAAGAATGTTTGGAGTTGTTAGCGCATGACCTTGATGGATTGGGATTGACGCCAGAGAATTTAGACGAATTGGTGTCCCTGACTTCAGGGGGCGGATACCATGGAGATAACGGCTATACTTTCTCAGACTTTCGTCTTCGATTTTTGCCTGAGGCTCTCGCTCGTGCATTTCCTGATGAGAAGCTGACTTTTGATGTCTTGAAAAAAACAATTCTGTCCGTGAAACCAAGCCCCCGGATTGAATGAAATGCAGAACGACAATATCTCATCGGACCAGAAGTTGCTCAAGAAGCTGAGGAAAAAGGCGGAACTTTGCCGATTTTGTCATTCAGAACTGAAAGAGAAATACACCAAATACCGAAACTGGAAAGAGTTTTCCGTTATTTTATTGTCTTCCATTTCAGTTGCTCTAATCGGCCTTTATTATCGAGGAGCACTTATGTACGAATGGGTGTTGCTGCTCATTTTTATTTTGCCGCTTGTCATAACGATAGGACAAGCTCTGGACCACACTGTATTTCAGTGGACCCACAAAATGGCGCGGCATGAGTCTGCGGTGGCAATCTGGGGTGATTGGATTAGGGAGGCCGACTTTATTGAGAAACGCATCTACCGGTATTCGGATGATTTGGCAAATGAAAAGATGAGAAACATGCAGAAAAAATATAACGGTTGCATGAGCAATACGGAACAAATACCAAGCGATAAATTCCTTCAGTATAAGAAGAAATTCAGGGCATGTCTATTGAAGTCCAGAAAAATTGATGGAATGTCATTGGACGAGATAGAGAAAAATGAAAAAGAGTGAAATCTCAGAGTCAGCAACATGGAGGGAACGCTTGGAATTTGTTGAACTCCTTGCCTATTTCCATGGCACTGTCAGTCGCGAAGAAATCATGAACAGATTTCATGTGTCTGCAGCGTCCGCCACCAGCGTATTGTCCATGTATAATAAAAAGGCACCTGAAAATCTAAGTTATAACGTGCGTCTTAAATACTATGAAACCAGCAAGTCCTTCAAGCCTGTTTTCGATGTTCGCATGTTGACTGAGCGCATCCCAGTGTATACCATGCCCAAGTTGCACAAGCCGGCTGACGATAATGCGGTTGCCAGAATCGCACTGATATCGAGATCAATTCAAAGAATACAGTCATTGACTATCACATATTCTTCTGCTTCCGGGAAAAGTGCGAGACAAATTGTTCCTGTGGCTTTTGCAGATAACCTGCTTCGATGGCATCTGCGCGCATATGATAGAAAGCGCGAAAGATATAGCGATTTTGTTTTCGGGAGAATTCAGGAAGTATCTCCAATTGAAGGGGACACCATAAAAGCCCATGAGCACCCTGATAATGATAAGCAATGGCATTCATTTATTGATTTGAAGTTAAGAGCGCATCCATATAACTTGGTAGACGCTCGGTCTTTTGATATGGGCAATGAGATTTATACTATCAAGATTCGTGCAGCTATGGCTGGATATTTTCTTCAGGTCTGGAATGTGGATTGTTCACATGGCGCGAATCTGAAGGGCCCAAAATATCATTATGTCTTAACAAATATAGAAGAAGTTGCTCATGTGTCAGACTTGGATTTGGCGCCTGGATACAGTGTAAGGCGACCATAAAACTGGCGCTTCCGGTTTTTGTGTGGGTGGAGCGCCCCTAGATGAGTATTGGCGTGAGTTGGGCGAGGCCGGTTGCACGCTCCTTGAACAAGTGGCGATGGATATGTGGTCGGCGTATATCGCGTCGGTGAAGTTGCACAGCGCGGCGGAGGTGGTGTTTGATAAGTTCCACACTGCGCAGCATCTGGCGCGCGCGGTGGGATGAGGTGCGGCGCGCCTCGCCTCGCATCGGCAACTATTGAATGCGGGCGATGGCCGTCTCACCGATAGCCGCTATATGTGGCTTCGCAATGCATAAGCCATGGGTCGTTCGCAGTGGTTGGCGTTCGGCGCGTTGCGGATGATCGAGCTGAAGGTGGCGCAGATGATAAAACGCCACTGGCAAGGCGTCATCAACGCGACGCTCTCGAATGTGACTAACGCGATGTTCGAAGGCATCAACGCTCGGATCCAACACATCAAGTGGATGGCCTGCAGCTGCCGCAACCGCGAACGCTTCCGCCATGCGATTTACTTCCACTTGGGGGGACTCGACCTCTACCCGGAACCTTATCTCGCCACACGAAAGACTGAATTGCCAGGAAGTCGGATTAAGGTTCCCGGAATGCCAAATTCCTGGCGTCCAGAGGGTTGCCCCGAATTAGTGCTGGCGGAAATTGCCCCCTCCGGTTGAATTGAACGGATATAATACCGGCATGAAGTTCATCAACATCAAGGTGTTGCTGACTCTTGCCGGCAGGTAGGCGCGGCGCTTATCATTGCCGGAATTGCCCGGGCATTTCTAGTCGAGAGCCCCATGGGGGAACCCGCGATCATCGTTATCATTGGAGTTGCAACCGCCCTGCTCGGTTGCCTTCAGAATCCGAAAGGGGGTTGATACATCATGAGTTCTTTATTGCTTGTCGCCATCATTCTCGCGGCGATCATTATCCTTGTGGTCCTCGTCGGTTTTTATTTCGAATACAAACGCCGCCGGCGGTAGGTTGTGCCTCCGGCCGACCCCGCCATAATTTACCCGCCGCCGGCCGCCGGACAACGGCATGACCTACCCCGAACAGTTTCCGTTGCGGACGATGCGGGTGGGCGGGGTTGACATCGCCTACCGGACCGCCGGCGGCGGGCCGCCGTTGTTGTTGCTGCACGGGTTTCCGCAGACCAACTACATGTGGCACAAGGTCGCGCCGCGGCTGGCCCGGCATTTCACCGTGGTGGCCGCCGACCTTCGCGGTTATGGCGACAGCGGCAAACCGCCGACCGATGACCGGCATGCGCCTTACTCCAAACGGGCGATGGCCGCCGACATGGCCGGGCTGATGCGGCAACTCGGCCACGCGCGCTTTGCCGTCGCCGGGCATGACCGCGGCGGGCGCGTGGCGCACCGCATGGCGCGCGATTACCCGGATGCGGTGCGGCGCGTTGCGGTTATCGACATCGCGCCGACGGCGTCGATGTACCGGCAGACCGACATGCGCTTTGCGACCGCCTATTATCACTGGTTCTTCCTGATTCAACCCGCGCCGCTGCCCGAGCGGATGATTGGCGCCGACCCGGAATTCTATCTTCGCATGAAAAGCGGCCAATGGAGCCGCACCCCGGGCGTGATGACCGATGACGCATTCGCCGACTATCTGCGTTGTTTTTGCAAGCCCGGGACCATCCACGCCATGTGCGAGGACTACCGTGCCGCGGCCACCATCGACCTGGAACATGACGCGGCGGATGCGGACCACAAACTGACCATGCCGCTGCTCGCGCTGTGGGGCGAATCCGGATTTGTCGGCGGCGCCTACGATGTCATCGCGGAATGGCGGGCCGTGGCCGGAGATGTTCGCGGCCACAGCGTGCCGGGCGGGCATTACTGCCCTGAAGAAGCCCCCATCGAGACGCTGGCGGCATTGCTTGAATTTTTCGCCGGTGAATAAATAACGAGGTTCAAGACACCAAGGTGTCACAGATGAGTTAACCCGGTTCTGCATGTGAAAGATAGAACTGAATGAAGGTCGCTTTGGGCTGCGCCGCGTGCGCAACAAGCGCGGTTCGCGGCGCGGGACGCAAAACTCCGGTGCTCGGCATGCTGGAGCGCGGCGGGGCCGGCCCAGCGCCGTCACGGGTGCGCGGTGGCGGCAATGGACAGCAACGCATCAGCAGGCGGCGCCGGCGGTGCGCGATGCGCATTCGACCCAAAGCGAGCGCAAGACCGCCGGGATGTTGTGCCGCAATCAGGGGCTGTTCTTGATCTGCGGCAAGGGCGCATTCTGCATCGTGCCGTGGCTGGCGTATGCGTAGTCCCGGCGTCATGGTGGCCGGACCGAGAGCAAGCGCCGGCCGGTATTTGCGGGCCATGCCCGGCGCCGGGGCAACAGCGGATGCGTGGAGCGCACCCATCGCTCCTTGCGCCAGGAATTCTGCGCCACATACATTTTTGATGCGCTTCTCGGACCGCTGAATACCCCGCCATCAGCGCAAACGGTCAACCCACCGCACCTCGCCGAGCGCTTTCATCTGCTCGAGTATCCACCTTTGGCGTCGCAGCACGGTGGCGCTGGCGTTCGTTGCCGAGCGATAGGCCGGGTTGGGCAGCACCGCCGCCAGGCGTGCGGCTTCGAAGCGGTTGAGGTCGGCGGCGGGCTTGCCGAAGAAACGCCGACTGGCGTTTTCCACGCCGTATATGGCGGCGCCGAACTGGGCGATGTTCAGGTAGATTTCCAGCACCCGGCGCTTGCCCCAAACGCGGTCGATATACACCGCCAGCCCGGCTTCGAGCGCTTTGCGCAGATAACTTCGCCCGCCCCACAGGAACAAGTTTTTGGCCACCTGCTGGGTGATGGTGCTGGCGCCGCGCGGCCGTTTTTCACCGGCGCGCAGCACCTTGGACAACTCGACAAAGTCCAGCCCGTGGTGGCGCGCAAAGCGCTGGTCCTCCGCCGCAATCACGGCCGCCGCCATGTGCGGGGAAATCTGCGCCAGCGGCCGCCAGGTGAAAGAAACCCACGGCGGCGCATCGGCGCCGGCGAACTGCATCCGGGCGGCCAGGTTGGTCTGCAGAATCAGCGATGAAGTCACCGGGTCGATCCAGCGCAGACTGGTAACCGCGGTTATGCCGGCGGCCGCCACTACCAGCGCCAGGCGCAACACCGCCGACAACAACGCGCGCACCGCCGCGCCAAAGGGCGGCCAGCGTTCTTTGCGGCGCCCCCGGCGGCGTCCCTGGGGCGGCCGGGTCACGGCCGGCGGTGCTCACGGCGCGGCGAACAGCGGCGCTCGCCCAAAAGCCGAAGGCACTCGCTCAAAAGCCCGCCGCCATACCGTCTTTGCGGTGGTCGGAGCCGGCGATGTAGGCGCCGTCGGCGGCGTAAATCAACTGTGCGCCGCCGAACGCAAAATCGGCATCCGGCGCGTCAACCAACACGCGGTGGCCGCGCCGCGCCAGTTCGGCCTTCACCCGCGGGTCAACGCCGCCCTCCAGCGCCACTTGATTGCCCTCCAGCACGCGCCACCTTGGCGCATCGCTGGCGGCCTGCGGGTTCTGGCCGTAGTCGCAAACGCGAATCACCATCTGTGCGTGGCCCTGCGGCTGCATCGGCCCGCCCATCACGCCGAAACTCATCAGCGGCCGCCCGCCGCGCATCACAAACCCGGGGATGATGGTGTGAAATGGCCGCTTGCCACCGGCGATGCAATTCGGATGCCCCGGCTGCAAACTAAACCCGGCGGCGCGGTTTTGCAAACTGATGCCGGTGCCGGGAATCACCAGCCCCGAGCCGAAGCCCATGAAATTGCTTTGAATGAACGACACCATCATGCCGCGCTCATCGGCGGCGGTGAGATAGACGGTGCCGGCCGCGGGCGGGACGCCAAATTCCGGGGCGCCGGCGCGGCGCATGTCGATGCATGCGGCGCGGGCGTCGAGGTAGGCGGGGTCGAGCAAACGCTGGGCCGGGAATTCGAGGTGGGCGGGGTCGGCGATGTATCTGTGCGCGTCGGCCAGCGCTAATTTCATCGCCTCGATTTGCAGGTGGAAGAAGTCCGGCGAGTCGACCTCAAAGCGGCTGATGTCGTGGCGCTCGACCAGGCCCAACATGATGAGCGCGGCCAAGCCCTGGCCGTTGGGGGGGATTTCGTGCAATTCCACCGGCATGGCGCCGCCGCGCGCGCGGTAGTTGGCCGCGATGGTGCCGACCCAGTCGCAACGGTGGTCAGCGAGGTCGTCGCGCGAGAGTTTAGCGCTGGCGGCTTGGGACACGGCCGCGATTTGCTCCGCCAGTTCGCCGCAGTAAAACGCTTCGCCGTCGCTCGCGGCGATTTTTTCCAGCGTGTCGGCTTGGGCCGGGAAGCGGAACACTTCGCCGGCGCGCGGCGCCCGGCCGTTCGGCAAAAACGGCGCGAAATCCGGGAATTCGGCGGGGGTGAAAATTTCCGCGGCTTCGGCCCACGCCGCCGCGGTCACCGGCGCCACCGCGAAGCCGTCGCGCGCATAGCCGATGGCCGCGTCGAACAACCGCGCAAACGGCAGTTGCCCGAAGCGCCGCGACACCTCCACCCACGCGCTCACCGCGCCCGGCACCGTCACCGAGTCCCAGCCGCGTTGCGGCATTTCGGTTGCGCCCGCGAAATCCGCCGCCGACACCGCGGCCGGACTGCGCCCGGAGGCGTTCAGGCCGTGCAGTTCATCACCGTCCCACACGATGCAAAACGCATCCGCGCCGATGCCGTTGCTGGTCGGCTCCACCACCGTCAGCGCAATCGCCGCCGCCACCGCCGCATCCACCG
>JAPPQJ010000022.1:0-667 GCA_028817015.1 Gammaproteobacteria bacterium
TGCACCTTAATCGAAATTCGAGATACTCTGATCTCCAAGTTATTGTCTGGCGAATTGAGCGTGGCTTCACGGCGCACCGTATGACAACTGCAGAAATCAGAAATCTATTCGCCAGACAATAACTTGGAGATCAGAGTATCTCGAATTTCGATTAAGGTGCAATTCATCCGCTCTATATTGTCGTCCAATGCGCCGAGAATTCGGGTAATGGCGTTTTGTCCGGCGTATGGATGAAATAAAAAGCGCAACGACTTAAGTCGTTGTTCCCCTTAATTCTCCAAAAATGGCTCCCGAAGCATGGAATTTCGGGTGTTCCACATTATTGCTCAGCAGATAATAGACGAACACCGGGTCAAAACCTTCTTTTACAACTGAACTCCGAAATCCCTGATTTGCGGTCAGCGGGCTTCTCGCAATAGCCAGATAACCCACAGGCGCGCGGGTGGAAACCACCACCGAATTCTTCGGCAAAACATTTTTCAGCGACTGGTTGTCGCGCTCAATCGCGCGCATGGCGTCGTCGATGAGTTTGCCGATTTCCGGTTGTTTGGCGGCGTCGCGCAACCGCGACCAGCGCGCATCTCGCGGCACCCAGAAAATGTTTTCCCTGAGATATTCGTCCGGGTCTTCGGCGTCGCGGTGTTTGCTTTTGCGCAGTTGCGCGCGC
>JAPPQJ010000022.1:677-2403 GCA_028817015.1 Gammaproteobacteria bacterium
AATCAAACCCAAAACCACATGCTTGTATTCCGCGGCGTCCATGTGGCCGCGCAGCTTGTTCGCCGCATCCCACAGTTTATCCTCGAAACCGAGGTCGGCGTCGGTGTCGTTCGGCGGTGGCGGCGGGTTTTTCATGATGGTGATGGCGAGGGCGGTGGCGCGATTCTACCCGGTCAGGCGCGGATTTTCCCCGCCAATAGCCCGGCGACCGCCAACCGCGCGCGGCCCGCGGAGGCGCGGGTGTTTACAGCCGCCCGGGGCCGTCACCGGTGCGGTGCGCCAGCCACACCCGCAGGCGGTGCCATTGCTCGCCGGACTGCGCGCGGGCGTTGATGAGCAGGTGGAATGGGCGCCCGCGTTGCGCGACTAACAGCAGCGCAAAACGCCCGTAATCCGCGCTGTCGATGAGTTCGATTTTGCCGCCCGGTGCGGCGCCCCGGTACAGCAGCCACTCATTGCCGGCGGTGGTCGCCAGACGGGTGGCGGACCCGGCCCGGCGTTGCTGGTGCAATTCCACCGCCAGGGACGCCGCCACCGCCACCGCCGCCGCCAGCCGCCACGCGCCGTCCACGGCCATGAGCAGCGGCAGCGGCACGCAGTGCAGCGCGGTGACTAAGGCGGCGATGCGCCGGCGCGGCGAGACGCTAATCGCGATGGGCAGCGCAAATGCGTTTGACAATGGCGGCGATTTCCGGGTCGGTTGGTTGGGCGTTCTGGCACAGCCAGTCGCTTAGTTGCGGGTCGGGGCTTTCCAGCAGGCGGTCGAACTGGCGGCGTTCGGTGTCGTTCAGCGCGTGGTAATGGCGGTCCACGAAAGCGGACAGGAGCAAATCCAGTTCCCTGGCGCCGCGGCGGCAGCGCCACCGAATTTGTCTTTGCCGTTTTTCCCGCCGTTCCATGCGTTGATGAGCACCGCCGCTTTCAGCGCCGCCGGGCCACCGCCTTTTTGATTTCGGCGATGGCCCTGGCCGGATTCAACCCCTTCGGGCAGGTTTTGGTGCAGTTCATGATGGTGTGGCAGCGGTACAGTTTGAAGGCGTCGTCCAGTTGTGCGAGGCGCTCATCGGTGGCCCGGTCGCGGCTGTCGGCGATGAAGCGCCAGGCTTGCAGCAGCGCCGCCGGGCCGAGGTAGCGCTCGCCGTTCCACCAGTAACTGGGGCAACTGGTCGAGCAGCACGCGCACAGGATGCATTCATACAGGCCGTCGAGCCGCTGGCGCTGCTCCTCGCTTTGCAGGCGCTCGCGGCCGCCTTCGGGTTCGGGGGCCTGCAGCCACGGTTTCACCGACGCATATTGGGCGTAAAAATTGTGCATATCGACCACCAAATCCTTCACCACCTCCATGTGCGGCAGCGGATAGATTTTGAGGTCGCCGGTGATTTCCGCCACCGGCTGGATGCACGCCAATGTGTTGACGCCGTCGATGTTCATCGCGCACGAGCCGCAAATCCCCTCGCGGCACGAGCGCCGGAAGGTCAGCGTGGGGTCGATGTGGTTTTTGATGCGAATGATGGCATCCAGCACCATCGGGCCGCAGGCTTCCACATCGACCTGGTAAGTGTCGATGCGCGGCAAGTTATCGCCACCGTCGTTGCCGGCGCCGCCGTCCGGGTCCCAGCGATAGACGCGCAGCGTGCGCAACCGCGCGGCGGTGGCGTCGCGGTAAGTTTTGCCGCTGACGATTTTGGAGTTGGCGGGGAGTTTAAATTCGGCCACGGGCTTGATG
>JAPPQJ010000028.1 GCA_028817015.1 Gammaproteobacteria bacterium
AACCGCGCGGCAGTGCGCGACATCGAAGCCGTCCCACCGCCCGGCCGCGTCCGGGGCGGCGAAGCCGATGAGGCCGGTGTTGATGATGCAGTTGAGTTCATCCCGTGCCTGGACATCCTCGAGCGTGTCCGCCCAAGCGGTGATTCCGGACAATGAGAGCGTGGCGGCGAGTGCCGCGGCTTTTGCAACTTTCATGACATTCTCCCTGTGGGTTGAGATGTTAAGAGTGACCGGCAATATAGCATAAAACGGGCCTGAGACAAGCCCTTCAATACAGATAAGGTGGAATCGAAAAAATCCATATAATTTATTGATATAAAAAAATTTCTATTTATGACATGCCCCAGGCCGCGGTGCAGTTCAGCCATTCCAGCCCCCGGATTTGCGGTTGTGCGCCGGCCCCTGAACTTCCGCCAGGCCATCGCCAAACAAACGCCCCGGGAGCGCGGAATGGGAATGGGCAACTGCAAGCAACCGGGTGCGCATCCTGATGCAGTCGGTTAAAATCGCCGTGATGAAAACCGCCGAATACCGACTGCATAGCGAGTTTAAGCCGGCCGGCGACCAGCCCGCGGCCATCGCCTTGTTGCTGGACGGGCTGGCCGGCGGCGAGGCCTTTCAGACTTTGCTCGGGGTGACCGGCTCCGGCAAGACTTTCACCATGGCCAATATCATCGCCGACAGCGGGCGCCCGGCGCTGATTTTGGCGCACAACAAGACATTGGCCGCGCAGTTGTATTCGGAGATGCGCGATTTCTTCCCCGACAACGCGGTGGAATATTTCGTGTCCTATTACGATTACTACCAGCCGGAAGCGTATGTTCCCAGTTCCGACACCTATATCGAAAAGGACGCCTCGGTCAACGACCACATCGACCAGATGCGCTTGTCGGCGACCAGGGCGTTGCTGGAGCGCCCCGATGTCATCATCGTGGCCACGGTGTCGGCGATCTATGGGTTGGGCGACCCGGAGGCCTATCACGGCATGATTCTGCACTTGAAGGAAGGCGACCAAATCGAGCAGCGCGCCATCCTGCGACGCCTCGCGGAAATGCAGTATACGCGCAACGATTTGGAGTTGCGCCGCGCCACCTTCCGGGTGCGCGGGGATGTGATCGATGTGTATCCGGCCGAATCGGAGCGCCTGGCCACGCGCATCGGGCTGTTTGGCGATGAAATCGAGAGCCTGACCCGCTTCGACCCGCTGACCGGCGCCGCCGAAGGGCGGGCCAAGCGGGTGACGATCTACCCGAAAAGTCATTATGTCACCCCCCCGGAAACCATCCTCAACATCCTCGGCCGCATCCGCGATGAACTGCGCGCGCGCGCACGGGCGTTGCGCGATGCGGACAAACTGGTGGAGGCGCAGCGCCTGGAGCAGCGCACCCATTATGACCTGGAAATGATGCGCGAACTGGGCTACTGCAACGGCATCGAAAACTACTCCCGATACCTGTCGGGCCGCGCCCCGGGCGAGCCGCCGCCGACCCTGATGGAATACCTGCCGGCTCGCGCCCTCGTTTTCATCGACGAGAGTCACGCCACCATTCCGCAAATCGGGGCGATGTACCGCGGCGACCGGTCGCGCAAGGAAAACCTGGTGGAATACGGGTTTCGCCTGCCGTCCGCGCTCGACAACCGCCCATTGCGATTCGATGAATTCGAGAATTTGCTGCCGCAGACCATCTTCGTCTCCGCCACCCCCGGCGACTACGAAGCGCAGCGCGCCCCGGCGCCGGTCGATCAGGTGGTGCGGCCCACCGGGCTGCTGGACCCGGAACTGGAGGTTCGGCCGGTGGAATCCCAGGTCGATGATTTGCTGTCGGAGATCAACCTGCGGGCGCAGCGCGCCGAGCGCGTGCTGGTGACCACGCTGACCAAGCGCATGGCCGAAGACTTGACCGAATACCTGCACGAGCACGGCGTGCGCGTGCGCTACCTGCATTCCGACATCGACACCGTGGAGCGGGTCGAAATCATCCGCGACTTGCGCGCCGGAGTCTTCGATGTGTTAGTCGGCATCAACCTGCTGCGCGAGGGGCTGGACATTCCCGAGGTGTCGTTAGTGGCGATTTTGGACGCCGACAAGGAGGGATTCCTGCGTTCGACCAGGTCGTTGATCCAGACCATCGGCCGTGCCGCGCGCAACATCAACGGCCGGGTGATATTGTATGCCGACCGCATCACCGACTCGATGCAGGCGGCGATTCGCGAAACCGAGCGGCGGCGCGGCAAACAAAGCGCCTACAACCGCCGCCACCGCATCGTGCCAAAGAGCATCGTCAAGCCGGTCAAGGACCTCATCGAAGGCGTCGGCGGCGGCGAGGGGGAGGGCGCGCGGGCGGACTGGCCGGAATACGATTTGCCCGGCGCCGCCGTCGCCGATGACGGCGAGAACTACGGCCGGGCATCCGCGCAGCAACTCGGCAAGTTACTCAAGCGCCTCGAAAAGCAAATGTACGGCCACGCCAAAAACCTGGAATTTGAGCAAGCCGCCGCGGTTCGCGACCGCATCAAACAAATCCGGGACGAGCGCTTTATAGCCGAAGCCGGCGCATGAGCGCCGCCGAACTCTACACCCGCACCGCCGCCCACTACGACCGCACCCGCGCTGCGGTCGGCGTGGAAATCATTCTCGGCTGCCTGGCCGCCGGCGGCGAACTTCACCGTCAAACCGTCGTCGACGCCGGTTGCGGCACCGGCAATTATGCGCGCGCGCTCAGCCCCCATGTCGGCGTGGTGCACGCGGTTGACCGCAGCGAAGCCATGCTGGTGCAGGCGCGGGCCAAAGCCGGCGGCGGCGTGGTGTTCCACCGCGCCGGGGTCGACTCGCTGCCTGTCGGTGACGGTGCCGCCGACGGCGTCACCATCAACCAGGTGCTGCACCACCTCGGCGGTGAAGATGCCATCGCCGCCGCTTTCGCCGAGTTCCGCCGGGTGCTCAGACCCGGCGGCGCGCTGGTGGTGAACACCTGCAGCCACCGCCAGTTGCGCCACGGCTTCTGGCCCTACCGGTTGCTGCCGGAAGCGGTGCTGGCGGCGATGGCGGCGCGCCATCCCGACCTGCCGCGGCTGCGCGAAATGTTGGCCGCCGCCGGTTTTGCGCATCGCGCGGCGGTGGTGCCGGCCGACGCCGTGCTGCAAGGCGCCGCGTATTTTAATGCGCGCGGGCCCGCCGATGCCGGGTGGCGCGGCGGCGATTCCATCTGGAGCCTGCTGTCGGCGGAGCAAACCGCGGTGGTGGAAAAGCGCATCGCCGCCCTGGCGCGCCAGGATGCGCTGGAGCAATTCATGCGCGACGCCGACGCCGGACGCGAAAATTGCGGGCAGATGACGTTTGTTTTCTCGGTCAAGGTCTGAACCTCGCCGCCGCGCGCCCGGCGACCGGCTGCTCGGCGCGCAACCCGCCGCCAGGCGGTTTTTGCGCCGCCGCCGCTAAACCAATTCCACCCCGGCGTTGTTCAGCATATCCACCAGGCGAATCATCGGCAGGCCGATGAGCGCATTGGGGTCGTCTCCGTGCAGGCGTTTTAACAGCGCGATGCCGAGGCCCTCGGCTTTCAGGCTGCCGCAACACTGATAGGGCCGCTCGGCGCGCAGGTAGCGCTCGATGAGGGCGCGGGTCAGGGGGCGGAACTCCACCACGAACGGCTCCACCGCGGCCTGCACGGTGGCGGCGTCGGCGTCGTAAAGCGCCACCCCGGAATGCAGGGTCACCACCGAGCCGGACACCTGCTGCAGTTGCCGCACCGCGTGGTCGTGGTCGTCCGGCTTGCCGATGAGTTGGCCGCGGTGTTCGGCCACCTGGTCGCAGCCGATAATCAGTGCGCCGGCGCGCGCGGCCGCCTCGGCCACCGCTTTGGCCTTGGCCACGGACAGGCGCCTGGCCAATGCCGGCGCGGTCTCGCCGGGGCGCGGCGACTCGTCGATGCCGGGCGCATGCACGCTGAACGCCAGGCCGGTGCGCTCCAGAATTTCCCGGCGCCACGGCGACGAGGAGGCGAGCACGATGGGGCGGTTCATGATGGCATGCGGATGCGGATGGACGGCCGGCAAACGCGCGGCTCGGCAAGATGGCGGGCCTGGAGGGACTCGAACCCCCGACCACCTGGTTCGAAGCCAGGTACTCTATCCGGCTGAGCTACAGGCCCGCGCCCGGCGCATTGTATCGCAAAACCGCGGTCAGCCGAACCTGCGCCGTGTCAGCCGGTTTCCCGGTTCAATATCTCGCGCAGGATTTCGTTGACCCGGGCCGGGTTGGCCTTGCCGCCGGTGGCCTTCATCACCTGGCCGACCAGGAAGCCGAACACCTTGTGGCGGCCCTGGCGGTATTGCTCCACCTGCTGCGGATGGTCGCCCGCCACGCGCTCGACCACAGCCTCGATTTCGGCGCGGTCGGTGACCTGTTTCAAGCCGCGGGCGGCGATGATGTCGTCGACGCCGCCTTCGCCGCGCCACGCGGCCGCGAACACCTCCTTGGCGATTTTGCCGGAAATGGTGCGGTCGGCGATGCGCTGCAGCAGTTGCGCCATGTGCGCGGGCGGCAGCGGCGACTGCTCGATGCGCATGCCGTGTTTGTTCAGCGCGGCGGTTAAATCGCCGAGAAGCCAGTTGGCGGCGGTTTTGGCGTCGACGCCGGGCGCGGCGGCGAGCGCCTCGAAATAGTCGGCGAACTCGCGCTCGGCGGTCAGTTGCGCGGTGTCTTCCGCCGACAGCGCAAACTGGGATTGAAACCTGCGCTTGCGGGCGTCGGGCAGTTCCGGCAATTCGGCGCGCACCGAGTCGATGAAGGCGTCGTCGAGGCGCATGGCCGGCAGGTCGGGGTCGGGGAAATAGCGGTAATCGTGCGCTTCTTCTTTGGAGCGCATGGGCCGCGTCTGGTCGCCCTCGGCGTCATACAGCCGTGTTTCCTGGACGATTGCGCCGCCGCCTTCGAGCACCTCGATGTGCCGTTGCACCTCAAAATCGATGGCCTTTTCCACAAAGCGGAAGGAGTTGATGTTTTTCAGTTCGGTGCGGGTGCCGAAGGCTTTTTGCCCGGCGGGGCGCACCGACACATTGGCGTCGCAGCGCAGCGAGCCTTCCTGCATGTTGCCGTCGGAGATGTCGAGATACCTGACCAGCGCATGCACTTTGCGCAGGTAGGCGGCGGCCTCGGCGGCCGAGCGCAGATCCGCTTCCGAGACGATTTCAAGAAGCGGCGTGCCGGCGCGGTTCAGGTCGATGCCGGTCATGCCGTGCAAGTCCTCGTGCAGGGATTTGCCGGCGTCCTCCTCGAGGTGGGCGCGGGTGATGCGAATCACCTTGGGGCCGGCGGCGGTGTCGATTTCCATCTCGCCGCTGCCGATGATCGGCTGCTCATACTGGCTGATTTGATAGCCTTTCGGCAGGTCGGGGTAGAAATAATGTTTGCGGGCGAACACCGAATGGCGGTTGATGCGCGCGCCCACGGCCAGGCCGAAGCGCACCGCCAGGCGCGCCGCCTCGACATTCATCACCGGCAACGTGCCGGGCAGGGCGATGCTGAAGGCGCATGCCCGGGTGTTCGGCTCGGCGCCGTAACCGGTGTCTGAGGCGGCGAAAATCTTGCTGCGCGTTTTCAACTGCACATGCACCTCGAGGCCGATGACCGCTTCCCATTCGGTGGCGGCCATCACGCATACCCCGGCGGCGTTTGCCGGTGCCAGTCGGTTTCCATCTGGTAGCGGTGGGCGACGCTGAGCAGCGTGGCTTCGTCCAGATATCTGCCGATAAGGTGCAGTCCGACCGGCCGGCCATTGCGGTCGAAGCCGGCCGGAATGGACAGGCCGGGCAGCCCGGCTAAATTGACCGCATTGGTGAAAATGTCGTTCAGATACATGGCCACCGGGTCACGGCTTTTTTCGCCTATGGCGAACGCGGTCGCCGGGGTGGTCGGGCCGGCGATTACATCGCAACGCTCAAAGGCGCGCTTGAAATCGTCGGCGATGAGGCGGCGCAATCGCTGCGCTTTCAGGTAGTAGGCGTCATAGTATCCTGACGACAGCACATAGGCGCCGATCATGATGCGGCGTTTAACCTCGGCGCCGAACCCTTCGCCGCGAGTCTTCGCATACAAATCGTCGAGGTCGGCGTATTCGGCGGCGCGGTGGCCGTAGCGCACCCCGTCGAAGCGCGCCAGGTTGGACGAGGCCTCGGCCGGGGCCAGAACATAGTAGCAGGGGATGCCGGCGGCGCTGTTGGGCAATTCCACCGGCACCGTTTTGGCTCCCATCCTGCCCAGTTGCGCGATGGCCTGGTCAACGCAGCGGGCCACCTCGTGGTCCACGCCGGGGCCGAAGAATTCCCCGGGCAGGCCGATGGTTTTGCCGGCAATCGGTTGGTCGAGCAGGGCGGGGTAGTCCGGCACCGGGTGGCGCAGCGAGGTGGAGTCATTGGCGTCGAAGCCGGACATCGCGTGCAGCACGATGGCGGCGTCCTCGGCGCACCGCGACAGCACGCCGCCCTGGTCGAGGCTGGAGGCGAAGGCGATCATGCCGTGGCGTGACACCCGGCCGTAACTGGGTTTGACGCCGGTCAGCCCGCACAACGCCGCCGGCTGGCGAATGGAGCCGCCGGTGTCGGTGCCGGTGGCCACGGGAGTCAGGCGCGCGGCCACCGCCGCCGCCGAGCCGCCGGAACTGCCGCCGGGCACGGCCGACTTGTCCCAGGGGTTGCGGGCCGGGCCGTAGTGGCTGGTTTCGTTGGATGAGCCCATCGCGAACTCGTCCATGTTGGTTTTGCCCAAGATCACCGCGCCGCGCCGGTTTAATTGATCGACCACGGTGGCGTCATACGGAGAGATGAAATTGGCCAGGATCTTCGACCCGCAACTGGTCAGCACGCCGCGGGTGCAGAACAAATCTTTGTGCGCCAGCGGAATGCCGGTCAGGGCGGTGGCCTGGCCGGCCGCGATGCGCCGGTCGGCGTCTTCGGCCTGCTTGAGCGCGTGCTCGGCGGTGACCGTGATGAAGGCGTTGAGATCGGCCGCCGCCTCAATGCGGGCCAGGAAATGCCGGGTCAACTCGAGGCACGAATACTCCCGGTTGCGAAGCGACCTGGCGTGAGCGGTGATCGAGCGGTGGTGCAGCGGCGCGTCGGTCATTCGATGACCCGGGGCACTAAATACAGCCCGTGTTCGGCGGCCGGGGCGATGCGCTGATACTGGTCGCGGCGGTTGTGCTCGGTGACCCGGTCGTCCCGCAACCGCAGGGCGGCGTCCTGGGGATGCGACATCGGGGCCACGCCGGTGGTGTCGATGCGGTTCATTTGCTCCACCAATTCCAAAATGCGCGACAACTGCCCGGCGTGAAATTCGGCCTCCGCCGGGTCCATGGCCAGGCGGGCCAGGCGGGCGATGTGGGCGACTTGTTCGCGGGTGATGGGCATGCCGGAGGTGGCCTGGGTCTGTGTGTTGCCAATGGGCGGAATGGGCGGGGCGGTGCGTCAAGGTGAACGCTTATGGAACGCTCTGAACACTCACGCCGCAACCAAGCGGCTCAATACCGCAATGCCGCGCTTGAATAGTGCGGTTGGCAAGGGTAAAATGCAAGCGTTTTATTTTCCGGCCGGCCCGGCCGCCCATCCACCGCCACACCTGAAAAATCACAATGCTGCAGCGCTTCCTCGGCTTTTTCTCCAATGACCTCGCCATCGATCTTGGCACCGCCAACACGCTGATTTATGTCAAGAACAAAGGCATCATTCTGAATGAGCCCTCGGTGGTGGCGATTAAGAGCCCGTCGCACGGCGGCACCGGTAAAAGCGTGCTGGCTGTGGGGCAGGATGCCAAGCGCATGTTGGGGCGCACGCCGTCCTCCATCGAGGCCATCCGGCCGATGAAGGACGGTGTCATCGCCGACTTCAACGTCACCGAGGACATGCTTAAGTATTTCATCCGCAAGGTGCAGGAAAACCGGATTTTCACCAGCCCGAGGATCATCATCTGCGTACCCTGCGGCTCCACGCAGGTGGAGCGCCGGGCCATCCGCGAGTCGGCCACCAGCGCCGGCGCGCGGGAAGTGTATCTCATCGAGGAGCCGATGGCGGTGGCCATTGGCGCCAATTTGCCGGTCGCCGAGCCCACCGCCTCCATGGTGGTGGATATCGGCGGCGGCACCACTGAGGTGGGCATTTTATCGCTCGGCGGCGTGGTGCATTCGCATTCCCTGCGCATCGCCGGGAACACTTTCGACGAAGCCATCATCAGCTATGTGCGGCAGCGCCACGGCGTGCTGATCGGCGAGGCCACCGCCGAGCGGGTCAAGCAGACCATCGCCACCGCCTGGTCGGAATCCGAGCACATGGAAACCGAGATCAAGGGCCGCGACATGTCCGAAGGGATGTCGCGCAGCCTGCTGATCACCAGCGAGGAAGTGCACGAGGCGATCGATGACGCCCTTCGCCAGATCGTCTCTGCCATTCGCCAGGCGCTGGAAAAGACCCCGCCCGAACTAAGCGCGGACATCGGTGAAAAGGGCATGGTGATCGCCGGCGGCGGCGCGCTGCTGCGCGATATTGACCGCCGCCTGATGCAGGACACCGGTTTGCCGGTGGTGGTGACCGAGGAGCCGATGACCTGCGTGGCCAAGGGGTGTGGGCGGGCGCTTGAGGAGATGGACATGCTCGGCGATATTTTTGCCTATGACCATTAGATGCGCCCCGCCGCCTTTGTGAGGCTGATTTCCCGGGCCCCGGTGGTTTTGATCTGACCCCGATGCCCGATGACTTCCGCGCTGCCGGCGCGCTCACCGAGCCTTTATAATTGCGTTTTCGCCCCGGTGAACAGACGCCGCCGTCGGATGATCATGGTTTTCAACCAGATAACCCCGCTCCATCGGTTTTTTTTCCTGCTGGTCTTTTCGGTGGCCCTGATGATCGTCGACCACCGCAGCCCGCTGTTGGTTTCGGCGCGCGCCGCCGGCTCGGTGATCAACCGGCCTTTCCAATTCGTGATTAACCTGCCTGCGGCGACCCGGGAATGGCTTGATGCCCACTACCGGGACGGCACCTTATACCGCAAATACAAAGCGCTGCAGGCCAAACAGGCGGTGCTGGAGGCGCATTTGCAGCGCTACGAGGCGCTGCAGGCGGAGAATCGGCGCCTGTCCAGGCTGTTGTCGGCGTCCCCCAGGCCCGGGGAGCGGGTGTTGCTGGCCGAGGTGGTGGAAATTGGCCTGGAGCCGTTCACCCACCGCATCGGGCTCAACCTCGGCGTGGAGTCCGGAGTCTATTCAGGGCAGGCGGTGATTCTTCCCGAGGGCGTGCTCGGCCAGGTTTCCGGGCTGGGTTTCAAGCACAGCGTGGTCACCTTGATCACCGACCCCAGTCACGCCATCCCGGTGCAGATTCAGCGCAACGGCCTGCGCACCATCGTGCAGGGCCTCGGCGTCTCCGGGCAGGTCTCGGTGCCGTTTCTGTCCGCGCAGGCCGACATTCGCAAGGGCGACCTGCTGGTCACTTCCGGGCTGGGCGGCGGTTTTCCGGCCGGTTACAAGGTGGCGCAGGTGCAGGAGATCGTGACCGACAGCACCGCGGAATTTCTGACCGTGCGCGCCAGCCCGCTGGCTGACATCAAGTTTGCGGGAGAAGTGCTGCTGCTGTCGAGCAATGCGCCGCCCTCGGTGCCGCCCGGCAGCGCCGGCAGGGGGGCGCGATGAAAAAGCCCGGTAACCGCTGGTTGGTGATTCCGGCGACCCTGCTGTTGTCGCTGTTCCTGAATGTAGTCCCTTACCCCGGCTGGGTGGAATTTGCGCGCCCGGACTGGGTGACGCTGGTGCTGTTCTACTGGTGCCTGGCCACCCCGCAATGGATCGGCGTCGGCGGCGGCTGGCTGATGGGGCTGCTGCTTGATTTAATGCAATACACGCTGTTCGGCCAGCACGCCCTGGGCAAAGCGCTGGTCGCCGCCAGCGCCCATCCGCGGCTGCGCCTGTGCCCGTTGTGGCAGCAATGCGCGGTGGTGCTGGTGATTTCCTCGCTCGACACCGCCATCGTGATGTGGGTATACCATCTCGCTCACGGGGTCGAGATTCGCCTGCAATACTGGCAGACTGCGGTGACCACCGCGCTATTGTGGCCGGTGGCGTATGTTTTGATGCGCAGGCTCCGCCAGCGAAGCGGGATCGTGCGGGGGTGATTCCAAGCAGCGACTATCTGCGTGACCGCCAGATCGTGCGCGGTCGCATCGCCATCGCCGTCGGCGGGGTGTTGTTGCTGGTCGCCATCCTGATCGCCAGGCTGGCCTATCTGCAAATTTCCCAGCACCAGCGGTTTTCCACACTGGCGCAGAACAACCGCATCGACTTCGTGTCGATGGCGCCGGTGCGGGGGCTGATCTACGACCGCAACGGCGAGATCCTGGCGGAAAACCGGCGCGTCTATAATGTCGAAATCCTGCCCGACCGAGTCGATGATATGAACCAATTGCTGGGCGATCTCGGTCAATTGATTGAATTAAGCGAAGAAGATGTCACTCGATTTAAGCAACTGGTGCGGCGCCAGCCGTCGTTCGACCGGCAGACCCTGCGCACCAACCTGAACGAGCGGGAGGCGGCCCGCATCGCCTTGCACCAGCACCGCCACCCCGGTGTTGAACTGCAGGCCCGGCTGCAGCGCCACTATCCCCACGGCGCGTTGACCGCGCACTTCCTCGGCTATGTGGGCCGCATTAACGCCGACGACCTTAAGCAAATCGACCCGCGCGCTTACCGCGGCCTGGAGTATCTGGGGCGAACCGGCATTGAGGCGCAGTATGAAGAGACCCTGCGCGGCCGGCCCGGGTTCGAGCGTGTTGAAACCGATGCGCACGGCAAGGTGGTGCGCAGCCTCGGTAAAACTTTGCCGAGCACCGGGCTGACCGTGCACTTAAGTCTGGATATCGAAATGCAGCGCGCCGGCATGGAAGCGTTGCGGGGGCATCGGGGCGCAGTCGTGGCCATCGAGCCGAGCACCGGCGATGTGCTGGCCTTCGCCAGCGAGCCCGGATTTGACCCCAATCCGTTCGTCAACGGCATCAGCCGGGGAGGCTACGCGCATTTGCTCGGCTCGCAGGACCGGCCGTTGCTGAACCGCGCGTTATACGGCCGCTACGCGCCCGGCTCAACCATCAAGGGCTTCATGCTGCTGACCGGCCTGCAACACGGGATCGACCCCGGCGAGCGCATTTTCTGCCCCGGCTGGTATAGCCTGCCGAACCGCACCCACCGCTACCGCGACTGGAAGCGGGGCGGCCACGGCTGGGTGGATGCGCGCACCGGCATTGTGCAGTCGTGCGATGTCTACTTCTACCGGCTGGCCAGGCGGTTGGGTATCGATCACATCCACCAGGGCATGTCGGATTTGGGCTTTGGCCGGCCAACCGGGGTGGATTTGCCGGGCGAGCCCAGCGGCCTGATGCCGTCGCCGCAATGGAAACACCAGGCGCGCGGGCAGGCGTGGTTTCCCGGTGAAACCGTGATCACGGGCATCGGTCAGGGCTATATGCTGGTCACCCCGCTGCAACTGGCGGCGGTGACCGCCATGTTAGCCAACCGCGGCCGGCCGGTCACCCCGCGCTTCCTGGTCGCCACGGAAAACCCGCAGAACCGGGTGCGGCAAGCGGTTGCGCCGGCTAACGCCAAACGCGCGGCCATCGCCAACCGCGATTTCTACGCATATGTCATCGACGGCATGCGCGGCGTGGTGCATGATCGCAGGGGCACCGCGTCGCGGCTCCGTCAGGGGCTTCGCTATGAAATGGCGGGCAAGACCGGCACCGCCCAGGTCAAGAGCATTCCCCAGAATGAGCGCTATGACGAGTCCAAACTGGAAAAGAAACACATCGATCATTCGCTGTTCATCGGCTTCGCGCCGCTCGACCAGCCGAAAATCGCCATCGCCGTGGTGGTCGAGAACGCCGGCGCCGGCAGCCGCACGGCGGCGCCTATCGCCCGCAAATTGATCGACCACTATCTGCTGAACCGGCTTGGCATGTTTCCCGGCGTGGACAACCTCGACACCACCGTCGGAAGATGACGGGCGGCAACCCAACCTCGCCGGCGGTCGATATGTCGCTGTTCACCGCCATCATCATGCTGTGCGCGCTTAGCCTGCTGGTGCAATACAGCGCCGGCGGCGAAAATCCCGAGTACCTGACTCGCCAAGGCGCCCGCATCGGTTTTGCGCTGGCGCTGATGCTGCTGTTCGCGCGCATCCCTCCGGCTACGCTGCTGCGCTGGTCGCCATGGTTTTACGGCGCCGGTCTGGTGCTGCTGGTGGCTGTGCTGATGGCGGGCATCATCGGCAAGGGCGCGCAGCGCTGGATCGATCTCGGCGTGGTGCGCTTTCAACCGGCGGAAATAATGAAACTGGCGGTGCCGATGATGGTGGCATGGGTGCTGACCCGGCTGCCATTGCCGCCGCGCCCGCTGGGGATCATTGGCTCAGTGGCGGTGGTGCTGCTGCCGGTTGCGCTGGTGGTGGTGCAACCCGACCTGGGCACGGCGATTTTAATCGCCATCGCCGGTACGTCGGTGGTTTTCCTGGCCGGAATCGGCTGGAAATTCATTGTCGCGGTGCTGCTGCTGCTGGGCGTGTCGGCGCCGCTGATGTGGAGCATGCTGCTGTATGATTACCAGCGGCTGCGCGTTCTAACCTTGCTCGACCCCTGGGCCGACCCGCTGGGCGCCGGATACCATATCGTGCAGTCCATCATCGCCGTCGGCGCCGGCGGACTGGGCGGCAAGGGCTGGCTGGCCGGCACCCAATCCCGGCTTGATTTCATCCCGGAGCGGAGCACGGATTTCATCTTTGCGACTTATGCGGAAGAATTCGGCTTCCTCGGCGCGCTCATTTTGTTGATGCTGTATTTGTTCATCGGCCTCAGGGGGCTGGCCATTTCCTACTACGCTCACGACAGTTACGCGCGCCTGCTGGCCGGAGGTTTGGCGGTCACCTTTTTCGTATGCGTATTTGTCAATATCGGCATGGCCGCCGGCATCCTGCCGGTGGTCGGCGTGCCGCTGCCTTTGCTGAGCCACGGCGGCTCTTCCATCGCCATCTTAATGATCGGTTTGGGCATTTTGATGAGCATTCGCCGCCAGCGCAGCCGGCTGTGACAGAAAAATGAGAAAACATATCGATAAAACAACGGTATGCAGTGCAATTCTGATGTTTTTTATCGGTTGCGATGCGGCCCATGCGGTGGATTTCCGGCGTTACCCGGTGCTGCTTGAGTTGGCCGACAAAATGGTCCGCGAGGACGGTTATCCGCGCGCTCAACTGGAAGCCGTCCTGGGCGAAGCCGCCATCGACCCGTCGGTGACCCGCGCGATGGACCGCCAATACGAAGCGCTGCCCTGGTATAAATATCGCGAACGGTTCATCAACGACGAGCGCGTGCGCAAGGGGGTGGCCTACTGGAACCGGCATGAGGCCGTGCTGCGGCGCGCGGCGCGCGAATATGGCGTGCCGCCGGCGGTGGTGGTCGCGCTGATCGGTGTGGAAACCCATTTCGGCACGCGCATGGGCGGGCGGCGGGTGCTGGATTCACTGGTCACGCTGGCCGCCGAGTATCCGCGGCGAAGCGCATATTTCAGCCGGGAATTGCGCGTCTTCTTGAACACCGCCCGGGCCGAAAACATCGCTCCGGGATCGGTGACCGGCTCCTTTGCCGGGGCCATCGGCATCCCCCAGTTCATGCCCAGCAGTTATCAGGAATATGCGGTCGATTTCAACCGCAACGGCCGGCGCGACCTGGTCAATGAAAGCGAGGACGCCATCGGCTCGGTGGGCAACTATCTCAAGCGCCACGGCTGGACCGGCGGCCAGGCCATTTTTGCCCCGCTCAGGGAGCCGCTTTCGGCGGCCGCAGCGTCGCTGGTCAGCAAGCGCGCCAAGCCCACCCTGACCGCCGCCCAACTGGCCGAGGCCGGGGTCACGGTCGATACTGCAGGGGCCAGCACCAGGATGGCGCTGCTGCGGCTGCGGGAGCAGCAGGGGTATCGCCACTTCATCGGGTTTGGCAATTTCTACGCCATTACCCGCTACAATCCCAGCGTCAATTACGCGATGGCGGTGGTCGAATTGTCCCGGCGGATCAGCCGCGAGCGTCGGCCATGAGTCGGCCGCGGCGGCTGTTTTTTGCCGGCATCGCCGTTTTGACGGCGCTTGCAACAGGGTGCTCCGGCAAGCCCGCGCCGCGCCCCGCCACCTCCTCTCCCTCCCCCTACTACAGCGACGACCGCCCCCCGGAGCACCTGCCGGTGGATCCGGATTCGGTGGCCGATGCGGTGCCCCGGCATGAGCCGCTGAGCGCCACCGGAAACCGGCCCTATACCGCGCTTGGCAAACGCTACCACCCGCTTGCCTCCGCTGCCGGCTATGTGAAGCGGGGCACCGCTTCCTGGTATGGCCGCAAATTCCACGGCCGGCGCACTTCCAGCGGCGAGCCGTATGACATGTTCGCGATGACCGCGGCGCATCCGGTTCTACCGCTGCCCTCCTATGTGCGCGTGACCAACCTGGATAACGGCAAGTCGGTGGTCGTGCGGGTCAACGACCGCGGACCTTTCCTGCACGGGCGCATCATCGACCTTTCCTATATGGCCGCCCACAAATTGGGCATCGCCGGCCACGGCACCGGCCCGGTCGAGGTGCGCGCACTGAAGCCCGAGGCTCCCGCACAAAGCGCTGTTCCAGAAAATGCCGGGGCCGGGCGCGCGGCTTTGCCGGCCTCGAGCGCGGCGCGCAGGATCATGATCCAGATCGGCGCCTATTCCAGGCGCGCCAACGCGCACAAGGTGCGCGAGCAACTTGAGCAAGCCGGTTACCGGGTGGCGGTGCGCTATGGCGCGCAGGGCCGGGAAGCGCCGCTGTACCGGGTGCAAGTCGGGCCATTCACCAGCCGCGACGCGGCCCGGGCCAGCCGGCAAAAACTGGAGGCGATGCTGCGTTTCCCGGTCACATTCGTGATCGAGTGAGGCTGCGCCAGGGCCCCGAAACGCGCCACGAAAAGCCCTCCCTTTGGCCTGAAATGTCCCTCAACCGGCGGCTACAATGCTTTGTTTGGCCCCCAATGCCCCCATCTCCATGCGAAAATATGCCATCCTGATCGCGCTGCTGTGCGCGGCCCCGGCGACGGCCGCGTCTGAGCCCTTGTTGCAGCCCCTTCCGGCGCTCCTTAAATCCCGTGTGCCGGCCCCGCAAACGGAGGTCAGCGCCTGGTTGCTGGCCGACTTTGGCAGCGGCTGGATCATCGATGGCGCCAATGCCGGGGCGCGCATTGAGCCGGCCAGCCTGACCAAACTAATGACCGGCTATCTGGTGTTCGAGGCCCTTTCCAACGGCGGCATCACCTTGCAAGACCAGGTCTATGTCAGCAAAAAGGCCTGGAAAACCGGCGGCTCGCGGATGTTCATCCGGGTCGATACCCGGGTCAGTGTCGAGGCGCTGCTCAAGGGGCTGATCATTCAGTCGGGAAACGATGCGGCGGTGGCGCTGGCCGAGCATCTGGGCGGCTCCGAAGCGGGATTTGCGGCGAGCATGAATGAAACGGCGGCGCGCCTCGGCATGCACAACACCCGCTTTGTCAACAGCAGCGGCCTGCCGCACCCGGATCATTACAGCACCGCCCTCGACATGAGCATTCTCACGCGGGCGCTGATCCGGCGTTTTCCCGACTACTTCAAGATTTACTCCGAGCGCGAATATACATACAACAACATCACCCAGAAAAACCGCAATATCCTGCTGGCCCGCGACCCCAGCGTCGACGGCATTAAGACCGGCTACACCCGCAAGGCCGGTTATTGCCTGATCGGCACATCCGAGCGCGACGGCATGCGGCTCATCGCTACGGTGATCGGCTCAAAGAGCGCGGCGGCTCGCGCGGATCAGGTCTATTCGCTGCTGCAATACGGCTACGCCGCCTATGAAAGCCGGCTGATCTACGCCGCCGGCAGCGAGGTTAAGTCGTTGCCGCTGTGGATGGGCCGGGAACCGCGGGCGCGGGTCAGCATCCCCAGCGATCTAAGCGTCATCTACCCGAAGGGGGGCGCGCACCAATTGTCCGGCGAAGTGGCGCTGCCGAGCAGTTTGGATGCGCCGCTGCATGCCGACCAGTCGGTCGGCGCCATTGAAGTTAAATTCAATGGCGCCACGGTGCGCACCGCCAGCCTCCAGGTCGCCGAGGACTACCCGGAAGGGGCGTTGTGGTCGCGCATGATCGACTGGGTGAAGCGCCTGGTCTTTCAAGTGACCAACTAATGCTCGAGCCATCATGAAGCGCCGGGTGGCGATCCGCCGGCTGGGGCTGTGCCACTACGAGCCAATCTGGCGGCAAATGCAGGCCTTTACCCGCTTTCGCGACGCCGCCACCGAAGACCAGATCTGGCTGCTCCAGCATCACCCGGTTTTCACCCGGGGAACCGGTTGCCGTGCGCTGCCCCGGCCCAGTCCCGCCCCCATTGCCGGGACCTCCGGCGACATTCCGGTGATTCACACCGACCGAGGCGGCCACATCACCTACCACGGCCCCGGCCAGTTAATCGCCTACCTGCTGCTCGACATTAAGCGCCGGCGGCAAGGCGTGAAATCGCTGGTTAACCAGATCGAGCAGGCGGTCATCGACCTGCTGGAGGCCTGCGGCCTGCCGGCTTCGCGGCGCCCCGGCGCACCCGGGGTGTATCTGCGGCAGGCCAAGATCGCGGCTCTCGGCCTGCGCATTAAACGCGGCTGCTGCTTCCACGGCTTAAGTTTGAATGTTGACATGGACCTGCGGCCATATCAGCGCATCGACCCGTGCGGCTATCCGGGGTTGGCGCTGACCCAGATGAGCCGGCACATCTCCCCGGTGGACATCGGCGAAGTCGAGGGGGCGCTGGCCCGGCGGCTGCTCGAGCAGTTTGGTTAATCGGCCCGGCGGCGCGCCTGTGCGAGGCGCTCCGGCGAGCCGACATCGACCCACTGCCCGCGGTGAATCTCGGCGCTGGCCAGGTTGGCGGTAAGCGCACGCCTGATCACCGGCAACAGCGGGAAACGCCCCGCTTTGAGCGCATCAAAAGCCCTGCGGCGGAAGCAGCCGATGCCCGCATAGGTCCAGGTCTGTGCGCCGGCCCCGGGGGCAAGCAGCCGCCCGTGCTCCAGCGCGAAATCACCGCGCCGGTGATGGGGCGGATTCTTAACCAGCACCAGATGCATGTCATCCGGCTCGGGCACGCGCAGGCTGGCGTAGTTGAAATCGCACAGGATGTCGCCGTTTATCACGATAAAGGGGTCGCTTTGCAGCAGCGCCAGCGCTTGCACGATGCCGCCGCCGGTCTCCAGCGCGCCTTCGCTTTCATCGGAATAACGGATGCGCAGCCCAAAACGCCGGCCATCGCCGAGATGCTCGCGAATTTGCCCGCCGAGCCACGCCAAATTGATGACCACCTGATCGAATCCCTGCGCCGCCAGACGCTCGAGATGCCGTTCCACCAGGGGCTTCGCCCCCACTGGCAACAAGGCTTTGGGCGTCGAATCGGTGAGCGGCTGAAGACGCCGGCCACGGCCGGCGGCAAGGATCAAGGCGTGCAGCATGATTTTGATGTCGGTAAGCGGTTGGGGTCCACGGCCAAGGCGGGAGTTTGCCCGAAAAACCCGGCAAATCGCTGAAATGACGGCGATTGACCGCGGACCGCCACCGTTTCCCCGTGCCCTCAAGGTTAAATTTCCACCATCCCTTTTGTTTGGACGCCGCTGGCCGGCTTGCTGAAGTTCTCAAAGCGAGGCGGAGGACAGGTTACCGGAAGGGCCATGCCTGTTCCCGCATGGAGGCGTTGCCTGGGCCGCGGGCTAACCGGCGGTTTTTCGTCCGGGTAGTTTTAAGGATATCTTAACAGAGGTCATGGCGGGTTGATCGAGGTAAACTCGGCCTCGACCCGATATGCTTGAATTATCCGATATCCTAAGTTTCGCCGCGGTGGCCGCCCTGCTGGTGATGTCGCCGGGTCCCAACGGCGTTCTCATCGCAAAAACCGTCTCCCTGTCGGGCCGCGGCGCCGGGGCTGCCAATGTGGCCGGGTTTGTCAGCGCGTTTTACCTGCACGGGCTGCTGTCGATTTTCGGCATCTCAATCCTTCTTACGCAATCGGCAACCGCTTTTTTCATCGTCAAACTGGCCGGTGCGCTCTACCTGTGCTGGCTGGGATTGCAGGTGTTGCGGGGTGGGCGGGGCGGCGGCGCCACCCCCGGGCCGGCGGCCGCCGGGCGGCGCCGGCGCAAGTTAGGCGGGGCGTTTGCGGAAGGGTTTATCACCAACGCCCTGAACCCCAAGGTTTCCATGTTTTATCTGGCGGCGTTTCCGCAGTTTATTTCGCCGGCAAGCGGCGGCCTGCAGGCGCTGCTGTTAGTGGTCATCCATTCGGCGATTAATGCGGTGTGGTTTTCTTTGATGATTCTGTTCTTCGGTTATTTTGACCGGGCCGGCGCCCGTGTTTTGTTTCAGCGCGTGATGCGCGGCATCACCGGCGCCGCTTTGCTGGGTTTCGGCGGCACGCTGGCGGCCACGGCGTTTTAATCGTGCACCGGTGCCGCCGCCGGGTGCTCAATCAATACCACCGGTCGGCCCGGCTTCCCTTCACCCGGTCGATGTATTCCCGCAGCGCCTGGTCCACCGCCGTGTCGATGGCCGGCGGCCGGTACTCCGCCAACTGCGTTTTCCAGATTCGGTGCGCGCGTTGTTCATCGGTCAACTGGCCCTGTTCCAGCCACTGTTCGTAGGAGTTGCTGTCGGCGGTGGTCGCCTCGAAGACGCCGGCATAGTGGCGCAGAGTGTGGGCGGCGCCGAGGAAATGCTCGCCGTGGGCGGTTTCCCGATAGGCGTCCAGCGCGAAGTGGTCAGCGCCTAAGGGCAGGCCGGCGAACAGTTTCGCCATCATCGCGCACCGGTCGGCGTCCTGGATGAATTTCTCATAGCCCATGGTCAGCCCGCCTTCCAGCCAGCCGGCCGCGTGCAGCACGAAGTTGGCGCCTGACAGCAGCGCCGGGAGCAGCGACTGGGCGCTTTCCTGGGCGGCTTGGGCGTCGCTGATTTTGGACGAGGTGAAGGCGCCGCCGCAGCGCAGCGGAATGCCGATGCGCCGCCCCAGTTGGCCGACCGCCATATACGCCAACATGGCCTCCGGCTGGCCGAAGGTCGGCGCCCCGGAGCGCAGCGACATGGTGGTCAGGAAATTGCCGTAGATGACCGGCGCGCCGGGGCGCACCAACTGGGTCAGCGCCACCCCGACCATGGCTTCGGCGTGGGCCTGGGCGATGGCCGCCGCCGGCGTAACCGGGCCCATGGCGCCGCCGAGGATGAACGGGCAGACCACCACCCCCTGGCCGGCTTCGGCGTAGGTGCGGATGACCCGCGTGACCTCGCCGTCATAGACCAGCGGCGAGTTGACGTTGATGTTGCCGAGAATCACGCAGTTGGTGTCCACGGTGTCCGCGCCGAACAGGATGCGGCACATGTCGATGGACTCGCGGGCGCGCTCGGCGGTGGTTACCGAGCCCATGAAGGGCTTGTCCGACCAGCGCATATGCGCATACACCATGTCTAAATGGCGCTTGTTGACCGCCACATCACACGGCTCGCAGATGGTGCCGCCGGAATAGTGGATGGCCGGGTTCAGGCAGGCCAATTTGACCAGGTTGCGGAAGTCCTCGAGGGTGCCGTAGCGCCGCCCTCCGTCCAGGTCGCGCACGAACGGCGAGCCGTAGGCCGGTGCCAGCGCCACATGCGGCCCGCCGACGCGCACCGAGCGGGCCGGGTTGCGGGCCAGGTGGATGAATTCGCCCGGCGTAGAGCGCTGCACCAGGTGTTTGACCAGCCCCGGCTCGAAGGTCAGGCGCTCGCCGTTGCGCTCGGCGCCGGCCTGCTGGAACAGGTCGAGCGCTTCCGGGTCGCCGCGGATTTCGATGCCGAATTCGCTTAAGATCGCGTCGGCGTGCCGCTCGATGCGCTCCAGTCCCTCTTCTTCAAGCAGGTCATACGGCGGCAACGCCCGGGTAATATACGGTGGCGGCGTTGCGGCCGCCGCTACGCTGCGTAACTTGCGCGTACGGCCTCGCCGGGGCCTGGGGGCGGATTGGGGCATATTCTTAGCACGGTTGAAGATGGGACGCCGAATCACATCTGACCTCACAATGTACCATAACGGCCGGGTTGCGCCCCGGTATTTGGTTTCCGGGGGCCGCCGGGCATGATAATATATAGCGGTTTCTTTCAGCGGCTTGAAATGCATGCCGGCGGCCTTATGATCGATGAATGATCGATGACAAGGCGCGTATCGATGGGCCGCATTGCGCCGGTTTTCATCAGCAACGCCGGTGCGTTTTATGTTAACCTGTGGTTCACCATGTCCATTACATTAACTAAATCCGCAGCCCAGCGCGTCAAATCCCACCTCGCCTCCTGCAACACCGGCGAGGAATGGCACGGGCTTCGCTTGAGCGTCAAAAATTCCGGTTGCTCGGGGCTGGCGTATGGCCTTGATTATGCGCGCGAGATCAACGAAACCGACCGGGTGTTTGAAAGCCGCGGGGTTAAAGTCATCGTCGAAAACCGGCACCTGGACTTTTTGGACGGCACCGAAATCGACTACGTTGAAGAAGGTTTGTCGGCGGCATTTCACTTCAAAAACCCCAATGTGACCGAGCAATGCGGTTGCGGCGAGAGTTTTACGGTCAGTTAACCGCGCCGGTTAGCCGCTGGTTAGTGCCCGGGCGCCCGCCGGCTCCGGCATCCGCCACCCCGCCATTTCAGCCTGACCGATGGTTTCCGTTGCCGTAAACCCGCCGCTGCCCGGTTTGCCCGGGACCGAGAAGCGGTTCTCGATTTTTACCCTGGGCTGCAAGGTGAACAGTTTCGAGTCGGAATGGATCGCCCAGCAACTGGCCGTCCAGCACCACCGGCGCGTGGATGCGAATGAAACGGCCGACCTGTGCCTGATCAACACCTGCACGGTGACCGCCGAGGCCGACCGCCAGGCGCGGCAACTGGTGCGGCGCGCCGTTCGCCGCAATCCGGCGGCGCACATTGTGGTCACCGGCTGCTACGCGCAGATCGACGCGGCCGCCTGCGCGGCCATACCCGGGGTTGACCTGGTGGTCGGCAACGACCGCAAACTGGATATTCCGAAGTTGCTGCAACGGCTATACGACGGCGACCGCGATTTGCCGCCGGTCATGGTCGGCGAGATGGACCGGGAAATCAGCCTGCCGTCGCAATTGCTTAACGCCTTCGATGGCCGCACCCGCGCTTTCGTGCAGGTTCAGCAGGGCTGCGACCAGGGCTGCACTTTCTGCATCATCCACAAGGCCCGCGGACCCAGCAGATCATTCCCGGCGGACAGGATCCACCGCCAGGTGCGGCAACTGGTGATGAACGGTTTCCGCGAGGTGGTGGTGTGCGGCGTCGATGTCGGCTCGTATGGCCGGGATTTGCCCGAACCGGACGGGGACCTGGCTGCGCTGCTGACCCGGCTGGCCGCCATCGGCGGCGATTTTCGCCTGCGTTTAAGTTCCATCGACCCGGTGCACATCACCGATTCGCTGATTGACTTAATCGCCTCCGAGTCGGTCATTTGCCCGCAACTCCACCTCTCCATGCAAAGCGGCAGCACCCTGATACTTAAGCGCATGAAGCGCAGGGCGACCCGTGAAATTCTGTATGAGCGCATCGAAAAACTGCGCCGGGCGGTGCCGCATATCGCGCTAAGCGCTGACATCCTGGTCGGTTTCCCCACCGAAACCGAGGAGCATTTTGGCCACACCCTGGATGCGGTCGAGGACCTGGAAATCGCCTGGCCGCATGTATTCGCTTATTCGTCCCGCCGCGGCACCCCGGCCGCTAACATCCCGTCCCAGGTTCCGCCTGACCGGCGCAAACAGCGCGCGGCGCGGGTCCGCGAACGCGGCGAGGCGGTGTGGAAAAAGGTCGCCGAACGGCGTCTCGGGGCGCGCCTCAAGGTGCTGGTCGAAGGGCGCGACCATTTGCCGGACGGCACCGCGTTTGGCCGTGCGGCGGATTATTTCCCGGTGATCTTCCAAACGCGGCCACGCGGCCCGGGGCAATCCCCGCAGTCCGGTGACTGGGCCGAGGTTGAGGTCAGCGCCGTCGGCGGGCAAGTATTGATTGCCCGGCAACTCGGCTAACGGCTATAATCGCCGCCCTTGAACCTGAGCCCGCAACCACGGCGCGCGATGGCGGCGCGTTGCGATACTGAATTCATCGGCGAAGCATTTCGGAGTACTCATTAGATGGCGATTGAACGCACCTTGTCCCTGGTCAAACCCGACGCGGTCGGCAACAACGCGATCGGCCGCATCTGCCGACGCCTTGAGGGAGCCGGCCTGCGCATCGTGGCGGCGCGGATGCTGCACCTGAGCCGCGAACAGGCCGAGCGATTCTACGCGGTTCACCGGGAGCGGCCGTTCTACCGCAGCCTGGTCGAGTTTATGATCTCGGGCCCCATCATGGCCCAGGTGCTGGAGGGCGAAAACGCCATCGCCAAAAACCGCGAAGTCATGGGCGCCACCGACCCGGCCAAAGCCGCAGTCGGCACCATCCGCGCCGATTTCGCCGCCAATGTCGAGCGCAATGCGGTGCACGGCTCCGACGCGCCGGAAACCGCGGCGCGGGAAATCGCCTTTTTCTTCAGCGAACAGGAGATTTGCCCGCGCACCCGGGGGTAGGGCCCGGCTTCCCGACCGCTTTTCTTTTGTCGTGATGATGCAATCCACCGCCACCAACCTGGCATCCCTCGACCGCGCATCGATGGAATCGATGCTCAGCGACATGGGGGAAAAGCGCTTCCACGCCGCACAGGTGCTGCGCTGGATCTACCAGCGCCGCGTTACCTCCATAGACGCCATGACCGATCTCAGCAAGATGTTGCGCCTGCGATTGAAGCGGCGGGCGGCGATTCGCTTCCCCGAGGTCGCCGCCCGGCAGGTGTCCGTGGACGGCACGGTGAAATATCTGCTGAAACTGGCCGACGGCAACTGCATCGAAACCGTGTTCATCCCGGAAATCGGGCGCGGCACGCTGTGCGTGTCATCGCAGGTCGGCTGCGGCCTTAACTGCACTTTTTGCGCGACCGCCCGGCAGGGCTTCAACCGCAACCTGAGCGTCGATGAAATCATCGGCCAGGTGTGGGTGGCCGGACGCGAATTGGCCTCGTTCGGCGGCGTCAACGGCGGCGGCGCGGAGGGTGAAACGGGCCGCGATGCAGGATGCCCGCCATCCCCGCCGGTCACCAACATCGTCATGATGGGGATGGGCGAGCCGCTGCTGAATTTCGACTCCGTGGTGTGTGCGATGCGCCTGATGATGGACGACTGCTCGTTTGGGCTGTCGCGGCGGCGAATCACGCTCAGCACCGCCGGCCTGGTGCCCGCCATCGACCGACTCGGCGCCACCTGCGCGGTCAGCCTGGCGGTGTCGTTGCACGCGCCTGACGATGAACTGCGCAACCGGCTGGTGCCGCTCAACAAAAAGTATCCAATCGCCGAATTGCTGCAAGCCTGCCGCCGCTATGCCGGCGCGCGCAATCGCCGGCGGATCACTTTTGAATATGTCTTGTTGAAGGATGTCAACGACAGCCCCGCCCAGGCGCGCGCGCTGGCGTGTTTGCTTGGCGATGTGCCGGCCAAGGTCAACCTGATTCCCTTTAACCCGTCTTTGGGGATTGAATACCGGCGCTCGCCGCGCCCCGCAGTCGAGCGTTTCCGCGACATCCTGATCAGCAGGAATCTGTTCACCGTCACCCGCAAGACGCGAGGCGACGATATAGACGCCGCTTGCGGTCAACTGACCGGCCGGGTCGCGGACCGCACCGGCCGCTCGCGCCGCTTCCGGCAACCTGGCGGCCAGCCGCCGGCGGCGGCGTGAACGCGGTTGCCGGGTGGTTTCCCTGTTGATTGCCGATTGCCCCGCCGGTTGTGTTCACCAAACGCTCTGTTATCACTTTGCCCGCCAGTCCGGGCTCGCTGCTTCGTGCAAAACGGGCTGAGAACGGCTGGTCGCGGGCCGATGTCGCCTGGGCGCTGTGCCTGACCGACCGGCAGATGCGGGCGCTGGAAAGCGACGACTATCAAAACCTGCCCGGCAAAACCTATATCCTCGGCTACTGGAAGGGGTATGCCAATTTGCTCGGTATTTCCATAGACCATTCCATCGAGGCGCACAAGCGGCACCTTCCGCAAAGGCATTCAAACATCGCGCTGCAAACCGACCCGCAGCAAATGCACGGCAGCATAGAGAAATCGCGCCGCCGCCTGGCGTTTTTGTTCGGGGTGTTGTCGGTGATTTTTTTAGCCTCGCTGTGGTATTGGCAGCACCCGGACAACGGTTTTTTCGCGTCATCGCAGTGGCTGTCGGGCCCGCAATGGAAATGGCGCGGATGGCTTGGTTTGGAGACGCCGGCCCAGGCCGCTCCCGCCCCGCCCCCGCCATTCGTTGCGCCGCAGGCGGGCAACGCCCGGGCCGCGAATCAGGAGAGGCGATCTTTGATGGATGAATCGCTGGTGGTGTTGCCGGAGCCGAATTTTTCCGAACAACCCGGCGGTTATCGGCTGAACGCGCAGCGGGGCGGGACGCTGCCCGGCCCCGATGACGCGCGCCTGGCGCCGCCTGCAGGTGGCGAGACCGCGCTTGTCGGCGCACCGGCTCAAGCGGCCGCGCCGCCGCCCGAGCAAATCATCGTGGCGGTGGAGGAAGAATCCTGGATCGATGTCCACGATGGCGCCGGACAACGCCTAATCTACCGCACCGTGGGTCGCGGGCAGCGGCTGACCCTGGAAGGGGTGCTGCCGTTCTCGGTGTTCATCGGCAATCCCGGGGGGGTCAGGGTGGAATATCGCGGCCGGTTGGTGCCTTTCAATACCGACCGGAGCGGCCGGTTCGCCCGCTTCAACATCGGCGCGCAATAGCCATGGCGCACAAACTGCAGGCGGTACGCGGCATGAACGATCTGCTGCCGGAGCAAATCGGCGTCTGGCACCGGGTTGAAGCGGTGCTCAGGGAGGTCGCGTGGTCATACGGCTATCAGGAAATCCGCACGCCGGTGATCGAGAAGACCGAGTTGTTCACGCAATCCATCGGTGACCACAGCGACATTGTGCAGAAGGAAATGTATACTTTCATCGACAGCGGCGGCGAGAATTTGGCACTGCGCCCGGAAGCCACCGCCAGTACGGTGCGCGCCTGCAATCAGCATGGCTTGCTGCACAACCAGCAGCGACGCCTGTGGTATCTGGGGCCGATGTTCCGGCGCGAGCGGCCGCAAAAGGGGCGCTACCGCCAGTTTCACCAGTTTGGCATCGAGGCCTTCGGCTGGCCGGGCCCGGATATCGACGCCGAGGTGATTCGCGCCGCCGCCGGCATCTGGGGGCGGCTCGGGGTGGAGGATGTTCACCTGCAGGTCAACACCCTCGGCTCGCCGCAAGCCGGAGCGGCCTACCGCCGGGCGTTGCGCGCCTACTTCGCGCAGCACCGCCGGTGCCTCGACCCCGACAGTTTGAGGCGCCTGGAGACCCATCCGCTGCGCATCTTGGACAGCAAGGTGGCCGCTACCCGGGAAGTGGTCGCCGGGGCGCCCGACATCCGCTCGTTTCTCGACGGCCCGAGCCGCGCTCATTTTGACGGTTTATGCGAATCTCTGCGCCACTCTGGGATACAATACCGGGTTAACCCGCACCTGGTGCGCGGGCTGGATTACTACACGGCCACCGTGTTTGAATGGGTCACCGACCAACTGGGTGCACAAAATGCGGTATGCGCCGGCGGGCGCTATGACCAACTGGTGGAGAAGCGCGGCGGCCGGCCGACCCCGGCGGTGGGCTTTGCCATCGGCATCGAGCGCCTGGTGGAACTGGTGCGCGGGCAGGGCGGGGACGCCGCCCGCCCGGTCACCGATGTCTATGTGGCGTGCGCCGACGACCAGGGGCGCGCGGAGGCGGTGAGCGTGTCTGAGATGTTGCGGCGCGCAGGCTTTGCTGTGACCACCCATTGCGGCTGCGGTAAACTTAACAAGCAGATGAAAAGGGCCGATCAAAGCGGCGCGCGGGTGGCGGTGATAACCGGGCTTGTGCAGACCGCCGAAGCGGTGCAGGCCAAGCCGCTGCGCAACCAGGGGGTCGAACAGCGGGTCAGCATTGATGCGCTGGTGGACTGGTGTCGAACTTATACTGAGCGAAGTTGAGAAAATGGCGGAACCAAACAAAACCCAATTTGCCGACTCGGACCTGCAAAGGGCCAAGGTGTGGTGGAAAGAATACGGCCGGGCGATGGTTGGCGGTGCCGTGATCGGCCTGTCCGCCGTGGTCGGCTTCAACTATTGGCAGCATCGCGAACAAACCCGGGTGGAAACGGCGTCCAACTTGTTTGAAGACTTGCGGGACCTGGTTGCAATGGAAGCCGGGGCTGCGGCGGCGGATGAAGAGGCCGATGCGGTTGAAAATGAGCCGGCCGAGTCCGGGACCGCCGAGGCCATTGAATCCACCGCCGACCGGTTGATGACCGATTACCCCGCCACGCCTTATGCCACCCATGCCGCTTTTGTGCTGGCCAAACATTTCGTTGAAAGCGGCCAACTCGACCAGGCCGGGCAGGCGCTCGAGTGGATTCTCGACAACGCCGAGGACAGCTCTTTGCAGCACATCGCGCGTTTGCGCCTGGCCTCGGTGCTGCTGGCCAAAGAGGAAACGGATTCGGCGATCAGTTTACTGCAGGCCCAAGTCAACGATACCGCCGGATTCACCGCCCTCTACAACGAACTGGTCGGTGACGCCTACCTGCAAAATGGGGACCTCGTCGGCGCCCGCAGCGCGTATCAAAGCAGCATGGAACAGTTGCCCCCGGAATCGGTCGGGCGCTTTTTGATCCAACTTAAACTGGACGGTCTGGGCGGTTGAGGTGAAGCGGTTTGTGGTGTGTCTGGTGGGTGCCGGGTTGCTCATCTCGGGTTGCAAATCCAGGGACCGGGGCACTGAATGGGGAACCTACCAGGAGCCAACCGTGCCGCAGGCGCTGCCTGAGGCCGCCGGGCTTTCGGAACTCAACGTGTTGTGGCGGCGCAACCTCGGCGCCGGCGCCGAAGACGGCTACGCGCTTTTGGAGCCGGCCTATGGCGGCGATGGAATCTACGCCGCCAGCCGCAGCGGCAGGGTGTTCAAACTTGCCCCCGAAGACGGCTCGATTCGCTGGCAGCGCGACCTCGGGGCGGAGATTTTTTCCGGGGTTGGTGTGCACGGTCAGGTCGAGGTGGCGGTGGTTGCGCTGGACGACGGCACGCTCATGGCCCTGGACACCGGCACCGGCGAAACCCTGTGGGAGGCGGCGCTGGGCCGCCAGATTTCCGCCGTCCCGGTGGTCGGCAGCGAGCGGGTCATCGCCCGCACCGCCGACGGCCTGGTGGTCGGTCTGGACGCCGGCGCCGGCGACACCGTGTGGTCATTCCAGCGCGAGGTGCCCGGCCTCAGCGTGCACGGCGACTCGCCGCCGTTGATCAGCGGCGATGCGGTGTTCGTCGGCCTGGCCAACGGTAAATTGCTCGCCAACAGCGTGGTCACCGGGCGTGAATACTGGGAAACCGAGGTGTCGCTGGCCACCGGCCGCAACGAACTGGAGCGCCTGACCGACTCCGACACCGCGCCGCTGGTCTCGGCGACCACGCTGTATACGGCGACCTATCAGGGGCATGTGGCGGCGCTGCAATTGCGGGATGCGGCGCTTAAGTGGAAGGCCAGGGTCTCGTCGCGATTGCCGATGTCCATAGGGGGCGGCAGGCTGCTGGTCACCAGCGAACTCGGAGAAGTGGTCGCCCTGGACGCCGAATCGGGCGACCTCCTGTGGACCCAGGAAGGTTTTCGCGGCCACGGCATGAGCCGTCCGCTGGTGATCGGCGGGCGCGTCATCGTCGGCGACGCGCGCGGCAACATTTATTCGCTGGATTCGGGCGACGGCGCATTGCTGGAAAAACGCAGCGTGGTGAACGGCGCGGTGGTGGCGCTGGTTCCGGGCCCCGGCCAGTTCGCGGTGTTGTCATCCACGGGCCGCCTCAGCGTCCTGTCGCTGCGCACCGCGCAGAATTGACCCCGTCGCCGGCGCACGCACTTCGCCGAGATGCCCCGCCTATCCCCCGCGCCCTGGCCCGATGCTCCCCGTGCTTGCCCTGGTTGGAAGGCCGAATGTCGGCAAATCCACACTGTTCAACCGCTTGACCGGCTCGCGTGACGCGATTGTCGACGACCAGCCGGGGGTAACCCGCGACCGCCTGTATGGCCGCGGCAGAATCGGCGGCAAGGGGTTTTTGGCGGTGGATACCGGCGGCCTGGAGGACGCGCGCGGCGATAACCCGTTCGGCGCGCTCATCCGCCGGCAGGTGGCGTTGGCCATCGACGAAGCGCAGGTGGTGCTGTTCATGGTCGACGCCGAAGACGGGCTGGTCGCGCAAGACCGCGACCTCGGCGCGCAGTTGCGAAGCAGCGGGGCGCCGGTGCTGGTGCTGGTTAACAAAAGCGAGGGCGTGGAATCCGAACTGGCGGCCGCGGAATTCCAGGAACTGGGACTGGGCGCGCCGTTCGCCGTCTCGGCCAGACGCGGCGACGGGGTGGGGGAAATGCTGGAGGCGGCGCTGGTCGGCTATGCCGCCGGCGGCGAGCCCGAGGAGGCCGGCCTTCCGGTCATCGCCCTGGCCGGGCGGCCCAATGCCGGAAAATCCACCCTCGCCAACCGGCTGGTGGGGGCGCCGCGGATGCTGGTCAGCGAGGTGCCGGGCACGACCCGCGACAGCGTGCGGATTCCGCTGTGCATCGACGGCCACAGCGGCATCCTCATCGACACCGCCGGGGTGCGCAGGAAATCCCGCGTGCGCGCCAGCGAGGTCATCGAAAAATTCTCGGTCATCAAAGCGCTGCAAGCGGTCGAGCAGGCCAATGTGGTGTTGCTGGTGCTGGATGCGAGTTGTGAAATCGGTTTTCAGGACGCCGCCATCGCCGGCATGGTGCGCGACTTGGGGCGCTCGTTGGTGGTGGCGGTCAACAAATGGGACCGGTTGGAGGGCCGCCAGCGCCGCAGAATCAAGGATGAACTGCACCTCAAACTGCCGTTTCTGCCCGACCCGGAAATTCTTTTCATCTCCGCGTTGCGCGGCTCCAACATCGCGCAAGTCATGCCGGCGGCGATGCGCGCCTACCGCAGCGCGATGGTGAATTTGCCCACTTCAAGCGTCAACCGCACGCTGGAAAAGGCGGTCGCGCATATGCCGCCGCCGCTGCACAAGCGCCGCCCGGTGCGCCTCAAGTTCGCGCATCAATCCGGCAAAAACCCGCCGGTCATCGTGGTGCACGGCAACCTGGCCGGCAAACTCCCGGACAGTTACCGCAGATATCTGGCCAACTATTTCGCCCGCGCCTACCGCCTGACCGGCACCCCGGTGCGCATCATTCCCCGCACCGGGGACAACCCGTTTGCGCCCGGAAAACCGGCGGCGCGGCGGCGCGGGAAACGGTCGGGGAAACGGCGGCTGTAAAATTACTCCTCCACCCGCCCCTCCACCACGCACAGAAACCTGCCGCGGGCGACGCGGGCGGTCAGTATTTGGCCTTTGCGGGTTTTATCGGCATCGGTTACCACCTCGCGGCGCTCGTCGTGGAGGATGGCGTAGCCGCGTTCCAGGGTGTGGGCCGGGCTCATCAGGTGTAATTCACTGGCCAGGTGGTCGAGAACATGGCGGGCGGCTTTGAGGCGGGCGGCGGCGGCGGCGGTCAGGCGGTGGCGCGTGGCGGCGAGATCCTGGCGGTTATGCGCGAGCGCCGCCTGCGGCGAGTGATAGCGCAGCTCCGCGGCTTGCTGGCGGACAAGTTGGCGGTGCCGGCCCAGGCGGTCGTTGATTAAGTGGAGCAGTTCGCCGGCCAATGCGCGGCGCGACTGTTCGGCCAACTGCAGGCGGTCGCGCGGGTGCGCCAGGCGGGCGGCGGTGTAGTCCAGTTTCAACCTCAAGTCGTCGATGGCGCGCTGAACGCCGTCGCGCAAGCGGCCGGCTTGGCGGTCGATGTCGGTTTGCAACTGCGCCAGTTCCGGGGCCACCATTTCCGCCGCCGCGGTCGGCGTCGGGGCGCGCCGGTCGGCCACCAGGTCGGCGATGGTGAAGTCCACCTCGTGGCCGATGGCGCTGACCACCGGCAACTGGGAAGCGAAAATGGCGCGCGCCACCCGTTCGTCGTTGAACGCCTGCAAGTCCTCCAGCGAGCCGCCGCCGCGCGCCACGATGAGAACCTCCGCGTCGCGCCGCCGATTGGCGATGTCCAACATGTCGATGAGTTCATCCGCGGCGCGTTCGCCCTGCACTGACGCCGGATAGACCACCAGCCGGGCGAGCCGGTAGCGGCGTTTGAGGGTGACGCGAATGTCGTGCAGCGCGGCGCCGCTTGGCGAACTGATGACGCCGATGCTGCCCGGACAGGCCGGCAACGGTTGTTTGTGCCGGTCGGCGAACAAACCCTCGGCCGACAATTGCCGTTTCAGCCGCTCAAACTCGCGCCGCAATGCGCCTTCGCCGGCGTCTTCCAGGTGGTCGACGATGAGTTGTAAATCGCCGCGCGTTGCATACACCGAAATCCGCCCGCGCAGCAGCGCCTGCATGCCGTCGGCGGGCGCGTTGGCGCACTGCCGCAGGCGGTTGCTGAACAGCGCGCAGCGCAACGCCGCATCGTCATCGACCAGCGAAAAATATTTGTGCCCGGAGCGCGGCTCGGAAAGGTTGGATATTTCGCCTTCGACCCAAATCTCGCCATACCGCGTCTCGAGCGCATCGCGGAGTTCGCCGACCAGGCGCTTAACCGAATAGACGTCGCGCATCATCGCCGGCCTCTTCACGCGCTCATCCCGGCGCAATGCGCCCGCGGTCCACGCGATACGCGGACATATCGATTCCCGGCTCGCGCCCGCACACCATGCGCGCCACTAATCGTCCGCTCTTGGCGCCGGCGGTCAGGCCGATGTGGTGATGGCCGCAGGCGAAAAACACCCGCGGGTGGCGCGGCGATGGCCCCAGCAAAGGCAAACTGTCGGTGGTGGCCGGGCGGTGGCCCAGCCATTGGTCGTGAGAATCGGCGCGCAAATCCGGCAACAGCTCGCGCGCGCTGCGCCGCAACATGGCCAGCGGTGCGGCGCGTGGTGCGGCGCGCAGGCCGCCGAACTCCACGGTGCCGGCCAGCCGCATGTCGCCGTCCATCGGCGTGGCCACCACCTTGCGCTGCGCATACATCACCGGCATCCGCGGCCCGCCGCTGGCGTGGTGAAAATGCAGGTGATAGCCGCGCTCGCTTTCGATGGGCACATTGGCGCCGAATTTGCGCCCCAGCGGCCCCGACCACGCCCCGGTGGCGATGACCGCCGCCTCCACTTCGATGCCATCGGCGGGCCCGCCGCGGGTGACGATGCCGACGCCGTTTTCGCGCGGGCGTAAATCGGCGACTTCAGCGCGCAGCAGTTGGCCGCCGAGGCGCGTGACTTCGCCGGCTAATTCGGCCACATAATCGCCGGGCGAGGCGATGGATGCGTGGCCGCCGAGGCGCACCGCATAGCGGTGCGACGGCCCGAGCGCCGGCTCGACTTCGCGCACCGCGCCGCCTTCGATGTTGTCCCACGAGAAACCGGCCTCGGCGCGCAGATTCCAGGCCAGTCGTTCGGCCTCGAAAGCGGCGCGGTCGGGATAGACGAACAGGTAATCGCACGGGTGAATGCGCCGCGCCGCCGGGGTGCCGGCGGCCAATACGCGGTGTTCGTCAACGCTGTCGCTAATGAGCGGCGCCAAAGCCCGGGCGATGTATTCGGTGCGTGCGCGGCGCGCGTTGGCGGCGTAGGGCAGCAACCACGGGAGGAGGCGCGGCAGATACGGCCAGCGCAGGAACAGCGGGCCGTCGCGCTCCAGCAGCATGCGCGGCGCGTGGCGCACCAGCCCCGGCGTGGGCACCGGCACGATGGCGCAACACGCCAGGATGCCGGCGTTGCCTTGCGAGGCGCCGGCCGCCGGCCCGGCGCAGTCGATGACGATGACCCGCCTTCCCAAGCGCAACAGGTGCAGGGCGCAGGCGATGCCGACGATGCCGGCGCCGATGGTGGCCACAGTGGAGCCGGCGTTCATTGCTTCAAAACAGGGTCGGGACCACGGATGCGGTTTTCCCGTTACCATTTGGGCGGGATTTCATTCCCTTTCACGCCGGCCAGCCGATGGGCGAAATCGCTTGTCCCGGATTCGGGAACGGAAAACACGGCGGTTTTTCATGGAAAAGCAAAAAATCGGTCATCTTTTCGGTTTCTTACATACTCATGACCCTCGCGATATTATCAGGGGTGCGGCGAGGCGCCAATGGCGCTTTGATTTTACCTGAAAGAGATCCCGGACACCCGCGGTTGCCGGGCGCCTGGTGGGCTTGGATTGCGCGCGGCAGGGGAGATGCAGCGCTTGGGGGCGCCGGTATAACAGCGGCTTTCTTTTCTGCGCCACCCGCTCCCGGGGGGAGAGGGAAAACCCAACCGCCCCTTCAATCGAACTTGGCCGCTTATGTTACACCGCTTGCTGTTTTGTGCTAAATTCGCGCCTTTGGCAACAACCATTGCAGGTGGGGAGCAGTCAGCCATGGTAACTATTCGTTTGTCTCGGGGCGGGTCGAAAAAGCGGCCGTTTTATTCCATTTTAGTCGCGGATCAACGCTGGCCGGCGCGCGGGCGCTTCATTGAAAGGGTGGGTTTCTACAACCCGATCGCGGTGGGCCGGGAGGTGAAACTGCGCATCGACACCGATCAGGTTGACCACTGGGTCAGCCTGGGTGCCCAGCCCAGCAAACGGGTCAGCCAACTGTATAAGCAGGCCAAGGCGGCATCAACGGCGGATCCGGTCAAGGAGGAGAAACCGGGGGCGCTCGATAATCCGGCGCAACCCGCAAAGGCGGCGGAGCCCGCTGAATCTTCATCTTCTGACACCGCCAAGTTGGCCGAATCCGCCGAGTCGCCGGGCCCTGTTGAGTCCCAGCCGGCAAAACCCGCCTAACCGGTTAAATCGGGGCGGAGGTCACGGGCGGGGGCCATTTGGTGCAAGGCGATGAGGGTGGTGAAAGACGGCCATGCGGCGGCTGTGTCTCCCGAACCGGGCCGCATTGAGGCGCATGAAGCGTCACCGGCGGCTCCGGTGATCGTGGGAAAAATTGCCGCCCAATACGGCGTAAAGGGCTGGGTCAAGGTCTGTTCATATACCCGCCCGGCGGAACAGATTTTGGGTTACCGCCGATGGGTGCTGGCGGAGGGGCCCGATGCAAGCGACGGGCGGTCCGTGCAGGTTGTGTCCACCAGGCGGCAGTCGCAAAAACTGCTGGCCAAACTGGCCGGAGTCGATGACCGCAACGCATCCGCGGGCCTGGCTGGAAAGTGGATCGCGATTGCGCCGTCGCAACTGGCTTGTCTGCCGGAAGGGGAATATTACTGGAGCGATCTAATCGGTCTGGCGGTGGTCAACCAGGATGGCGTCGAGCTGGGCAGGGTGGACCACCTGGTCGAGACCGGCGCCAATGATGTGCTGGTGATACGCCGGGACGGCGAGGCCAAAGAGCGGCTGGTGCCCTGGAGCCCGGATGCGATCATCGACGTTGACACTGAAAGCCGGCGCATCCGGGTGGGATGGGATGCGCATTTCGATTAGTGGCCGGCGGCGAACAGGTCGAATGAGTCGAACGGGTTAAAGCAGTGGACATCGCGGTGCTGAGCATATTTCCGCGCATGTTCAACGCGGTTTTGGAGAACGGAATTTCCGCGCGAGCCTTGCACGCAGGCGCGCTGGCGGTGAGGCTGTGGAATCCACGGGATTTCACCGACGACGCGCATCGCACGGTGGACCAGCGTCCGTATGGCGGCGGCGCCGGGATGCTGATGAAACCGGCGCCATTGGCGGCTGCCATCGATGCCGCCAGGCGGGTAAATGACGGGCCGGTGGTGTATCTCTCGCCTCAGGGCGAGCGGCTCGACCAGCGGATGCTGGACGAACTGGCCAGGTTGCCGGCGTTGATACTGCTGGCCGGAAGGTATGAGGGCATCGACGAGCGCATCGTGCAAAGCCGGGTGGACCGGGAAATATCGCTTGGCGACTATGTGTTGGCCGGCGGGGAGCTGGCGGCGATGGTGGTGATCGAAGGCGTCGCGCGCTTGTTGCCCGGCGTGCTGGGCAATCAGCAGTCGGCCCGCCAGGATTCGTTCTCGGCGGATTCGCAACCCTGCCCGCTGCTGGACTGCCCCCATTATACTCGGCCCGAAGTTTTCGAGGGCCGTGCCGTGCCCGCGGTGTTGCTGAGCGGCAACCACGGCGAGATACGGCGCTGGCGTCTAATGCAGGCGCTCGGCAGGACCAGCGAGCGCCGGCCCGAGTTGTTGGCCGGTCTCAAACTGGACCGCCGGCAATCTGAGTTACTGAAGGCCTATCGGCGCGGGAAAAATTTTCAATCGGAGCGAGGCGATGACTAACATTATTGATCAAATCGAAAGCGAACAGTGCAAACAGGATTTGCCCGAGTTTGGCCCCGGCGACACGGTCAGGGTTCAGGTGCGGGTGCGTGAAGGCAGCCGCGAGCGCCTCCAGGCCTATGAGGGCGTGGTGCTGGCAAAGAAAAACCGCGGGCTCAACTCGTCTTTTACGGTTCGGAAGATGACCGGCGGCGAGGGCGTCGAGCGCGTGTTCCAGACCCACAGCCCGTTGATCGCCGCCATCGAGGTGGTGCGCCGCGGCGATGTGCGGCGCGCCAAGTTGTATTATTTGCGGGAGCGAACCGGCAAAGCGGCGCGCATCAAGGAGAAAGTCCGCGTCTGACATGCCGGCGCGGGCATTTACCGCAACCCGGAGCGGGAACCTCAGCAGCGGAGTGTTGGCGGGCCGATGCGGCGTCCGCCGCCGTTTACCCGTGCGGCGGTTATGTGCGCTTTGTGCACTTTGTGCGCTGGGGTGGCTGCCGCTAATCGGTGCCACGGGCGACAGCCTGGCGCAGACATCCGGGCCGGTCGCAGGTCCGGCGTCGTTTTCCCCGCCGCCGAGCGCGCAGGAATTGGCCCGCGTGCAAAACCTGGTGCGTGCCAATGTGCTCGGGCTGGCGCAGGAAGTGCTGGAGGCCCGGGGAGCGGCGCCGCAGCCGACGCCGCGATGGCTGCAATGGGAGCGGCAACTGTGGGCGGTTTACCGGCTCCGGGGGCGCTGGCAAAAACTGTATGAGCGCACCCGGCAACTGCCGCCGGACTTTCCCCGCGAAATCCTCCGCGAAGCGCATTTGCAGGCCGTCAAAGCGCTGACCTCGATGAGTCAGGGAAGCGCGGCGCGGCGTTTGATTAGACAGCAACTGCTGGATGCGGATGCGCCACCGCGCCATCGGTGGCAACTCAGGCAATCGCTGGTCACAGCCTATCTGAACGATGACCTGCTGCATGAGGCGCGCATTGCGCTGGAGCGCCTCCACCACGACTACGGTGCCTGGGAAACCGACTCGCTGTTGCTGAGCGCCGCCGTGATGTTGCGCTCGGGCGATGCCGATGCGGCCGTCAACCTGCTTGCTCCGCTCGACCAGCCGGCCGCCCGCCTGCTCAGGTTATACGCCCGCCTCACCAACCGCACCCTGGCCCCCGGCCAGGTGGTCGAGCGCGCGAGTGCGCTGCTGGAGACGCCGCAGGGCCGGTCTGTGGCGCGCGAAATTCGGGCGGTGATCGCGCAGGCCCATCTGCAAGCGGGCGCGTTCTACCCGCTGGTCGATGCGCTTGAAGTCTATCTGCTGGCACCGGTTGCCCGTGACCTTGAGTTGAGCGGGGTCTATCCGCACTTCGAGGTGCCGGATTTATTCGACGCCTATGCCCGGGTTGCCCGCGACCAGGTCAACCAGGCCGGCCTGCTGGTCGGCGAGGAGCACGCCTGGCTGGAGCGCGCCCGCCAACTGCCGCTGGCCACGGGGGTGGGGCGCAAGGCGCTGTTCGCCCATCTGGCCGCCACCGCAGCCCGCGGTTCAGCGCTTCGCCGGGGCGCGTTGGACGGCTATGTCAACGCGCTCATCGACACCGACCGCATCGCCCTGATAGCACGCCTGTTCGGCCCGGGCGCCATGTTAGGCGAGTTATCACTCGGCGGCCAGGCCGGGCTGCGCCTGGCCGCCCATGCGCTGTCGAAGGGCGATTTCGATCTGGCCGCCGAGGCCAATGCCAACTTGCTGGGATTCCCTGTCGGGCTGGACCGCAAGGCGTGGCTGCTGCAGGCCGGGCGGATTGACATCTTTGCCGGCCGCCACCGGCGCGGCGCTGACAAACTCGAGCAATGGGTCCAGTCTTTCAGCCGTTTCGATGCGGCACAGACCGACGCCATTTTGCAACCCATTTTTGACCTGCAAATGGTGGGGCGGCATCGACTGGCGCTGGCTTTGCTGCACAAAGTCAATGAGCGCGCGCCGCCCGGCAAACATCAGCGCGAAATCGCCTACTGGCTGGCCGAATCCTATGCCGGCAGCGGGCAATACCACCAGGCCGCGGACTTGTTCCTGCACTCCGCGCTGCAAGCGCCCGACAGTTTTGACCCGTGGGGCAGGGCGGCGCGTTCTCGCGCCGCCGAAGCGCTGATGGACGGCGGACTGTTCGAGGACGCCAGGCGTCTGTTCCAGGACCTGCTGGCCGGCGCCGCCTCCGACGCCAGCCGCAACTCGCTGCGTCAAAAACTACAGCGCATACGGCTGCTTGAATCCGGTTATGAGCCGCCAAATGACCGGGAATGAGCGCCAAATGACCGGCGAACCGCCCGGCGACGACCACCGCATCATCGATGAATTTCTGGATTCGGCCTGGCTGCAGTCGGGCCTGAGCGACAACACGCTGGCGGCCTACCGCAGCGACCTGCGCAAGTTCACGGGTTGGCTTCACCATCGCAACCGCTCGCTGACCACGGCCGGCGTGCGCCTGCTGCAAACCTATCTCGGTGACCGCGCGGCGCTTCAGTCGGCGCGCAGCGCAGCGCGCGCGCTGTCGACTCTGAAGCGGTTTTACCGCTACGCCGCGGCCGGCGGGTTGATGGACCGCGACCCCTGCGCCGAAATCGCGGCGCCGGCCATCGGCCGCTCCTTGCCTGTGACTCTTTCTGAGCGGCAAGTTGAGCGACTGCTCGATGCGCCCGATACCGGCACCGGGTTGGGGCTGCGCGACCGTGCGATGTTGGAGATGCTGTATGCCACCGGTTTCAGGGTCAGCGAGATGGTCAATGTGGAACTCGGCCAACTGGACCTGAACGCGGGGATATGCCACACCATCGGCAAGGGCAGCAAGGAGCGCCTGGTGCCGCTGGGTGAAGTGGCGGTGGACTGGCTGAGGCGCTATTTAGCCGAGGCTCGAACCGATCTGATCGGGCAAAATCAAAGCCCCGCGGTGTTCATAACCCGGCGCGGCAAGGCGATGACGCGCCAGGCATTATGGCGCAACATTCGCCGCTATGCGGCCATGGCCGGGGTGGCCGGCAACCTGTCCCCGCATATGTTGCGCCACGCTTTTGCCACCCACCTGCTCAACCACGGCGCCGATCTTCGCAGCGTGCAAATGTTGCTCGGGCATTCCAGTTTGTCCACCACCCAGATCTACACGCAGGTCGCCGGGGAGCGCTTGAAATCCTTGCATCGCCAGCATCATCCGCGCGGATAGCGCGGTCAACTGGTTTGTGTTTTTCTTTATTAATCAGGTTAATATTTGTCTTTTTGGATTTGTTTTGTTAGATGCCGAAACCGCCAACCACCGAGCCGGCCGCCGATGATCTGTCCAAGCCCGCTGTTCGGCAAGCCTGCCACTGGGTGACCTCGCAATGCCGCCCCGGCGCTGAGCACGCCGAAGGCACGGAGGAAGCCCTGCAGTCCGGCAGGGAAGCGGTGGAAATTTTGCGGCCCTTAGGCGTCGATGGCCAGGGCCTGTCAGTCGCGCTGCTGCAACCGCTGCTGCCCGTCGATGAAAAAGAGCAGGCCCGCATCGCCGAGCGCTTCGGCGCCGCGACCCTGGAGCTGTTGCAGCGCACCGCGCAGATGCGGCAACTGTCGGCGTTGTCGCGGCGCGGCGCGGACGCCAGGGCCGGCCGGGGCGCCCGGGTCGATGACGAGAACCTGCGCAAGATGCTGATCGCGATGGTCGATGACCTGCGCGTGGTGTTGATCGAACTGGCCCGGCACCTGGTCGCGCTGCGCCGGGCCAGGCGGGCCGCGGCGGCGCAGCAGGCGGCCCTTGGGCGCATCACCCTGGAGGTGTATGCGCCGCTGGCCAACCGGCTCGGCATACGGCAGATGAAGTGGCAGATGGAAGACCACGCGCTGCATTTCCTGGAGCCGGAGGAATACCGCAATTTAGCCGCGGCCCTGGATGAAAAACGCGCCGCCCGGGAGCGATACATCGGCGAATTCACCGCCGTGGTGGGGGCCGCGTTGGCCGATTCGGGAATCGCCGGCCAGGTGCACGGCCGTCCCAAGCACCTGTTCGGCATCTGGAAAAAAATGCGGCACAAGGGCCTGGCGTTTGAAGACCTCCAGGACATTCGGGCGCTGCGCATCGTGGTTGACAGCGTGGCCGACTGCTATGCGGCGTTGGCCGTGGTGCACACTCGCTGGCGCTGTCTGCCCGAGGAGTTTACCGACTACATCGCCACTCCCAAGGCCAACGGCTACCGTTCCATTCACACGGTCATCATCGGGCCGCGCGGCCAGACCGTGGAAGTGCAAATCCGAACCGGCGAGATGCACCGGCACAGCGAACTGGGGGTGGCCGCCCACTGGCGCTACAAGGAGAATGTGCGCGGCGACGAAAGCATCGACAACAAGATCGTCCGCCTGCGGCAACTGCTGCAATGGAAGGAGGAAATGCGCGATGCCGGAGCGTGGGCGGACGGCGGCGGCGATGCCCCCGCCGCGCCGGGCGAAGACCGGGTCTATGTATTCACTCCCAAGGGCATGGTCATCGACCTGCCGGGCGGCTCGACGCCGGTTGATTTCGCCTATGCCATCCACACCCAGGTCGGGCACCGCATCCGCGGCGCGCTGGTCAACGGCAAAATGGCGCCCCTCAGCCAGCGCCTGGAAACCGGCCAGCAAGTGCATATCCAAACCGCCCGCGGCGGGCGGCCGAGCCGCGACTGGCTGCGCAAGGAGCTCGGCTATGTGCGCACCCGCCGCGCCCGCAACCGCATCGCCCTGTGGTTTAAGCGCGCCGACTATGCACAGCACCTGGCCGAGGGGCGCGCCCTGCTTGAGCGCGAGTTATCGCGCCTGGGGCTGGAGGATTTAAGTTACGACAAAATCGCCCGCGCCACGCACTTCAACAAAGCCGACGATTTGCTCGCGGCGCTGGGTGCCGGCGACTTCAAACTGTCCCGGGCGCTGGCGCCGTTTCGCCGCGCCCGGCGGCCCGTCGAACCGCCGCCGCCCCGGCCGCCCAAACCGCAGGCGGCGCCCCGGGGCGCGCACGCCGGCGACTTCAGCGTCAGCGGCGTGGGCAATTTGCTGACCCGCATGGCCAACTGCTGCAGCCCGGTTCCCGGCGACCCCATCGTCGGCTTTATCACCGTCGGGCGCGGGGTGAGCATTCACCGCCGCGACTGCGCCAACCTGCAAAACCTCGACGCGCCGCGCCGCGAGCGCCTGATCGAAGTGCGCTGGGGCAAATCCGGCCCCGCCTCGTGGCCGGTCGAACTGCGCATTTCGGCATACCACCGCAGCGGCCTGCTGCACGACATCACGCAGTTGTTTCAGGATGAAAAAGTCGCGGTGTTGAAGTTGAACCTGGAAGCCGGTCACGAGAACAGCGCGACCATTCAAGTGGCGCTGGAAATATCCGGGTTGAAAAAACTCAACCGGATTTTGCGCCGCCTGGAGCGGGTGCCGGATGTCCTGCAAGTCAGGCGCGCGGCCTCGTAATGCGCTTTCAGTCAACCGCCGGGCGCGGCTGACGCCCCCGCCACCCGCTGGCCGGCGGTGCCCGCCGCAATCCCTGATCTGCAAGCAGCCCAATGCCCAACGGGTGGGTGCCGTACCGACTCGTTCCGGGCGCGCGGATGTGCTAAATTCGCATTTGATTTCAACCTTCGCGCGCCGCCGTTATTCTCCCGCCGGTTACCGCATAACCGCCGCGTCGAACGCAGGCGCCCGGCCACATGAACGACCACTCTTTCGCCAAAGAAACCGTCCCCTCCAACCTCGAGCAGGAGATGCGCCGGTCGTATCTGGACTACGCGATGAGCGTCATCGTCGGGCGCGCCCTGCCGGACATCCGCGACGGCCTCAAGCCGGTGCACCGGCGGGTGCTGTATGCGATGTCGGTGCTGGGCAACGAATGGAACAAGCCGTATAAGAAATCGGCGCGCGTGGTCGGCGATGTGATCGGCAAATACCATCCCCACGGCGATGCGGCGGTCTACGACGCCATCGTGCGCATGGCGCAGAATTTTTCGATGCGCTACCCGTTGATCGACGGCCAGGGCAATTTCGGTTCCATCGACGGCGATTCGCCGGCGGCCATGCGCTACACCGAGATTCGCCTGTCAAAGTTCGCGCATGAATTGCTGGCCGACCTGGACAAGGAGACGGTCGAGTTCGGCCCCAACTACGATGAAACCGAGACTCAGCCGCTGGCCCTGCCGACCCGCATTCCCAACCTGCTGGTCAACGGCTCGACCGGTATCGCCGTGGGCATGGCAACCAATGTGCCGCCGCACAACCTGGGCGAGACCGTGGACGCCGCATTAGCCCTGATCGCCGACCCGGACATCACCATCGCCGGCCTGATGAAGCACCTGCCGGGGCCGGATTTTCCGACGGCCGGCATCATCACCGGGCACAGCGGCATCCGCCAAGCCTTCGAGACCGGGCGCGGGCGCATCCACATCCGCGCCCGGGTGGAAGTTGAAACCTCGAAGAGCGGGCGCGAGTCGCTGGTGGTGCACGAGTTGCCCTATCAGGTCAACAAGGCGCGGCTGATGGAGAAAATCGCCGAGTTGGTCAAGAACAAGCGCATCGACGGCATCTCGGCGATGCGCGATGAGTCGGACAAATCCGGGATGCGCATGGTGATGGAGTTGAAGCGCGGCGAGCAGTCCGAGGTGGTGCTCAACAATTTATACAAACACACGCAAATGCAGGCCGTGTTCGGCATCAACATGGTGGCGCTCAGCGACAACCAGCCGCGCCTGTTCAACCTCAAGGAAACCCTCGAGGAATTCGTCAAACACCGCCGCGAGGTGGTCACCCGGCGCACCATTTTTGAACTGCGCAAGGCCCGCGAGCGCGCCCACCTCCTGGAAGGGCTGGCGGTGGCGCTGGCCAACATCGACCCGGTGATCGCCGCCATCAAAGCCGCGCAGACCCCCGCCGAAGCCAAAGACAAACTGCTGGCGGTGCGCTGGCCGCCGGGCGCGGTGGCGGCGATGTTGGACAGCGACGACCCCGGCCGCTCCCGGCCGGCCGGCCTGGATGAGCAATACGGCCTCGGGGAAGGCGGCTATCAACTTTCGCCGGCCCAGGCGCAGGCCATACTCGACTTGCGTCTGCACCGGCTGACCGGCCTGGAGCAGGAGAAGATTCAAAGCGAATACGCCGCCTTAATCCGGGAAATCGCCGGCCTGCTGGAAATTCTGCGCAGCCCCGAGCGCTTGATGGAAGTCATCAGCGACGAATTGCGCGAGGTGAGCGAACAGTTCGGCGACCGCCGCCGCACCGAAATCCGCGAAGGCGAGATCGATTTGTCCATGGAGCACCTGATCGCCGAGGAGGATGTGGTGGTTACGCTGTCCCACGCCGGCTACGCCAAGGCGCAGCCGGTCGCCGATTACACCGCGCAACGGCGCGGCGGCGTCGGGCGCATCGCCACCCGCACCCGCGAGGAGGACTTCGTGGCCCGCGTGTTTGTCGCCAACACCCACGACACCATCCTGTGCTTCTCCGACCGCGGCAAGGTCTATTGGCTGCGCGTGTTCCAACTGCCGCAGGCCGGGCGGCAGGCGCGCGGCAAACCGCTGGTCAACCTTCTGTCGCTGGACGCCGGCGAGCAGATCACCGTGATTTTGCCGATCAAGAACTACGACCAGGGCCAATATGTGGTCATGGCCACGGCCCGGGGCACGGTCAAGAAATGCCGCCTGGACCATTTTTCCCGGCCGCGCAGCAATGGCCTGATTGCCGTCAAACTGGTGCCCGACGACTACCTGATCGGCGTAGCGCTGACCGGTGGCGCCGAGGATGTGATGTTAGTCAGTGATGCCGGCAAGGCGGTGCGTTTCCACGAAGCCGATGTGCGCGCCACCGGGCGCGCCACCCGCGGCGTGCGCGGCATCCGGTTGGCCGGCGGCCAGCGCGTGATCGCGCTCATCGTCGCCCCCGATGCAGGCGGCGCAGACGCCGATGCCGATGCGCCCGAAAACCTCCTCATCAGCACCGAAAACGGCTACGGCAAGCGCACGCCGCTGGCCCATTTCCCGCGCCGGCGGCGCGGCGGCAAGGGCGTGATCGCGATCAAGACCTCGCGGCGCAACGGCCGGGTGGTCAGCGCCCTGATAGTCGGCGAGGATGACCAGATCATGCTGATCACCGACCACGGCATTCTGGTGCGCACGCGCGTCGCCGAGGTGTCCGCCCAGGGCCGTAACACCCAGGGCGTGCGCCTGATTTCCATGAGGGATGAGGGGCGGCTGGCCGGGGTCAGCAAGGTCGAAGACAGCGAGCAGCCGCCGGATTCGGCCGGGGAATCCGGCGAAGTTGGGGAAACCGGCGAAACCACGCTCCATTGAGCATTCATTGAGCGCCGCGCCGCCGTCATGAGCAAACAGGCCGAGACCCGGTTGAGCGCCTGCCGCGCGCACATCGACGAGATCGATGAACAGATGCTGGCGCTGATGAACCGGCGCGTTGAAGTCGCGCAGCGCATCGGCGAGATTAAGTCATCGCTGGACGAGCCGGCCTTCTACCGCCCGGAACGCGAGGCGCGGGTGTTGAAGCGGCTGCGCAAATTGAACCGCGGGCCGCTGGACGACGCCTCGCTGGAAGCGCTGTTCAGGGAAATCATGTCGATCACCCGCAGCTCGGAGGCCGGCCTGTCGGTGGCCGTCCTCGGGCCGCTTGGCACCTACACCGAGGCGGCCGCCCGCCAGCATTTCGGGCGCTCCATCGCGGTGGCGCCGTTTTCCACCATCGACGAGATTTTTCGCGCCGCGGAAACCGGGCAGACCGACTTCGCGGTGGCGCCGGTGGAGAATTCCACCGAAGGCGGGGTCAGCGGCACCCTCGACCGGCTGGTCACCACCTCGCTGCTCATTTGCGGGGAAATCCACCTGCGCATTCACCACAACCTGCTCGGCACAGGCGATTCGCTGCAGGCGGTCAAGCGCGTGATGGCGCACGCGCAGTCGCTGGCGCAGTGCCGCCGGTGGCTGCACCGCAACCTGCCGGGCGCGCAACTCATCAGCGCCGCCAGCAACGCCGAGGCCGCCATTCAGGCGCGCGACGACCGGTCCGCCGCCGCCATCGCCGGCGACAGCGCCGCCGCGCGCTACGGTCTGAACCACTTGGCCGCCAACATCGAAGACGAGCCCGGCAACGCCACCCGCTTTCTGCTGTTTTCCAACCGCCCGACGCCGCCCAGCGGCGACGACAAAACCAGCCTCCTGCTGTCGTGCCGCAACCGCCCGGGGGCGCTGTTTCATCTCTTGAAGCCGCTGATGGAGCGCGGCGTGGATATGACCCGAATCGAATCGCGGCCGTCGCGCACCGGGCTGTGGGAATACATTTTTTTTGTCGACATCATCGGCCACCAGGCCGACCCCGGCATCGCCGAAACCTTGAAAGAACTGCGCAGCGAGGCCGGTCTTTACAAGAATCTCGGCTCCTATCCGGTCTCCAGTTAGCGTGGCCGGCGCGGGGCATTTCGGGCGCGGGCCGGCGTTCCACATCCCGGCGCTGGCGGTCATCGGCGTCGGCCTCATCGGCGGCTCGCTGGCGCTGGCGTTGAAGCGGCGCGGGCGGGTCGGGCGCGTCATTGGCGCCGGCCGGTCGCGCGCCAGTTTGGAGAAGGCGCTGCGCCTGGGCGCCATCGACGCCATCGCCGCGCATCCGGCGGAGGCCGCGCAGGCCGCCGACTTAATCTTCTTGTCGGCGCCGGTCGGCGCCACCGCCGGGTTGCTCGAAGCCATTGCCCCGGCGCTGGACGCGGACAAAATCGCCACCGACGCCGGCAGCGTCAAGGGCGGCGTGTGCGCGGCGGCCCAGGCCGTGTTAGGCGCGCGCGCCGGGCGCTTCGTCCCCGGCCACCCGGTGGCCGGCAAGGAGCATTCGGGAGTCGGCGCGGCCAGCGCCGATTTGTTCCAGAACCACAACGCGGTCATCACCCCGCTGGCGCACACCGATGCCGGCGCGCTGGAGACCGTGCGGCGCATGTGGCGCGCGGTCGGCGCGCGCGTCATCACCCTGCCGCCCGAGTTGCACGACCAGGTGCTGGCGCTGACCAGCCACCTGCCTCATGTGCTGGCCTACGCGATGGTGGATTTGTTCGCCGCATCGGCCGCCGCCGATGCCGCTGACCGAGCCGCTGGCCCCGGCCTGTATGGCGACATGGCCGCCGGCGGTTTCTACGATTTCACCCGCACCGCCTCCAGCGACGCCGAGATGTGGCGCGACATTTGCCTGATGAACCGCGCGCAAATCCTGCCCCACCTGGCGGCGTTCGCCGGCCGCCTCGAGCGCCTTGGGCAGTTGATCGAGCAAGCCGACGGCGCGGCCTTGGAGCGCCTGTTTGCCGCCGCCCGCAACACCCGCACGCAGGTGGCTGAACGGCGGCCGCCGGCCGCCCCGGCGACTTCAACTTAAGTCCGGCGAGTTCAGCGATGCGCCTGCGCGTGACCCCCGGCGGCCCGCTGTGCGGCGACATCCAGGTCGCCGCGGACAAGTCCATTTCCCACCGCGCGGTTATCCTGGCCGCCATCGCCACCGGGGTGAGCGGCCTGCGCAATTTATCGCAGGGCGAAGATGTGCGCGCCACGCTGGCCGCCTTCCGCTCCATGGGCGTGCGCATTGAACAGCGCGCCGATGGCGAAGTTGAAATCGAAGGCGCCGGCCTGCACGGCCTGTGCCAGCCGCCGCGCGAAATCGACCTGGGCAATTCCGGCACCGCGATGCGCCTGCTCGCCGGGCTGCTGTGCGCGCAACGCTGGTCGTCCACGCTGACCGGCGACGCCTCGCTGAAGGCCCGGCCGATGGCGCGCATCATCGAGCCGCTGACCCGCATGGGCGCGGTCATCCAATCCATCCAGTCCCGCGCGGGCGGCACCGATGCTCGCCCGCCGTTAGCCATGACCCCCGTGCCGCGATTGCGCGGGAGCGACTTTTCCCTGCCGGTGGCCAGCGCCCAGGTTAAATCGGCGCTGCTGTTGGCCGGGCTGTATGCCAAGGGCGCCACCACGGTGACCGCGCCGGCGCCGACCCGCGATCACACCGAGCGCATGTTGGCGGCATTCGGCGCGCCGGTCGAGCCGGTGGGCGGCGACGGCATCCGCGCCGGGGTGCGCGGCGGCGGGGCGTTGCGCGCGGTGCATATGCGGGTGCCGGCGGATTTGTCGGCGGCGGCGTTTTTCATAGTCGGCGCCTCGGTCATCGGCGGCAGCGAGGTGCTGCTGCGCGGCGTCGGCGTCAACCCGACCCGCGACGGCATATTAGCCATTTTGCGGCGCATGGGCGCCGACATCGAAGTGCGCGCGCGCCGCGAAGTCAGCGGCGAGCCGGTGGCCGACATCCGGGTGCGCGCGGCGGCGTTGCGCGGTTGCCGCATCGACGCCGGCGATGTGGCGTTGGCCATCGACGAAATCCCGGCCATTGCGGTGGCCGCGGCCTGCGCCGACGGCGCCACTTCCATTCGCGGCGCCGGCGAACTGCGGGTCAAGGAAAGCGACCGCATCAGCCGCGTGGCCGCGGGCCTGGCGGCGCTCGGCGTGGCGGTCGAGGAGCACGCGGACGGCCTGACCATCACCGGCGGGCGGCCGCGCGGCGGCCGGGTCGACAGTGGCGGCGACCACCGCATCGCCATGGCGTTTGCGGTCGCCGGCGGCGCGGCCGACGGCGCGGTGGAAGTGGCCGACTGCGCGAACATCGCCACCTCATTCCCGGAATTCTGCCCGGTGGCGCGGGACGCCGGGCTGCGCATCGAGGCTGGCGATGATGACTGATGCGCCGGAAGTGCCGGTCATCGCCGTGGACGGCCCCAGCGGTGTCGGCAAGGGCACGCTGGCGCGGGCGTTAGTGCAGCGCCTGCACTGGCATTATCTGGAAAGCGGCGCGCTGTACCGCGCGTTGGGCCTGCTCGCCGAGCGCCGCGGCGTCGCGTTGGACGATGCGCGCGGCCTGGCGCAGTTGGCCGCCGGCCTCGAGTTGCTGTTTGCCGATGGCGCAGTGTGGCTGGACGGCGAGGAACTCGGCGACTCGATTCGCACCGAGGCGGCCGGGCGGCGGGCCTCTCAAATCGCGCCGCTGCCGGCGGTGCGCGCCGCGCTGCTGCGCTGGCAGCGGCGGTGCGCGCGGCCCCCGGGTCTGGTGGCCGACGGGCGCGACATGGGCAGCGTGGTGTTCCCCTCGGCGGCGTGCAAGATTTTCCTCACCGCCAGCGCCGAGGCGCGCGCGATGCGGCGTTTCAAGCAGTTGAGAGAAAAAGGATTTAATGTTAACATCGCGCGGCTTTTAAGGGACATCAGGGAGCGCGACTGGCGCGACTCCAAGCGCTCCGTGTCGCCCCTTAAACGCGCCGGCGATGCCTTTGAGTTGGATACCACCGGGTTGTCCGCGGATGAAGTGATGGCGGTGGTTTTCAAGCGGGTTGAACAAACCTGGCCGTTGCTCAAGCGGGGCTGAACCGGCCGGGGGTGGCGGCGCATGGGGGTGCGGTGTCCATGTCAATGGGCGCCGGCACCGCGCCGCCGCAAAGTCAACACAACAATCTATGAACCGAAGAGGCGGCCCGGACGATTCGCGCGGTGTCGGCGAGTGAGCCGGGCTTTACCGATATGACAGAAAATTTTGCAGCGTTACTGGAAGAGAGTTTGTCGGGCGTGATCATGCACCCCGGCGAGTTGATCATGGGTGATGTGGTCGAGGCCAACGACGATTATGTGATCGTCAGCGCCGGGTTGAAGTCGGATGCGGAAATTCCGGCGGCCGAATTCAAGAATGCGGACGGCGAATTAACCGTCAAGGTCGGCGACAGGGTCGAGGTGACGCTGGAGGCGGTGGAGGACGGCAGCGGCAATACGCGCATGTCGAGGGAGCGGGCGGTGCGCACTCGTGCCTGGGGCGAACTCACCCGGGCGCACGAGCAAAACACCATTGTCAGCGGCATGATCACCGGCAAGGTCAAGGGCGGGTTCACAGTCGAGATCAACAACTTGCGGGCTTTTCTGCCGGGCTCGCTGGTGGATGTGCGCCCGGTCAAGGACTCCGCCTACATCGAAGGGCGCGAACTGGAATTCAAGATCATTAAACTCGACCAGCAGCGCAACAACATCGTGGTCTCGCGGCGCGCCATCGTCGAAAACGAATTGAGCGAGGAGCGCGAAAAACTGCTCAACACGCTGGAAGAGGGCATGGTCATCAAGGGCGTGGTCAAGAACCTGACCGACTACGGCGCGTTCGTCAACTTAGGCGGGCTGGACGGCCTGCTGCACATCACCGACATGGCCTGGAAGCGGGTTAAGCACCCTTCCGAAGTCCTCAATGTCGGCGATGAAATCGAAGCCCGGGTGCTTAAATTCGACCGTGAACAGTGCCGCGTGTCGCTGGGCCTGAAGCAATTAGGCGACGACCCGTGGCTGGATCTGGAGCGCCGTTACCCGGTCAGCACCCGGCTGTTCGGCAAGGTGACCAACCTCACCGACTACGGCGCTTTCGTCGAACTGGAAGAAGGCGTCGAAGGCCTGGTCCACCTGTCGGAAATGAACTGGACCAACCGCAACATCCACCCCAGCAAGGTCTGTCATGTCGGCGACGAGGTGGAGGTCATGGTGCTGGACATCGACCCGGAACGGCGCCGCGTGTCGCTGGGCATGAAGCAGTGCACCCCCAATCCGTGGGAGGAATTCGCGGCGGCCCGCAAAAAAGGCGATGTCATCAGCGGGCGCATCCGCTCGATCACCGATTTCGGCGTGTTCATCGGCATCGAAGGCGGCATAGACGGCCTGGTTCACCTGTCCGATTTGTCGTGGGAGCGCCCCGGCGCCGAAGTGGTCACCGAATTCAAAAAGGGCAATGAACTGTCGGTGGTGGTGCTGGCGGTGGACGCCGAACGCGAGCGCATTTCTCTCGGCCTCAAGCAGGTGACCGAAGACCCGTTCGTCGCATATGTGGCCGCCAGCGGCAAAGGCAGCGCGGTCAAAGGCGTGGTCAAGGAGGTGACCGCCAAGGGCGCCACGGTGGAATTGGCGCCCGGAGTCGAGGGTTATTTGCGGGTCTCGGAAATTTCCCGCGAACGGGTCGAAGACGCCCGGTCGGCGCTTTCCAAGGGCGATGAAATTGAGGTCAAGATCACCAGCATCGACCGCAAAGACCGCCATATTTCGCTGTCCGTCAAAGTCCGGGAAACCGAACTGGAAGGCGAGGCGGCGCAGGAATACGCGGCTCGCGATGTCAATCTGGGCGGCGCCACACTCGGCGATAAATTCAAGGAGCAACTCGGCAACCGGCAGCCACCCGGCGAGCAGCAACAACCCGGCGAGTCCACCTCCTGACGAACCCGCCTCCTGTTATATCCTGTTATACTTAGTTCATGGCGACCGACAACCACAAGCGCCCCGCCCCGCCGCTGACCAAGTCCGAACTGGTGGCCTGCATCATCGGCGACCAGATGGAACTGGAAGCCAAGGCGGTGGAATATGCGGTCAACATCATTCTGGACCACATGTCTTCGGCCCTGGCCGCGGGCGAGCGCATCGAAATCCGCGGTTTCGGCAGTTTGAGCCTGCGCCACCGGCCGCCGCGTACCGCGCGCAACCCGAAGACCGGCGAAGAGGTGCAGGTGCCGGAAAAATATGTGCCCCACTTCAAGCCGGGGGCGAGACTGCGCCAGAGGGTTAACCAGGGGGTGGAGGGCAAGCGGTGAAGAAAATGCTCTATGTCGTGTTCGTGGCGGTAGTTGCGCTGTTCGGGCTGACCTTTAGTTATCGGAACCAGCGGGCCGTCGGCATCGACTATTATTTCGGCGTGGATTTCCAGGTTCAGTTGCCGCTGCTCCTGTTCATCACTTTCGCCCTGGGCCTGGTGGTCGGCTGCCTGGCGACGTTGCCGAGGGTGCTGGGCGCGCGCCGCAGACTGTCCCGGGCGCAGCGCCAGGCGCGCGCCCTGCAACGCGCCGCCGCCGGCTCCTGAGCGAACCGCGTTCGGGTATTCGGCTGTTGCACGGCTCAACCGCGCATCGACTCCGCATCCCGCGGCCCGCGCATTCTTCGACAAGGTGATGGACCCGTTCTGGTTGCTGTTGTTGCTGCCCACCGCCGCCGCCAGCGGCTGGGTGATGGCCAAGCGCGAACGAAGCGCGGCGGTGAAGCACAAGAAACTTCCCGAAACCTATTTCAAGGGGCTGGGCTTCCTGCTCAACGAGCAGCCCGACAAAGCGCTGCGAGTGTTTCTGGAAGCGGTTGAAATGGACAGCGAAACGGTGGAAATGCACCTGGCGCTCGGCAACCTGTTCCGCCGCCGCGGTGAAATCGAGAGGGCCACGCGCATTCACCGCAATTTGGCCGCGCGCACCGACCTGGAAGACGAGTTGCGCACCCTGGCGCTGTTCGAGTTGGCCCAGGATTATTTCAAGGCCGGGCTGTTTGACCGCGCCGAAGACCTGTTCCAGGAATTGCGCCAGGTGCCGGAGCATAGCGAGCAGGCGGGCCGTTTCCTGCTGCAAATCTACGACCAGGAAAAAGAGTGGGGCGACGCCATCCTGATCGCCGAGGAGTTGACCCGCGCCTCAGGCCTTGATTTGTCGGAATCACTGGCCCAGTATTGCTGCGAACTGGCTGAACAGGCGATCGCCGACGGCAAGAACGAGAGCGCCGAGCGCCACCTGGAATCCGCCTTCCGGTACAACCCGCGCTGTGTTCGCGCGGTCATCCAGTCCGGGCGGCTGGCATCCATGCGGGGTAATCACGCCAACGCCATCGCCATCTGGCGCGGGTTGGAGCACTGGGCGCCGCAAGCGCTCGGCGAAGTGGTCGACCACCTGGCCAACAGTTACGCGGCGCTCGGCGACAAAAAAAACTACCGGCGGTTTCTCGAGGAAGTGGTCAACAACAACTCCGACCCGCGCATTATGGCCACGCTCATCGAACTGGTGAAGCAGGAAGAGGAAAGCGAAACCAGCCAGGCGCTGCTGCTCGACCTGGTGAGGAGGCGGCCGAGCTTGGAAGGGCTGTGCGAGTTGATTAAATCGCGCGCCGCAAACAACCGCTCGGAGCGCGAGAAAAAGGACTTCACGGTGCTCGCCGACCTGCTGTCGCAAGTGGTCGGGCAGGACTCCGGATACCACTGCCACAACTGCGGCTTCCACGGCAGTTCGCTGCACTGGCAGTGCCCCGGATGCAAGAGTTGGGGCACGGTGCAAAAGCAAGTCACGCTGCACCGCGGCAAACCGCCGCGCCGCCGCGCCGGGGTCGGAACGGCGCTGTAGCCGCGACGGCCGCCGGCCCAGCCCACTCCAAACAAGCGGCGCACCAAGCGGATGAACATCACCGTCGTCGGCACAGGATATGTCGGGCTGGTCACCGGCGCCTGCCTCGCGGAAATGGGCAACAGCGTCATCTGCGTTGACCACGATGCGCCCAAAATAGACGGCCTGCTGGCCGGGCGCCTGCCGATTTTCGAGCCCGGCCTGGATGATCTGGTCGGCAAGAACACCGCGTCCGGGCAACTGGGCTTTACCACCGACATCGCGCGCGGCGTCGGCCACGGCGAGGTGATTTTCATCGCCGTTGGCACGCCGCCGGGCGAGGACGGCTCGGCCGATTTGCGCCATGTGCTGGCGGTGGCGCAATCCATCGGCGAGCACATCGGCGACTATCGTGTGGTGGTCAACAAATCCACGGTGCCGGTGGGCACCGCGCAACGCATCGAGGCGGCCATCGACGGCGCGCTCAAGGCGCGCGGCGGCGCTGTCCCGTTCAGCGTGGTCGCCAACCCCGAATTCCTCAAGCAAGGGGCCGCGGTCAACGATTGCATGAAGCCCGACCGCATCATCATCGGCGCCCGGGATGAGCGGGCGATGGCCGTCATGCGCGAACTATACGCCCCGTTCAACCGCAACCATGAGCGCGTGATCGCGATGGATATCGCCTCCGCCGAACTGACCAAGTATGCCGCCAACGCGATGCTGGCGGCGCGGATTTCGTGCATGAACGAGATGTCCAACCTGGCCGAGCGGCTGGGCGCCGACATCGAGTCGGTCCGGCTCGGCATCGGCGCCGACCCGCGCATCGGCTATTCGTTCATCTACCCCGGCTGCGGCTACGGCGGCTCGTGCCTGCCCAAGGACCTGCAAGCGCTGATCCGCACCGCCGCCGAGGCCGGCTACCCGGCGCGCATTTTAGAGGCGGTGGAAGCGGTCAACGCGGGGCAGAAGCGCGCGGTGGTGGAAAAAATAGTCGATCACTTCGGCGCCGACCTGTCCGGGAGACGTTTCGCGCTGTGGGGGCTGGCGTTCAAGCCGGGTACCGACGACATGCGCGCGGCGCCGAGCCGCGTGGTGCTGGAAATGTTGTGGGAGCGCGGCGCCGCGGTGCGCGCCTTCGACCCGGTGGCCGGCGACCAGGCGCGCCGCATTTACGGCGAGCGCAGCGACCTGGAACTGCTGTGCGCCGACCCGTATGAAGCGCTAAGCGGCGTTGACGGCCTGATCGTAGTCACCGAGTGGCGCATGTTCCGGGCCGTTGACCCGGGCCACATCGCGGCCGCGATGCGCGGCGATGTGGTGGTTGACGGGCGCAACATCTATGACCCCGCCGTGATGCGCAACGCCGGCCTGGTTTACTATGGAATCGGCCGCCGCTGACCTCGACCAACTGTCCGCGTGCGCGGTATTAGTGGCCGGAGACTCGATGCTTGACCGCTACTGGTTTGGCCGCGTTGACCGCATCTCTCCGGAAGCGCCGGTGCCGGTGGTGATCGTCCAGCACCACGACGAGCGGCTCGGCGGGGCCGGCAATGTCGCCGCCAACATCACCTCGCTCGGCGGCCGTTGCACGCTGCTGTCGGTGGTCGGCGACGATGAAGCCGGGCGCCGCCTTGCCGGCCTCGCCGCCGGTGCGGGCATCGACCCTCAACTGGTGACCGACCCCGGCGGGCAGACCACGGTTAAACTGCGCGCCATCGCCCGCAACCAGCAGTTGCTGCGCGCCGATTTCGAAGCCCCGCCGGGGGCGCCGGCGCTGGATGCAGCCATGACCCGGTTTGCCGAGCAACTGCCGCGCCACCAGGCGGTGGTGCTGTCGGATTACGGCAAAGGCGGCCTGGCCCACAGCGCGCGCCTCATTGAGATGGCGGCGGCCCACCACATCCCGGTGCTGGTTGACCCGAAGGGCGCCGATTTCACCCGCTACCGGGGCGCGGCGATGGTGACCCCGAATCTCGCCGAGTTCGAGCGGGTGGCCGGTGCGGTGGCCGACGATGAAGACCTGCGGGCCAGGGCCGAGGCGTTGATGCGCGAGCACGACTTGAAACGGTTGCTGGTCACCTTGAGCGACCGCGGCATGGCGCTGTTCTCGCCGGGGCGCGAGGCCATTCGCCGTCCGGCCCGGGCCAGGGAAGTCTATGATGTCAGCGGCGCCGGCGACACGGTGATCGCGGTGATGGCAATGGCGGTGGCGGCCGGGCTCGACGACCACGCGGCGCTGGCGTTGGCCAACGGCGCGGCCGGCGTGGTGGTGTCCAAGGTGGGCACTGCCGCCGCCGGCAGAGACGAATTGAAAGCCGCGTTGGAGCGCGACCAGCGGCCATGATCGTGGTTACCGGCGGCGCCGGATTCATCGGCTCCAACCTGGTCAGCGCGTTGAACCGGCGCGGGGTGCGCGACATTCTGGTGGTGGATGATGTGACCGACGCCGCCAAAGCGCGCAACCTGTTCGACCTCCAGATCGGCGACTACATGGACAAGGCCGAGTTTCTGGACGCCATCCGCAGCGAGCGGCCCGACCCGTCGTTGCAGCGGGTTTCCGCGGTCCTCCACCAGGGCGCGTGCACCGACACCATGGCCACCGACGGCAAATATGTGCTCGACAACAACTACGCCTATTCCAGGGCCCTGTATTATTTCTGCGCGCAGCGCCGGGCGCAATATATCTACGCTTCTTCGGCCTCGGTATACGGTCATGGAACCCGGTTCGCCGAAACGCCGCGCAACGAGTCGGCGCTGAACGCCTACGCCTGGTCGAAACTGCTGTTCGATCAATTCGTCAGACGCCAGCCGGTGGCGCGGCCCCCGCAGTTTCAGTGCGTTGGCCTGCGCTATTTCAACGTGTATGGCCGCCGCGAGCGGCACAAGGGGCGAATGGCCTCGGTGGCGTGGCATTTTTTTAATCAGTATATGGCGCACGGCCGGGTGAGATTGTTTGAAGGAAGCGACGGCTACGCGGACGGCGAGCAGCAGCGCGATTTCGTCTCGGTCGAGGATGTGGTCGCGGTTAATTTGTTTTTGCTCGACAACCCGGCTGTCAGCGGCATCTACAATGTCGGCAGCGGGTGCAGTTGCAGTTTTAACCGGGTCGCGGTGGCCGTGATCAACGCCTGCCGCCGCCATCGGCGGGAAACCGAAATCACCCTGGAACAGGCGCGCCGCGGCGGCCAAATCGCTTACATCCCGATGCCCGAGACGCTGCGCGGCAAATATCAAAGTTACACCTGCGCCGACTTGCGGCAACTGCGCGCCGCCGGTTATGGCGCGCCATTCCTCGATGTGCCGCAGGGCGTGGGAGGCTATGTGAGCGCCTTGCTGCAGGCGCCCGACCGAACCGGCAACGTCCGCGGCGGCGGGGCGTCGTGAGGGGGATTGTGGTGGCCGGCGGCGGCCCCTCGCGCCTGTGGCCGGCCACCGCCGCGCTGGCCGGGCCGCTCCTGCCGGTATACGACAAACCGCTCATCTACTACCCGCTGTCGGCGCTGCTGCTGGCCGGAATTCGGCGCGTCTTAGTGGTCGCCGCGCCGCGCGATGCGCCATACTTTCAGCAACTCCTCGGCGGCGGCGAGCAGTGGGGAATGAGCCTGTCGTATGCGATTGCAGCGCTCGACGGTGTGGCGCAGGCGTTGGTGGTGGGCGCCGAATTCACCGGCCGCCGCCCGGTGGCGCTGGCCCTGGGCGACCGCATTTGCTATGGCCGCGGGTGGCCGGCCCGCTTGAAAAAGGCCGCCGAGATGAAAACCGGCGCGCGCATTCTGGCCTGCCGGGTCGACCCCGTACAACGCCGGCAGGCCCCCGGCGATGCCGCCGCCCCCGCGACCCGCCCCGGAGAAGAGCCGGCCGACCTTGCCCCCGGTTGTGCGGACGCCGGCCTGTATTTCTACGACAGTACGGTGGCCGAGCGCGCGCGCGCGCTGCCCCCGTCGGCGCGCAACCGCCCCGATCTCGCGGGCTTGAACCGCACCTACCTCAGCGAGGGGAAATTGCGGGTCGAGGTGTTGAGCCGCGCGGTCAAATGCCTGCGCATCACCGGCCCCGATTCGCTGCTGGCCGCCGCCCGTTCGGTCAAAACCGCCCAGCAACGCCAGGCCGCCCGCATCGGCTGCCCCGAGGAAAGCGCCTGGCGGATGAACTTCATCGGCGATGAGCAACTCCTGGAACTGGCCGCAGCGGCCGGACAAACCCCCTACGCAAGGTATCTGCAGCAACTGCCGGCGCGCCGGGACCGGGAGCAGGGGCGGTCGTGAGCGGCGGCCCGCGCACCGCGATAATCGGCGGCTCCGGTTTTCAGCGCCTGCCCGGCTTTGAGGCTTGGCGCCGCGAAAACAAGGCCACGCCGTTCGGCGAGGTGTCCGATGCGCCGGCGTTTGGCCGCTTGGCCGGGCGCGATTGGGTGTTCCTGCGACGCCACGGGGCTGAACACCGCATCCCGCCCCACCGCATTAACTACCGCGCCAATATCTGGGCGCTTAAGGATGCCGGCGTGGAGCGCATCATCGCCTTCGCCGCGGTCGGGGCCATCGACGCCGGTCTCGCCGTATCCCGCATCGTCATCCCGAACCAGATCATCGACTATACCTGGGGCAGGGCGCACACCTTTTTCGACGGTCAGCCCGGGGAGCCGGGCGGGCTTAAGCATATCGATTTTTCCCGGCCTTACAGCGAGGCGTTGCGCGGGCAAATCATGGCGGCGGCCAACCAGGCCGGGGTCCACGCGGCGCCCGCGGCGGTGTATGCGGTGACCCAGGGCCCGCGCCTGGAAAGCGCCGCTGAAATCGACCGCCTGGAGCGCGCCGGAGCCGACATCGTCGGCATGACCGGCATGCCGGAAGCGGCGCTGGCCAGGGAATTGGACATCGAATATGCGACCATCGCCATCGTGGTCAACCCCGCGGCCGGGCGCGGCCGGGGCACAATCGACATGGGGGAAATCGCCGGACACCTCGAAGCGGGCGCCGGCAAAGCGTTGGCCATCATTGCGAACCTGTGACGGCGGCGGCGGGCCTCGACGCCTCGACGGTCAGGGAGGCGCGGGCCCGTCGACTCCCTGGTCATCCGCCTGCACAGCGGCGACATTGACCGGCCAGACCCGCAGGATGGCGCCGAACAGCGGGTGGTCGAAGTAGTGAATTTGCTTGAATTTCAGCCGGCGTTTTTCGGCGATGAAATAGTGCGGCGGCCAGGCCGCCGCCGGCGCGCCTTGAGCGTCCGGCACCGGCGGCGAGAGTTGCAGGTTGAGGTCGGCGTAGATCAGGGAAGTCCGGTAAACCCGGATGAACCCGGCGGCCAGCGCGCTGCCGGGGCCGCCCAGCCGGATCAATGGCGCATTGGGGTAGAAGGCGGCCGGCTGCCGCCACCGCGCGGTGTCCAAGATGCGGTAGTTGGATTCCGCCAGCCTGCGGCGCACCGACTCCAGCCCGGCCAGTTGCTCGGAAGTTTGGCGCGAGGACGCTTTGGCGGCTAACATTTCCATCTCATCCAGGCGCGCGGCGATGCGCGCCGATGAAAAATTCCACTGCTCGTGCACGGCGACATCCCTGTTGAGGCGGTCAAAGACGATAATCTCGACCTCGTAGTCTCTGGCCGCCGCCGGGCCGCCGGCCAACGCCAGCGCGATGGCGCTCAGGCACAGGGCGATGGCGCCGGGGCGCCCGGTTGTTTTTCGCGGCATATCGGTCGGCACGGTCAGGCGGACGGTTTCCAGTCTATCACAAGCGGCGCGGCGGGGGTTATGCCGAAGGCACCCCGGCGCCCGGTTGATTGAAAAACAAGCGAAAAACGGGTATATTGCGCGGCGTTTGCGAACGCTTCATTTGCCCAGTTGCCCAGTTTCCCACTTTTTCTGCAACCATCCCAAAGCGATTCATAATGGCGGGCCCGCGAGTTAAATTGATGGATGTCACCCTGCGCGATGGCGAGCAGACCCAGGGGGTGTCGTTTTCCCAGGCCGAGAAGGTCAGCATCGCCAAGGCGCTGCTGGACTCGCTCAAGGTGGACCGCATCGAGGTGGCCTCGGCGGGGGTTTCCGAAGGCGAGCGCGAGGCGCTGGTGTGCATCAACGACTGGGCGGCGGCGGCCGGCTGCCTGGAGCGCGTGGAAGTGCTGGGCTTCATCGACCACCGGCGCAGCGTCGATTGGATTCGCAGCGCCGGCGGCGCGACCCTTAACTTGCTCACCAAGGGCAGTGAAAAGCACTGCCGCGAGCAGTTGGGCAAGACATTGAAGCAGCACCTCGCGGGCATCGAGCGGACCGTCGACTACGCGCGCGAGCGGGGCCTGCGGGTCAACGCCTACCTTGAAGACTGGTCGAACGGCTACGCCGACAGCCGCGATTATGTGTTTGCGATGATGGAGCGCCTGCAGTCCATGCCGATTGACCACTACATGCTGCCGGACACCCTCGGCGTGATGTCGCCGGATGAAGTGCGCGACAGCCTCGCCGACATGCGCGCGCGCTTCCCGGATTGCCGGTTTGATTTCCACCCGCACAACGACTACGGCCTGGCCACCGCCAACTGCATGGCCGCGGTGGCCGCCGGGGTGTCCACGGTGCACTGCACGGTCAACTGCCTGGGCGAGCGCGCCGGCAACGCCTCGCTGGCCGAAGTCTGCCTGGCATTGCGCGACAAGATGGACGCGCAACTGTCCATAGACGAGACCAAGATCTACACCTTAAGCCGCATGGTGGAAAACTTCTCCGGCAAGCGGGTGGCTGACAACGCGCCCATCATCGGCGCCGATGTGTTCACCCAGACCGCCGGCATCCACGCCGACGGCGACAGCAAGGGCGGGCTGTATCAAACCGCGCTTAGTCCGCGGCGCTTCAACCGCTCGCACTCCTATGCGTTGGGCAAGATGAGCGGCAAGGCGTCGCTGGAAAAAAACCTCGAGGCGCTGGGCATCAGTTTGTCCGCCGAGGACCGCGCCAAGGTGTTGAAGCGCATCGTCAAGTTGGGCGACTCAAAAGCCGCCATCACCCCCGAGGATCTGCCGTTCATCATCGCCGATGTGCTGGAAAGCAAAGGCGACCGCCACCTGGAACTGCTCAACTGCTCGATTACCAGCGGCCTCGATGTCGACTCGATTGTCAGCATCCGCGTGCGGCTCTACGATGCAATCCACAAATCCACCGGCGCCGGCAACGGCGGCTTCGACGCCTTCATCGCCGCCATGCGCAACATCCTCGAGCCGAAGGATTTGGACTTCCCGGAACTGCTCGACTACCAAATTCGCATCCCCAAAGGCGGCACCGCCAGCGCGCTGGTGGAATGCTCGATTACCTGGCGCGACGGGGCGCGCAATGTGCGCACCCGCGGCGTCAACGCCAACCAGGTGTTCGCCGGCATCGAAGCCACCTTGCGCATGCTCAACCTTAAACTGCATCGGCGCGACGGTGATTCCGCCGCCCGCTGCGCTTAGCCGCCCCGTGTTTCACTTCACATCTTGGATTCAATGACCGGGAGACCGCCATGCCGACCACGCCCACTTATCCGACTCTCACCGAAATGGGAATCAACAACCCCGGAGAAATCCAGCGGTTTTCGCTGAACACCATCAACAACACCGACATCCTGCGCATCGTCTATAAGCGCAAGAAAGGCTCGCTGCTGCCGGCCAGCAAGCGCTTCCGTTTTGGCCGCGCGGCCAAGACCGTCATCGCCGACAGCGGCACCCGCAAGACCGAGGTGATTTACGAAATTTCGCCGTTCGTGCAAAAGGCGGTGCGCGAACTGGAGAAGGTGATCGAGGCCAGGGGCTCGAGCGTGGCGCACGCCAAACTGGTCAAGGAGGAAGTGCAACGCCTGCACGAGGAGGTGGCCAGCCGCCTGGCCTACATCGAGTCGCTGCTCGATGAGATGTGACGCCGCCCCCCGTTAATCCGCCGCCGGTTCAATCGCTGTGGGTCGGCGAGCGTTTGTCGCCCATCGAGCAACTGTGCGTATCTTCCTTCCTTCACCACGGCCATGAATTTCACCTGTATCGTTACGGTGAACTGGCCGGCGTGCCGGCCGGCGCGCGCGTGATGGACGCCGGCGCCATCATTCCGCAGCGCGAAGTGTTTATGCACCGCAGGGGCACCTACGCGATTTTCAGCGACTGGTTTCGGTGGGCGTTGCTGGAGCGGCTCGGCGGCTGGTGGGTGGACATGGATGTCGTCTGCTTGAAGCCGTTTATGTTCGACGACCGGTTGGTGTTCGGCGGCGACAAAAACATCGTGCCGGGCAGCGGCGAACGCGGAAGCGGCCATTGCCACATCGATATCCTGTCGTTCCCGGCCGGGCATGCGTTTTGCCGCCACATGCGCGAGCGTTGCGCGCATCCCAATCGCTTCGTGGCGTACGATTCTCCGGGCAGCCGCTTTCTCAAACTGAAACGCATCCTGCTGCGGCGCGGCAGGGAATACACCGGCTGGGGCGAGGCCGGCGGACCGTGCGGTTTCACTCGCGCCCTGGAGCATTACGGGTTACTGAAGTTGGCCAAGCCGTACCGCGTGTTCTCGCCGTATTTGGCTTTCCCGCGCAGGCAATGGCAACGCATGCTGTTGGAACAATTCGACGGCGATGTCGATGCGTTGTTCCCCGGCAGTTATTCGTTTCACATCGGCAATGAATACTTGCGACTCGACGGTTATGACAAATCGCGACCCATCCCCGAACGATCTTTGCTGGGACGGTTAAGTGCCAGATACCGGTGACTTCAGCGCATACAAGTTCGACCGCGCGCATCCGCCGCGACATGGCGGCCGGCCGGCGCAAACGCGCCTTGCATTGCCGGCCCCGCTTGGGCAAAATTCCGCGCCAAACACAACGCCGCATTCTCGGCGAGAGGCCAGGCGCACCATGAACTTTAACGCATCCATCACCTGCCCCCCCCCCCCCCCCCCCCCCCCCCCGCCGCCCCGCCCCCCCCCCGCCCGGCCGCGGGGGGGGGGGGGGCGCGCGTGCGGGGTCGCAACACCCCGGCCGCCCGCGCTTTTC